>JBKOVT010000122.1:0-20915 GCA_046724035.1 Pseudomonadota bacterium | reverse complement strand
CGCTACTGGATGCCGATGCGGCGCAATGTCAAATACGGCGAGGAACAGCGCGAATTCACCCGCGAAGGCCAGGACATCGCGTGGTTCGACGAAGGCAAGGATACGCTGACCCGGCGCGTCAAACAGATCCAGACCGGCATTCATTGGGCCGAGGAGCCGGTGTCGCGCATCTCGCATCTCGTGACGAATGTGCAGATCGTCGAGGCGACGCCGTCGGTTGCGGAGGCACGCGAGGTGACGGTGCGGTGCCGCTTTCTGATCTACCGCAACCGGGTCGAGACCGAGACCGACATCCTGGTCGGCAAGCGCGAGGATGTGTTGCGGAGCGAGAGCGAAGGCTGGCGCATCGCGCGGCGCAAGATCATCCTCGACCAAAATGTGCTGCTCAGCAAAAACCTGACGTTCTTCTTTTAGCCGGAGGCACTGATGGCGACGGCGCAAAATTCCGGTTACCGGGCGGGGCTGGTCGATGTGACGACAGGGCAGATCAGCCGCGAGATTTTCGTCAACGAAGAGATCTACGCCGAGGAACAGGAAAGGATTTTCGCGCGCGCCTGGCTCTTTATCGGGCATGAGAGCCAGATCCCGAACCCCGGCGATTACGCCGCGGCGCGGATGGGCGAGGAAGCGGTCATCCTGTGCCGCGACCGCGCCGGCGAGGTGCATGTGTTTCTCAATTCGTGCCGGCACCGCGGCATGAAAGTGTGCCGCTATGACGAGGGCAACACCGCCGTCTTCACCTGCCCTTATCACGGCTGGAGCTACGGCACGGACGGGCGGCTCGTCGGCGTGCCGTTTTTCCGCGAGGCGTATCACTCGACGCTCGACCGCACGCAATGGGGGCTCGTGGAGGTGGCGCAGCTCGCGCTGTACAAGGGATCGGTCTGGGCCACATGGGACCCGGCCGCGCCGCCCTTTCTCGAATATCTCGGAGAAGCGACGCGCTTTCTCGATCTGCAGCTCGATGGCTGGGACGGGCGCGAGGGTCAGGCCGAGGTATTGGGCGGCGTCCAGAAATGGCTCATTCCCTGCAACTGGAAATTCCCGGCGGAGAATTTCAGCGGCGACACCTATCACAATATCAGTCACCGCTCGGTCGACCTCGCCGGCATCGGCCCATCCGGCAGCGGAAGGCGCGACATGAGCGAATTGCTCGCCGGGCGCAAACTGCATGTCTGCCTGCCCGATCGCGGCCATCAGACAATCCTCTATCTGTCGCCGCCGGACCAGGAGGTGCGCGCCGCGTACCAGAACACGCCGATTGTCGCCGAGTATTTCCGGGATTGCGAAGAGGAGCGGCGGAAGCGGCTCGGCGACAAGGCGCGGTTTCTCGGCGCGCCGGGCGAAATCTTCCCGAACACGGCGCTGCTGTCGCGCCAGCCGCGCACGATGGCGGCCTGGCACCCGAAGAGCCCGCACGAGACCGAAGTGTGGCGCTGGTTTTTTGTTGACCGCGATGCTCCCGCGGAGGTCAAGAATTTCCTGCGCGACTATTACATCCGCTATTCCGGTCCGGCCGGCATGACCGAGCAGGACGACATGGAGAATTGGAACTACGCACATGCCGCGAGCCGCGGCACGATCGCGCGCCGCCATCCCTACACCTACGCCCAGGGTATCGGCACCGCGGTCGAGAATTTCGAATGGCAGGGGCTGCGGGTGCCGGGGCATGTCGTCGACATCACCGATGTGCGCTCGAGCGAGGAGCCGGCGCGCAATCTCTACCGGCGCTGGGCCGAGTTCATGCAGGCCGAGAGCTGGGACGAATTGATGGAATGGCGCCGGAACGACCGCGCCCCGATGCCCAGCGCGGCGGCGGAATGAGCGATCCGATCAATATTCGCGCGCTGATGCCCGGGACACAGATCACGCTGGCTGACGGCGCCGTCGCCGAGATCGTGTCGAACCCCGCCGACGGCGTCTGGGTATTCGCGCGCTATCTCCAATCGCCGCGCGACCCGGCGCTGGTCGGACAAGAGGAGATGATCTTCGCGCAAGACGTCGTCACCGCGGCGCCGCCGAAATAGGGCCGAGGCCTGCACCCATCGCCCAAATGCGGCTAATCTAATCTCGGACGGCCGCGACGAAGGGGACGATAACGATGGGCGAATTCGCGTTGGGTCAGCCGGTGCCGCGTTTCGAGGATCCGCGCCTGTTGCGCGGCGGCGGCCGCTATGTCGACGATTTCGTGCTGCCGCGCATGGTGTTCGGCCATGTGCTGCGTTCGCCGCATGCCCATGCCCAGGTCCGCTCGATCGATGTCCGCGCCGCACAGCAGATGCCGGGTGTTCTCGCCGTGTTGACCGGCGCCGATTGGAAAGCTTCGGGCTGGAGCGATCTGCCGGCCGCGGGAGGCATGAAGCGGCCGGGCGGTCTGCCTTCCTACAAGCCGCGCTTTCCGGCGCTCGTCGAAGACCGGGTGCGCTGGGTCGGCGATTACGTCGCCTTTGTCGTCGCCGAAACAAAGAACCAGGCGATGGACGCCGCCGAACGGATCGAGGTTGAGTACGAGCCGCTGCCCGCGATCGTCTCGACCGTAGGTGCCGTCGCCCCGGACGCGCCCCGCGTCTGGGACGACTGCCTTGGTAACATCTGCTTTGTGCACGAGATCGGCGACAAGGCGGCGGTCGAGGCCGCCTTCGCGCGCGCCGAACGCATCGTCAAGCGCCGCCTTGTCATCAACCGCGTCACCGCCGCGGCGATGGAGCCGCGCGGCGCGATCGGCGACTACAACCCGGCCGAAGACCGCTACACCTGCTACACGGTTCTGCAGCGCACCCACGCCTACCGCGCCGATCTAGCGCAGATCATCGGCGTCCCGGAAGCGCGCATCCGCGTCGTCGCCGGCGATATCGGCGGCAGCTTCGGCATGAAATCGGCGGTCTACAACGAGGTGGCGCTGTGTCTCCTCGCCTCGAAGCAGCTCGGCCGGCCGGTTAAATGGACAAGCACGCGCTCCGAAGCCTTTCTCAGCGATGCGCAGGCGCGCGACCACGTCACCGAAGCCGAGCTGGCGCTCGACCGCGACGGCCATTTCCTCGCCTTTCGCACAAAGACGATTGCGGCGGTCGGCGCCTATGCGCAGGCCGCGTCGAACGTGTTTGTCATGAATCTCGGCACCTTGGCAGGCGTCTACCGCACGCCGGCGATGCATGCCGAAGTGACGGCCGTCTTCTCCAACACAAACCCGATGCGGCCCTATCGCGGCAACGGCCGACCGGAATTCGCCTATGTCATCGAGCGCATGGTCGACGAGGCCGCCGCCGAGATCGGCATCGATCCCATTGAGTTGCGCCGCCGCAACACGATCCCGCCCGAGGCGATGCCGTTCAAGACGGGTCTCATCTTCACCTACGATTGCGGCGAGTTTGCGAAGAACCTCGATCTGGCATTGGAGCTCGCCGATACCGCCGGGTTCGAGCGGCGCCGCGCCGAATCGCGCGCGCGTGGCAAATTGCGTGGCCTCGGCCTCTCGAACACCATCGAGCGCGCCGCCGCGGGCGGGTTTGAGGCCGCGGAATTGCGCTTCGACCGCGGCGGCACGGTGACGGTCATTGCAGGCTCGATCACCCAGGGCATGGGGCACGAGACGATCTACAAGCAGCTCGTCTGCGACCGGCTCGGCCTGCGTCCGGACCAAGTGCATTACGTCCAGGGCGACACCGAGAAGGTCGCGATCGGCGAAGGCTCCGGCGGTTCGCGCACCGCGACCGTCGGCGGCTCGGCGGTCTATCTCGCGACCGAGAGGATCGTCGACAAGGCGAAGACGATCGCCGCGCATCTGCTCGAAGCCGCCGAGGCGGACATCGATTTCAAGGAGGGCGTCTTCGCGATCCCGGGCACCGACCGCAAGGTGCCCCTCGCCGATATCGCGGCGGCGGCCTGGGAACCGCAGAGTCTCCCCAACGGCATGGAGCCCGGCCTGGTCGCGAGCGCCGCCTTCGCCGCCAAGCAGCAGAATTTCCCGAATGGCGTCCATATTTGCGAGCTCGAGATCGATCCCGAAACGGGCGAGGTCGAGATCCTCGATTACAGCGTCGTCGACGATGTCGGCACGGTGCTGAACCCGCTCCTTCTCGAAGGCCAGATCCGCGGCGGCATCGCCCAGGGCGCCGGACAAATCCTGATGGAGGACATCGTTTTCGATCCGCGGTCGGGGCAGCTGCTGACCGGCTCCTTTATGGATTACGCGATGCCGCGCGCCGGCGATCTGTCACTGATGCATTGCGAGACAAACCCGGTGCCGACAAAGACCAACCCGCTCGGCGTGAAGGGCGCAGGCGAAGCCGGCGCGGTCGGTGCGATGCCGGCCGTTGGGAACGCCCTCATGGACGCGCTGAAGCCGCTCGGCATCCGCGACATCCCGATGCCGGCCAGCCCGGAGCGCCTCTGGCGCGCCATCCGCGCCGCGCAGCCGTAGCGGTTCAGCTATTGCCGAGCACGATATCGAAATTGGCGGCGAGCGCGCCCGGTCCGATCTGGGGCATCGGTTGCAGCGGCACGATGAGCCGCGCCCGCGCCGCCGGATCGCGCACGTCGCGGAGCACGGGGTCGCGCTCGTTTAACGGCTCGCCGGCGACATACATTTGCGTGACAAAGCGGCGCTGTCCGGGCGCGGCGACGACGAAGTGAATGTGCGGCGTGCGGCCGGTATAGGCGACGGGCCGGATCGTCAGAAACCGGTAGGCGCCCTCGCTGTCGCTGGTCGTCTGCCCGAACCCCTGGAAATTATCGTCGCGCGGCCGGCCGGCATCGCCGTCCCGCACATTGTGGTAGCAGCCCTTGGCATCGCATTGCCAGATCTCGACCCGCGCACCCGCGACCGGCCGCCCGGCCATATCGAGAATGCGTCCCGCGACTCGAGTCGGCGTACCCTTGGCCGCCTCGCTATGCCCGGCGACATGCAGGAGATCGTTGTCGGAATCGGCCGGGTAATTCAGGGGATAGAACGGCCCTTCAGTCTGCGCCGGGTCGCCATCAAAGCCGCCCGCAATATCGCGGGCATGCCGAGCACGGTCGCGGCGGCGATGGAACCCGCGATGATGCGGCGGCGCGGAATCGACACGGGATACGCTTTGATTTGAGTGGTGCCAGCCATTGTTCTCTCATTCAGCATGAGGCGCGTCACCGATAAGCTTCAACATAGGTCCCGGCGCAGGCCGGGACCCATTCTTCAATGGCTCGTGCATTTGCCGTCAGAAATCCCGGCTTTCGCCGAGATCTAAAGGTACGGGTCATTGAGCGGCGTGTTGCAATGCGGCGCTTTGCTGGCCGAGTGCGGCGCCGACCGCCGCGAGCGCCACCGCGACGGTATCGGCCGTGTACGGGCCGGGCCCGCTCTCGTGCAGAAGGCGGTACACGTCCGCCTGGGCGTAGCGACGCACCGCGACCGGCAGGCTCGGCAGCCAAGCGGCGATGCGTTCTGCCGCCAGCCCGTGCACTCGCTCCCATTCGCTGCGCGCCGGTCCAAAATCGAAACGGTTTCCCGCATTGCGCCGCCGCCCGCGCAACACCGCTGTCGCCTTCGCATCGATCACGCCATTCGCAACGACAATCCCATATACCTCGCGCGCCCGCTCCGGCGAGACGAGTCCCGCCGCGACATCGGCCGCAACCAGCTCGGGGTCGCGCTCGAACGGATCGCCAAACCCGCCCCCACCGCCGCCCCACAGCCGAATGACCTCGCCCAATTCGGCGCGATAGACCGTGCGCTTGCCGATATCGTGCGCCTCGCCGTCTCGTCGTGTGCCGATATTGCCGCTCGTCGTGCCGGCCAAGCCGCCCTCCGCACCCCAACCGCAGAAGCGCTGCCGGTCCTTGCCGCGCATCACGACGACCGCGCTGGGATGCTTGATCTCCAGCTCGTAGGCGACGCCGAGCCCGCCGCGGAATTTGCCCGGCCCCTCGCTATCGGGCGCGAGACTGAAGCGGCGCACAACGACGGGCGCCTCGGCTTCCAGAACCTCGACCGGCACGTTGCGCAAGAATGCGACGCTCATCTCGGCGCCCGAGATGCCGTCGCGTTCGCCGCTCGCGCCGGAGCCGCCCGAGACTGGGTTGGCGACGACGACGCGCCCCGCGCCGCCCAATTCCGAGGTCGAGATATAGGTGACGACGAGAACGCCCGATCCCGCGACTGGTACATTCCCCGGGATCGCCTTTGTCATCGCGCCGAGCACGAGGTCGTGCACCCGCATCGCCGTGGTGAAGCGCATCCCGCAGGCCGCCGGGAAGCTGGCATTGACGACCGAGGCTTCCGGCAACACGAGATCGATGCAGCGCAATATCCCGGCGTTGATATGGATCGCCTCGGATTTGGTCACGACGTAATTCACCGCCGACATCGCGAGAAACGGGTGATGGTTCATATTGCCGGTCGGCAGGTTCAAGGCGGCGCGGACCTGAGGATCGGATCCGGTATAGTCGAGCTCGATCGTGCCGTCGCCGCGCACTGTCAGCTTCACCACAATGCGCACCGGCACATCGCTGACGTAATCGTCCTCGAAATATTCGGTGAAGGTGTAGGACCCTTGCGGCAGTTGCGACAACACCGTTCGGGTCAGCGCCTCGGTGCGGTCCAGGGTCGCATACATCGCGCGGCGGACCTCGTCGCGCCCATAGCGCTCGGCGAGCCGCTGCATTCTTGTCTCGGCCTTGGTCAAGGCCGCAACACACGCGCTCATATCGCCCCAATTCAGCGACGGAATGCGGCAATTATCCGCGAACAGATTCCACACCTCCTCGTTCAGCTTGCCGCGCTTGAATAGCTTGACGGGCCGCATGCGCAGGCCTTCCTGGAAGACCTCTGAATTCTGCATGTCGATGCTGCCGGGCGCATAGCCGCCAACATCGGTGCAATGGATAAAGGTCCAGGCGAGACACAACAGCTCGCCGTCGACAAACACCGGCCGAAACGCGTAGATGTCGTTGAGATGCATGACCATGCCGCGCGTCGCGTACGGATCGTTCGTAATGACGACATCGCCCTCCTCCCAGGCGATCCGTTGCGTCACCGAATCCATCGCGACGCCCATCAGCACCGTCGCGCCGCTGCCATAGGGATAGGCGAACATCTCGCCTTCCGGCGTCACGAGCGCGACCCCGAAATCCTGCGTTTCCTTCACAAACGTCGTGTGCGACGAGCGCAGCACCACCCAGGCCATCTCGTCGACGACGGCCTTGAACAGATTGGCGAAGATCTCGACCCCGATCGCGTCCCGCGCGGTGGTTCTAGCGCCCGCAACATCATTGGCCATTGCCGGCCTCCTCTAGCTCCGTTCCACGACGAGCGCTCCCGAGGAGACGACTTGCGCGCTCCAGCCCTCGGGAATCCAAGTCGTCGTGTCCATCTGGTTGACAATCGCCGGCCCGGCGATGCGCTGGCCGATTCCAAGCGCGGCGCGCGCATGCACGGTGGCGCTCACCTCGCGGCCGAACAGTCGCACGGTGCGCGTGCCCTCCGAGATGCCGGCCGCCTCGCTGCGCAATGGCAGGATGCGCGGCTTTGGGGTCCGCCCGGTGATGTGCGCACGCAACTCCTTGAGCCAGATCTCGGCATTCTCGTTGGAGTGGCCGTAGGTCGCGCGGTGGGCGGCATGAAAAGCACTGCGAAGCCGCGCGAAATCGCCACTCGTCAGCCACGCTTCCTCGAGCGCCACGGTGACATCGTAGCCCTGTCCGTCATAACGCATATCGGCGGCGAGCTCGACATTCGTCGTGGTCACCGTGAGGGCGCGGGTCTGCTCCTCGACCCACGCCGCGGCGCGCGCCTGAAGCCCGGCGGTGATCCCCGCCAGCGTGTCCTTGTCGAGCGCGCCCAATCGCTCGTACACCGGTTCGACGAGATCGCCTTCGAGATCGGCACGCGCCGCACCGAGCGCACTCAACCCGCCGGGGAAGGGCGGGATCAGGATTGCGTCGATGCCGATCTCCTCAGCCAGCAACGCGGCGACGAGCGGCCCGGCGCCGCCAAACGCCACCATACGGAATTGCGGCGCATCGACGCCGCGGCGCGCCAGCACATTCGATGCTTCCGCCGCCATCAGCGCATTGGCGACGCGGATCGCGCCATCCGCCACCTCTTCGACCGACATGCCGAGCGGTCCCGCCAATGTATCGAGCGCGTCGCGTGCCGGCGCCATCTGCAACGGTAATTTGTCGCCGAGCCGCTGTCCCGGCGCGAGCAGCCCCGCGACCAAAAACGCATCGGTCAATGCCGGGATGCGTGAACCCGAGGTGCCATAGCAGGCCGGGCCCGGATCGGCGCCGACGCTTCTCGGCCCAACCTTCAAGGAGCCGGTGGGGTCGAGCCACAATATCGAGCCGCCGCCGGCGCCGATGCTGGACACCGCGATCGTCGGGATCAGCAGCGGGAAATCGGCGATATGCTCCTCGCTCGACAATACCGGCCGGCCGCCGCGGATGACGCCGATATCGGCCGAGGTGCCGCCGACATCGAGGGTCATCAAATCGGCTCTCTCCCACCCCGCATCGGCTGCCGCCGCCGCGGCTCCGGCGACACCCGCCGCCGGCCCGGACAACAGCGCAACAACGGGCCGCTGGCGCATCGTCTCGGCCAGCTCGGCGCCGCCATTCGAGCGCGCAACCCGCGCCGGCGTGGCGATTGTGCGCTCCACGAGCCCGCGGTCGAGCCGCTCGACATAGCCTTCGACAATTGGGCGAATGCTGGCGTTGACTGCGGTCAGGACGCCGCGTTCATATTCGCGCGCTTGCGCCCATACCTCGCTCGACAATTCGAGCCGGAGCGGAATACCGTTGCGCTCGACGATGTCGCGCACCGCCCGTTCATGGGCCGGGTTGCGGTAGCTGTGCAACAGCACGACAATCGCGATCTCGGCGCCGGCCGCGACCAATTCCTGCGCGGCCGCGACCGCATCGGCCTCGGGCAGCGGATCGAGCTCGCCGCCATCGGCGGCGAAACGGCCCCCCACCTCGCGCACCAGCGCGCGCGGGATCAGCGGCAGCGGGCGACGCGAGTCGAAGCGCATCGGATGCGGGATCGCGAGACGCTGCAACTCGAAGAGATCGCGGAAGCCGCGCGTCACGATCATGCCGACACGTGCGCCCTTGCGCTCGATCAGCGCATTTGTCGCGACCGTGCTGCTATGCGTATGCGCCATGTCGCGCCACGCCGTCTCGCCAAGACCGAGCGCGGTTTTGATCTCGTCGATGCCTTCGAGAATGCTGGCGCCCGGCCGCGCCGGCGTGCTCGGCACCTTGAAACAATGCACCTCGCCGCTGGCGGTGTAGAACACCAGATCGGTGAAAGTGCCGCCGACATCGGTGCCGAGATAGCAGGCCTCACTCACGCTGATCGTCCCGCGTCACAGCCGGGATCACAGCCGCGCATCGACGATGCGGCCCGATGTCGTAAAGGCACGGTTCCATGGCGCTGCCAGCGGCACGCCGGGCATCGTCGCCTCGGCGAAGGGCGGCTCGATACGGCGCCAGCACACATCCGAGCCCGCCGGTGTATCGATGACGCGGGTGCCGTTGAGCGGCAATTCAAAGCTCGTCGCCGTCATTCCGACGCGCAATTGGCAATCCGGAAAGGATGTGACAAATGTCTCGACCCGAGCCCGGTCGTAAACGAAATTGCTGAGGGTCACCCGTCCCGGGCCCGGCGGCAGCGCGATCCAGGGCAGCGCCGAGGCAAAGACGGAATTGATCACGCCGATGACCGGGTCACCCGGCGGGGGCGGCGCCGCACAGGATACAAGCCCCAATAGCGCCGCTGGAATAAAAAGCCTGCGCATCGCTCATTCACCGCCGAGGAAGTCGCGCGTCCATTCCCGGTAATCGCCGGCACGCGTAACTTTCTGCATCAGCTCGGATGAAGCGATGCCGGTGAGATCGTTCGGCTTCGTGCCCTCGCGCAAGGCCTTGAGCGTGTTGTAGACGGCCTGCACCGCGGCGCTGAACGGCGCATGCGTCTGCAGCGCAACCCGGACCCGGTGCGCGCCGAGCCAATCGAGATCGCCGAGCGGCCCCCCGCCCGCGCCGCCGGTGATGATTGGAATGCGGATTGCCTCCGATACCGCCTCGATCGCTTCCGCGGTGACGCCGCCGGCGAGGAACACCGCGTCGACCCCCGCCGCCTCATAGGCCCGGGCGCGCTTGATCGCCTCATCGACCCCGGCAATCGCGAGCGCGCTGGTGCGGCCGGCGATGACGAGCCGCTTGTCCTGGCGCGCCGAGAGGGCGGCCTTCATCTTGCCGACGCCTTCCTCGACCGAGCTCAGCGTCGGCTTGCCGGAAGGGCCGTAGGGCCGCGGCAGCACCGTGTCCTCGATCGACATCGCGCAGATGCCGGCGGTTTCCAGTTCCTCGACGGTACGCCGCACATTGAGCGCATTGCCGTAGCCGTGATCGGCATCGACCAGGAGCGCGAGATTTCCGGCGCGGCAGATGCGGTAGGCCTGCGCAGCGAATTCCGACAGGGTCAGCACGACCAGATCGGGGGCGCCCAATACCGCCATCGAGCCGACCGAGCCCGAAAACATGCCGACCTCGAACCCGAGATCCTCGGCGATCCGCGCCGAGATCGCGTCGTAGACCGAGCCAGGATGGACACAGCGATTACCGGCCAAAAGCGCCCGGAAGCGCTCGCGTCGTTCGGTCCAGTTCATGGCGGTCCCCTTTCGGCTGTGTCATCCTTTGGCGCAGCTTATCATGCCCTCTCCGCTTGTCATGGCGGGGAGAGCGGGACCTCAGTCCGCCGGGCCCGTCGGAATGAACTCGAAATCCTCGACCGGCGCCTCATCGAAGAACGCCTTGTGCGCGGCTTGTGGAAAAGGCCAGAGAACCGGGTTGGGCTGCCGGCTGGTGTACCAATTCTTGCAGCCGCCGACCCACACCGTACCGGGGAACGCGGCGGCGAGACGGGCGAGGAACTTTTCGGTCGCGGCAACCGTCGGCGCAGCCGCGGCGCGGCGTGCGCGGGCCTCGGCAATGAGCCGCATGATGAGGCCGATCTCCTGCTCCAGCCCGAGCGGCACCGGCACGTTGTTTACCGGGCTGAACGGGCCGTAGAGCATGAATAAATTGGGAAACCCCGGCAGCGCGATGCCGCCGTAGGAATAGATTTGTTCCTGCCAGGCCTCGTTGATCGTTACGCCGTTGAGGCCGGTCACGTTCATTGGCCGCATATAGGCGTGCGGGTCGAAGCCGGTCGCATAGACCAGCACGTCGACAGGGACATGCGTCCCATCCGCCATGACGACACCGTCGGGCTCGATACGGTCGATATGGCCCTTCACGATATGCGCGTTGGGAAGCTGCACCGCTTCGTAATAATTCCGGTCGGATTTCGGAATCCGAGTGCAGCCGAGATTGTAGTCGGGGGTGAGCTTCCGCCTCAGCTCGGGATCTTTGACGTCGTCCAGGTACGAGCGGTACTCGCGCTCCATGGCCTCGCGCTGCTGCCCGGGATACAGCCGCCAAGCGTCACCTTCGTTGATCATCTGCCACAACCGGCGCTGCTCGCGCTCATAACCGCCGGGCAAGCGAAGCTTCAGCCGTTCGCGCCAGGTCGAATTCGGGTTATCCCGGATATGCACCCATTGCGCGCGGCGGATGAACTGGGTGACATCGCAGCCGGCCCAAGCCAATGCCTCGGTGATCTGGACGCCGCTCGCGCCGCTGCCGATCACCCCCCAGCGCCTTCCCGCATACGGCACGCTGTGGTCCCAGCGCGCCGAATGAAAGGACGGGCCGGAAAAGCTGTCCCGACCCGGGATGTCCGGCAGCTTTGGCTGGTGCAGAAAGCCGGTGGCGCAGATGAAGACGTCAGCGACGTCGCGGGTGCCGCGCGCGGTGTCGATTTGCCAGCGCCCGTCGCTGAACTGCGCTGCGGTGACTTCCTCGTTGAAGCGGATGAAATCGGTAAGGCCGCGGCGGCGCGCAACCTTGGTGATGTAGGCCTGGATTTCGGGGGCTGGAGCGTATTTGCGCGACCAGTTGTAATTTGGATCGAATGGGAACTCGTACTGCCGCGACAACACATCAACAAAGAGGCCGGGGAAGGTGTTGTCGCGCCAGGTGCCGCCGACCTCGCTCGCCTTTTCGTAGACGGTGAAGTCAATGCGGGCGCGCTTCAGGGTCTCAGCCATGAACAGGCCGGCGACGCCCGCGCCCGCGACAACGACGCGAAATCCCGGGTCTGTCATCATGCCTCGCTCGCCGTTCATCTCGGCTCTTCTGCCTCGTGCCGATCCGAGCTTATCATGAGCGAGCGGATCAGAGAGGAGCAGAGACATGGCGGAGAAGCGGATCGTCGTCGTCGGCGCCGGGGCAATCGGCGGGTATACCGGCGGGAACCTCGCCGATAACGGGTTCGACGTCACGCTGGTCGACCCCTGGCCTGAGCATATCGAGGCGATCCGCCGCGACGGTCTGGCGCTCGAAGGGATCACCCCCGACGAATTCGTGCTGGCCCGGCCGAAGACCTTGCACCTGACCGAGATCCAGCATCTCGCCAAAGAGCGACCGATCGATATCGCCTTCATCTCGATGAAATCCTACGACACCGAATGGGCGACAATGATGATCCGCCAGTACCTGGCGCCCTCGGGCTATGTCGTCTCACTGCAGAACTGCATCAACGAGGAGCGCATTGCCCAGATCGTCGGCTGGGGGAAAACGGTCGGCGCGATCGCCGCGATCCTCTCGGCCGAGCTCTACGCGCCGGGCAAGATCCGCCGCACCGGCGCCAAGAACCCGCCGGGCCACGAGGTCTACCGTGTCGGCGAGGTGCATGGCCGGCTGACGAAGCGCATCGAGGAACTGGGGGCGATGATCCGCACTGTCGACACCTGCAAGGTAACCGACAACCTCTGGGGCGAGCGCTGGTCGAAGCTTTGCGTCAACGGCATGCACAATGGTGTCTCGGCGGCGAGCGGGCTGTCGGGTAACGACATGCGCCAGGACGACCGTATTCGCCGCGTTATCATCAAACTGGGCGGTGAGGCCGTCAAGGTCGGGCAGGCCCTCGGCTATCGGCTGGAAGATATCGCCGGCCAGGATGCCGAAAAGCTGGCGCGCGCCTCGGAGGGAGATCGCGCCGCGCTAGACGAAGTGGAATCCTTGATGTTGGCCTTGCGCAACTCGCAGCAGCGCAGCGAACACCAGCGCCCGTCGATGGGCCAGGACATGCAGAAGGGCCGGCGCACCGAGATCGATTTCATCAACGGCGTCATCGCTGAGAAAGGTCGCGAGGTCCGCATACCGACGCCGACCCACGAAAAGCTGATTGCGGCTGTCAAGAAGGTCGAATTGGGCCAAGCACCGCCCTCACCCGAACATCTTTATGCGATCTAAGGATCACGCATAGGCCGAGCCCCAACGGTGAGCCCACCCGCTCAACCGGAGACGCAAATAGTGCAGGCCCATGAGTGCTCACGGGTTTTGTGATCAGGGGCTCGGACGCGGGGTGTCGGCTCGTCTTCCCGAATTCGGAAGAGGCCGTCAGACGCTTCGGCGCGATATCCGATGCACCACCGCGCCACGAGGGCACTCGCAATCCTCGCATCGGCCAGATGGACCGAGATGGCGTCGTTCAGTACGCCTCTCTCCTCGCTCGGAGTCATTGCCCATCCGTCCGCCAGCATTGTGATCGAGCCAGTCCTGCATCTCGGTAAGCTGCTTCCCCGGTCCTGTCGGCGGCACAGCAATCCTGACCCGAACTGGGAAGCGGCGCTCGGTGTCTCGGGCCGCGATCTGCGCTGGTCTCACCACGCGCCCAACGCGTGCGTGGCGGCGGAGGAGCGGAATTCGCTATGACTAAAATCGCGCCCGGTGATCTCGACGTTGCCATCGTCGGTCAACTACCGACGGCGCACCTTCCGCTCGGAAATCAGTTCGAGCCGCGTTCGATGGACATAGTAGGCTTCCAGGCACCGGCGGGTGTCGTCCTCTGGTCAGGGAGCCCCTGGAAAGCGCGCCTCGGCACGCGAACAATGCCCTCGTACTCCCCGACGCCGATTCCGAACTCGACCGCGGCTGCATTGGAGTTGCACCCGGCGTCCGGCGGAAACCGGAAAACATGCTCGACCCTCCTAACCAGGGATGTTCTCTTAATGTTCAAAAGACGGGAACTCAAAGGCGTGTTCTCGAAACGAAGCCCTGGCAGCAAACCAGGGCTTTTCGAGCGCGGCGATCCGGGTTACATCGCCACCCAAAGGGCGTAGCGACTGAACCTTGTTGGCGCGCGTCAGGCAGCGGCTTGCTTCCCTGCGGAAACCCGCGTCACGTGCCCGCCAAACGCTCCGGCAAAAGCAATCGCTTCTGCCTCCATCTTGAAATCCACTTGGAAAACAAGACCGGGAGCTTCGAAGGCGTAACGAAAAGTTGATGGCTCGAAGCGGCGGTGGTCCAGCCACTCGCGCATCTCACTCATCTTTGCCGTGACGACTTTCTCGTCCGTCTCGCGGCGACGAATCGCGACAGGAAACACGGCGGCTGCTCCACGAATTGCTCAGTGTGCGAGGAATCGGAGAGAGTCACCGGATTGTCGCCCGGCGTCTGTCCGCCAGCGGACGAACGGTAGGTATATTTTCCGGCTCGATTTTTAGGGATTTAGAGGAAGCCGCTCAAACCGCGCACGATCAGGTTGATAGCACTCGCATGCGGTCGCTTTGAGGGCTTCGCGATCGACAATCCGAAGCTCACCACGATGGTATTGGATCGTTGCCGACCGTTGTATTCTTCGGCGACCTCGCTCACCCCGGCGCGGCGCACACCGACTATGCAGACAGGAACTCATGGGTCATCATCGGCATGGCATCGATGATCCTGTGTTGCGAAAGGCGCGTTCACTGACGCACGGCGATTCGGTGTGCACCCGATCGCTTTCCGATTCCGTCTTGCAACCAGTGTGTCGGTGAAAAGTATTTTCGGCGCGATAATTTTTGCACCGGAATGCGCCGCTTCGGGCCGATGTGCCGACCAATATTGGGCGTCGCCTCACCTGAGCACTCAGGTCTCCAATACCGTGATCGACTCCACCTGAGATCGCCGAATGTGCCGAATCAGTTCGCGGCTCACTGCTTCTCATACCGAGCGAGCGACGAAGCTGCGACATCAGGAGCTTCTAAGCTCAGCTTTCATACTGCGGCGTGAAGCAACGGATGTTGAACCCAAATTCGTGGACATCATACCAGAGGATGGCATTCCCGGTCGGGTTGGGCTCGCCATCCGACCGTAGCATCTGGCTGTCTTCTACGTCGAACCATATGCCTCTGATGCGGACCCGGTAGCTGCCTTTGACGCGGGTCCACTCATCAGAGCCGAGGTAATGAGGATCCGAGCCATCGCAGCACACGTAGCCGCCCTGATTGCGCTGCTTCTTGAACCAATCCCTATACTGGTGAGACGGGTCGTGTGCGCGTGCTTAAAGGCGAGGATCAGACTGCTAACAAATCCAACGAGGATAGCGGACGTATAGCCAATGCATTTTGTGGTCCCGGTGCTCCCGGCTAATGGCATTTTCGCGATGGTTGCTCCGGAATCGGCTACCTGCGTTTCCACGTCTGGCTCCCTTTTGCGTTTTGAGCAGCCTTAAAGCGGGGCGAACGTGAAGCACATCACACTCATGGAAGCTATTTGATGCACTGGTTATTGGAAACTGCGGCGCGGTCTTATCGAAACCGCATGTCTCGGGAGCAGGATCTCAGCGATCAGTCGGCTCGGCTTTGATTTGAAACAAAGACACCTAGACCGCCCAGGCCGTCTTCTCCGGACGGGATCGAGCCACCTCGCCGGTGCGCGGGCAAAGATCGCCGATCTCGAGCGATGAAGGGCGTCCTTGCCCATGCCGTGATCGATGCGACCGGCGCGAGCCGACCGCCTGTCCCCTGATCGACACACTATCGGAAGCAGCCGCTACGCTCTCGGGTCGATTTACGATGCTGGATGATCCAGCAAGTGTAAACCACCGGGAATACGTCTGAGTGGCCATCGAGACTCGCACGCTTTACGGCGGCCCCAAGGAGATTGGCTGATATGCCGGTAGCTCGGTAGCGAGCGGTGAGATCGTCGGCTACGTTTTGGTCTTATGGGTCGACTATCAGGTCAACTTTGGCCCCCTTCGACCTGAACAGTGACCGCGCGGGGCCGATGTGCGCCGTTCAGCGGCTTTCAGAGCCGGCCTTGGGCACCAAACGCACCGACACACGGCTCATAGGGCTCTTCAAGGACATTCCGATCAGAACGCCCCCGCTCTAGAACCCGGCAAGGATCGACTTTGCGGACTAAAGATCGTTCCCTCCTCTTCATAGACCTCGACGGAGTGCTCTTGCGCCGTCGAAACGCAGGAGTCTTCGATGGATTCGAGCTTGCGCCGGGGTGCGTCGAGTTCCTCGAAGCGGTGACGAGTAGATTTCAGTGCCGCTGGTTATCCAGTCGGGCTCGAACAGGGTGGCCCGATGGAGTACGACGTGCATTTCGTGCCGCTGGTGCCCCACTAGACGACCCCAGGTGGGCAGTTCTCGGCCTCGTCGAGCCGGCGGTTTGGTCAATCGACAAAACCGAAGCGTTGAACCCTGAATCCGATTTCTGGTGGATTGATGATGCACCATCCGAGCAGGATCGCGCTTGGCTTCTTGTGCATGGCTGCGACGAGCGGCTGATCGAGATCAGCACCGACGCCGATCCCGATGCATTGATACGGCTCATCCCCCTTTGGGATCAGGATATCGGGAAGAAATTCCGGCCGAAGTGACTTCGCGCGACCGCCGCGCCGATGGGACCCCTGAGCATCGACCAACCCGACGCGGGGTGGCGGCCGGGACGGTACCGAAAGGAATCCCGACCCTACGCCTTGGCGGGCGGCGCGCCGCTCAGGTTCAGGAGGCCAGGAGATGGCGCTTGCGCCCGGTGACCTTCTTGCCCGACAGCCGGCCTGATCGAGCAGCAGAACAGCGAGGGCTCCCGGCGGCACGGTTCGGGAGATCTCGGCCAGATGCAAAGCCATGGCGGCGGTATTGCGGCGCGGCAGACCGTCGAAAGTAAGAAGATACAAATCATTTGGGTCCGGGCTGTCCTGCTGCTGCGTCACCTTACATGCGGTCGGGTCCCTACGCGGTCCCGCACCATAATGCCTCTTGCACGAGGCGCTCCCCGGCGAGACGCGACCCACCTGAAAGACACCGGCATCTGGCCACCAAAGACGAAGACGGTCGCGTTTCCCCGGCGGTAATTCCGCTTACGGCAACCCTGTTATTCTTACGTCGTGGGCGCGTCGTCTCTGCCCTGATCTCGTCGCCTCCGGAAGCACCCCGGTCTCCGCGTAGCGCCAGAGCGCGACAGAAGCCGTCTTGCCACCGCCACGATGGCGATCCGACGCGTGCGACCCTGCAGCGTGCCGCGCGTTCGCGGAACCATGTGGCGAGCGCGCTGCCGGGCTGGTAGCGCAGCCACAGCCAGGCGAGCTGGATCAAGCCCGTGCGTGCCCGAAGGTTGCCCGCCCGGCTTATGCTTCTATCGCGGTCCATGCCGCCACTCTGGTAGGGCATGGGTGTGATGCCGACGTAACTGGCGAGCTGGCGCCGGTTGGCCAAGGCTAGAGCACCTCACGCACCAATACGACCGCGAAGTTCGAGACGATGCCGCGGATGCCTTCAAGAGCGGTGTGAACTGATAATGCGACCGTCGCTCACAGCGAAAAATGTATTTCACTTTTTTGGCGGAGGGTTTTTGGCGCTCGGCAAGCAAGCAAAGATCCTGAGTGACAAGCAAGTTGGAGCCGTCCTGCGTGAACTCGGGAACCAGCGCTATCCGGCCCGGGACCGAACGATGTTCCTGCTGAGCATCAAAGCCGGGATGCGCGCCATCGAATCGCCCGTATCACCTGGAACATGGTGACCGACGCCGAGCGCGCTCGAAAACAAGACCTCAAACGGAAGCGCGGCGGGCGTATCATCCCGGTGCATCCGGACCTGAAATCCGCTCTCATCGCGCTCCTCCGCGAGCGGGACGAACAGGCGCGCGCCAATCTGTCGGTTATCTTTAGCGAACGAGCTCGAGGCCTTTCTGCCGGTGCCGTAACCGTCTGGTTTTTCCGACTATATACCGGGCTTAATATGGTCGGCTGCTCATCACATTCCGGAAGGCGCACTTTTCTGACGAAAGCTGCCCGTCGGGTTTCCGAAGTCGGAGCCAGTCTGCGCGATTTTCAACAGCTTGCCGGACACGCAAATTTGGCAACCACGCGACCAACCAGGACGCCCAGCGGAAACTGGTGGTGCTGGTATAAGCCGGTTTTTCTCACTCGCAGTACTCCGGGCAGAAGGTAACCTTTTGCCGCGCTGAACTCTATTCTGAAGCGTGCTATGGTCTGAACCATGCAACCTTGGTAAGCCTCTCGTCGCGGATTTTGATGGTCCGCTTGCCCGCCTTAACAAAGCTAAAGTGCCGCATTTCAGGCTTGCTACTCGGCGCGAAAGCTATCCGGGGCCAGAAGCGGAGATAGCTTGCGAGTGCCTACAGCTGTCATGCAACAGCGCTGCGGCGAGGCCGAATACGCGGTCGGTCGATTCGTTCTGGAGCACGCCGGAGCTCTGAGACTTAGTCGCTCGGGGGTTGGTGCGAAGGCTCACTACCGAGACGTCAATGCCGGCCATCGGGCGCTCGCTAAACTACTCATGATGCGATCGCTTCGCCTATTATCGCGCTAGGGGCGCGGACGCCCTAGAAGTCGAGCGGCTGGGTGAGGCTGTGCTGGGCACTGAGCACGGTGATACGCGATTGACTGGATGCTCGCTCGGCGGAGTCCGTGAATGACGCGTCCGAACTCATCAACTTCGACCGACTGCGGAAATTACAGAGCACGGTTGGTGCAAGCTCAATACCCGATGGATCGCACACGTATGTCGGCGAATCACCCTATTACGATCTGTATTGGGCCGTTCGCGCCCTTGATCAACGATTTCCTGTGCAGCCGAACGTCGATCCGATTTTTCTGAACTCGCTCACGCAATCGCCGAGCTTTATCAAGAGCGAGTACGGGAGCCCGAGATTGACAACAAGCACACGGCGCGAAAAGCGAAAGATTGAGCAGAGTGGGAACATGAGGTTTCCCTTGCCATAGGGTAGTGTTACAAATCCGATTGGCTTGGCAGCAACGCCGGTTTATCTCCCAATGTAACTGCAAAGAAAGCGGGGCGCGACATAAGCCGACATGGGCACAAGTCACCCTACGACGTGAGCCCCTGTTTTGAGACAGAAAAAAATACCGTATGATCCGCCGTGAGCCTGGACAAAATCGAGGTGCAATTTATATGAACTCACATACGATTTGAGTAAGGACATTCAATAGCGAGGAGTTACGATGAGTTTATGGTATTCTTGCACGTTTGCGGCGATTGGAACCGACGCTGAGATCGAGAAATTGGACGCGGATTGCGACACTTATTGGCATGACGTACGGGTCGAGAAGCGCTTGTCGCCAGGTTTCGTCCAGGTGCAAGTCAGCCGTAACTACGGCGCGCATGATGCGATTGAAAAGATGGTCACCGATTTTCCTGATATCATCTTTGTTGGGTCGCTCTACACCGACCAAGATTTTGGAAATGATTATATCGAGAACGGCGGTGACGTTGACAGCTGCCAGTGGTGGTGGCGTTTCCACTGCGTGAAGGGCCTGGTGGGATGGCACGAGGTGTCCGGCTCGCCCAAATCCGAAGTTGAGCCATTTGCATCGTCAACAAGGCGAGTTATGAGTGAAGCAGAACGAGAGAATTTTCGGGAAGTCCGGCGACAAGCCGGGTTGCTGATGAATCCGAGCACCGCCGAGGTTACATGGTGGTACGTACAAGATATGGACCCTTATGGAATCGACCCAGAACTTCCGGAGCAATATCACTGTATAAGCCGTGGGTACTTCGCGCGTGCGCCCAAAAGCGACATCTGGGTCTGCTTTGATGACCTTCCAAAGTCCTCTCACGATGCGCTATGGGAGAAGCACAAACATCGCATTGCCTTTCCAGCGGGATTGCCCATCGTGACACAGAAGCGCTGAGCTTTTTTTCAGGCAGCGCAGGTGTCTACCCTGAGCTCGCGTCAAAGCTACCCGCACGGTCATGGACCCTGTTCAGGTTCTTGAGTTAGCCGCAGGAGATGTTGGAGCCGCTGCCCGAAACGGGAGCGGCTCCTTCTTGCGAGACCCCAGTCACGACGATCCGATGATGTTTCCGATGCCTTTCAGTCATCGGACCTAAGCGCAGCCTCAAAGATTCTCGAACATAGGGAAGCCGCCGACGCGATCACGCGCGACGTGCTGGAATCAGTGCGGCTTCGGCGGCTAACTGGGTGCGGCATCCGCGAGGTATCCGTTTATG
Source organism: Pseudomonadota bacterium (assembly GCA_046724035.1). Classification (GTDB taxonomy): domain Bacteria; phylum Pseudomonadota; class Alphaproteobacteria; order ATCC43930; family CGMCC-115725; genus DATARH01. The sequence goes on along the minus strand of JBKOVT010000122.1, from coordinate 561 downwards.
GCCGGTTGACCAGAATCGCAAAGCCAAGCGGTCGCGCAGATCGAAACCGACATCCAGGTCTCAGCAGTTGGCGATACAAGACGGAAGCCGTCGGGCGGCATCGCGTGCGCCTCGAGTGTGCAGTAGGCCATCATCAATGGCGAGTCCACCGCCGAGCACCGGTAGCGCCAGCCCCTAATCCTTATTACTGGTGCATGAATTGACAGGATTTTCATCCTCCCCCGGCCGGAAACCACGGTAACGGCTTCGAGATCCCTGGCCTAAGCGGGCCGTAGTGGGAGTGCCGGCATACCGCTGCGACGTGCGGCATACGGCCTACCGAGACGCGCAGACCCTAGTTCGTCGGGCAGTTCAGGTCTGGCGTATCTGCACGACCACCTTGATCGCATCTTCGATGCGCTCGCGAGCATAGCGGATCGCGGTCGGCACCTCGGCGAACGAAAACGTATGCGTGTGTATCAGCTTGGCATCGAAGCGCTTTTGCGCCATCAGCGCAGCGGCGCGGTGCGTCGCGCTCTTACCCTCGCCACGAATCCCGAACACGTAGATGTTGTTGCGCAC
>JBKOVT010000129.1:0-5861 GCA_046724035.1 Pseudomonadota bacterium | reverse complement strand
TGGCACCGCCGTCAATGGCAGCGATTTTCGGGCCGAGAGCGAACCTTGTCACCAATGCCGTGCTGCTGGCGCTCGCCGGCCTGGCGCTGTTTGCGGCGTTCCTGATCTGGGGCGTGCCGCTGATGCACTACAACACGCAGGTATCGCTGACCCCGCTCCAGCCAGTGCCGTTCAGCCACAAGCATCATGTCAGCGGCCTCGGCATCGATTGCCGGTATTGCCACACCTCGGTCGAAATCGCGCGGACCGCCGGTCTCCCGGCGACCGAAACCTGCATGACCTGCCATTCGCAGATCTGGACGAATGCCGCGATGCTGGCGCCGGTGCGGCAGAGCCTCGCGGAGAACAAACCGCTGCGGTGGCACCGCGTCTACACACTGCCGGACTATGTTTATTTCGACCACAGCATCCATGTCGCGAAAGGCGTCGGCTGCACCGAGTGCCACGGGCCGATCGGCGACATGCCGCTGACCTGGCGCGCAACCGACCTGACGATGGGTTGGTGCCTCGATTGCCACCGCAACCCTGCGCCGCGTCTGCGCCCGCGTGAGGCGGTGTTCGACCCGCACTGGCAGCGCACCGCCGAAACACCGTCGGGCGCGCAGCTGATGGCGGCCTACCGCATTCACCCGCAGACGCTCACCGACTGCACCGTGTGTCATCGATGACCGGCCGCAGCGCGCCATCGGATCGAACTTACTGGCGTACGCTCGACGAGCTAGCCGAGATGCCGGAAGTGGCGGCGCGCATCGAGCGCGAGATCGCGCGCTCCGGCCGCGGCTTGGGCATGGTAGAGCGTCGCCGCTTCCTGCAATTGATGGCGGCCTCGCTCGCTCTCGGCGGGCTCTCCGGCTGCGGCCCGGAGCCCGAGCGGCGACAGCTTTTGCCTTATGTTGAAGAACCGCCCGGCATCGTGCCCGGCCAAGCGCGAGCCTATGCCACCGCGTTGACGGAGCGCGGCTACGCCAACGGCGTGCTGGTGACGCATCAGACGGGACGTCCGGTGAAGGTCGAGGGCAATCCGGATCACCCGGCGAGCCGCGGCGCCGCCACCGCCAGCATGCAGGCGAGCATTCTGACGCTCTACGATCCTCACCGCTCGCAATCGATGCTGCATCAGGGCCAGATCACGGCGTGGGAAGCGTTTGTCACCGCGATAATCGAGCGGCGCGGTGACTGGTTGAAGGATCACGGGGCCGGGCTGCGGGTTCTGAGCGGGACGGTAACGTCGCCGACACTAGTCGCGCAGATCGCCGCGTTGCAGCAGCAATTCCCGGCGATGCGCTGGCATCAATGGGAGCCGCTCGACCGCGACGAGGAATTACGCGCCGCGCAGACCGCTTTCGGCCGCCCGCTCGATTTCACCTACGATCTGAGCCAGGCCGAAATCATGTTCGCGATCGGGAGCGATCTGATCTCGACCGCGCCCGGCCATCTCGCCTATGCCCGCGAGCTGATGGCGAAGCGCCGCCCGACCGAGCTCGGCGACAGCGGCATGATGAGCCGCATCTACGCCATCGAGAGCACCCCGACCCTGCTGGGCGCCAAGGCCGACCATCGTCTCGCGCTGACCCCCGCCGAGACGGTGCGGTCGTTGCGCCACCTCGCGGCCGCGCTCGGCGCCGGCTCCGCCGAGTGGCAGCAAAGCGAGGCGCCCCATGCCGCCTGGCTCGACGCAGCGGCCAAAGATCTGCAACAACACCGCGGCCATTCGCTCATTCATTTCGGCCCCGAGCAGCCAAGCGAAATGCATTTGCTTGGGCACGCGATCAATAGCGCGCTGGGCAATTTCGGGGCGACGATCCGCGCAATCGAGCCGGCCGTCGCCTCGCCTGGATCGCAGCGCCGCACTCTCGCCGACCTCATCGCCGACATGCAGGCCGGCAAGGTCGACACACTCGTCATCATTGGCGCAAACCCGGTCTATGCCGCGCCTGCCGATCTCGATTTCGCCGGGGCTCTGCGTGAGGTGCCACTCTCTGTCGCGCTGTCGCTCTACGCGGACGAAACCGCGCGCGCCGCGACCTGGCATGTGCCGATGGCGCATGAATACGAGGCGTGGAGCGATGCGCGCGCCTTCGATGGCACCGTCACGATCCAGCAGCCACAAGCGCGACCGCTCTATGGTGGCCATTCGGCGCACCAGCTGCTCGCTGTCTTGGCCGGCGACACAGCGCCGGACGATTACAGCTTGCTGCGCACGCATTGGCAGCAGCAGGCGGAGCAGCGCGGCAGCAATGATTTCGAGCCATTTTGGCACGAGGCATTGCGTCTCGGCCTCGTCGCCAACAGCGCCGCCTCAGTGGTGACTGTCACCCCAAAACCCGACCTCGCCGCGAGCTTGCCGCCACTGGAGGAACAGAGCGGCGGGATCGCCTTGCTGTTCCGGCCCGACGAGGCGCTGGGCGACGGCCGACATGCCGATAATGCCTGGCTCTTGGAACTCCCGCGTCCGTTCACGCGATTGACCTGGGACAACGCGGCGCTGATCGCGCCGGAGACCGCGTCGCGCCTCGGCATCGCGACCGAAGACATCGTCACGATCGAGTCCGGCGGCCGCAGCCTGCGCGCCCCGATCTTCGTCCTTCCCGGCCAGGCGCAGGATTGCATCACCTTGCCGCTCGGTTTCGGCCGGAGGGGCGGCGGGCTCTCGGTCGGTGTCGGCTTCGACGCCAACTCCTTGCGGCGCGCCGACACGCCGTTTCTCGGCACCGCCGATGCGGTGACAAAAACGGGCGAGCGGTTCCGCCTCGCGACCGTTCAGGGCCACGACCGCATCGCCGGACGCGATCTGGTGAAGGACGGCAGCTTCGACGAATTCCGCCGCAACCCCGCTTTCCTTGCTTCACCGCACGAGGAAGCCTCGCTCTATCCCGGCTTCCGCTACGAGGGCGAGGCCTGGGCGATGGCGATCGACCTGACCTCGTGCATCGGCTGCCAGGCATGCGTCGCCGCTTGCCAGGCCGAGAACAACATCCCGGTGGTCGGCAAGGAGCAGGTGCTCAAAGGCCGGGAGATGCACTGGCTGCGCATCGACCGCTATTACACCGGCGCTCCCGACACGCCGTCGATCGCGTTCGAGCCGGTTCCCTGCATGCATTGCGAGAACGCGCCCTGCGAAGTCGTGTGTCCCGTCGAAGCGACCGTGCATGACAGCCAGGGACTCAACGCGATGGTCTACAACCGCTGTATCGGCACGCGGTTCTGCTCGAACAACTGTCCCTACAAGGTGCGCCGCTTCAACTTCTTCGGTTACGCCTTTGCCGAGGATCGCCCGCCGCAATCCTGGAACCCGGAAGTGACGGTTCGCGATCGCGGCGTCATGGAAAAATGCACCTATTGCGTGCAGCGCATCCGGCAGACGCAGATCGCGGCCGATCGCGAGGATCGCCCGATCAGGGACGGCGAGATCCGGACCGCGTGCCAGCAGAGCTGTCCGACCGAAGCGATCGTGTTCGGCGACCGCAACGATCTCGAGAGCCGGGTCGCCAAGCGCCAGAAGAGCCCGCTCGACTACGTCCTGCTCGCCGAGCTCAATACTCGCCCGCGCACGACGTATCAGGCGCTCATCCGCAACCCCAACCCCGCCATCGAAACGCGATGACCGTCAGCGCCGAGCGCCCGGACGAATATCCAGTGATGCTGCCGGGGGTCACGCTGACCTCGCTCGCCGCGCATATCGGCGATTCCGTGTTGCGGCCGAAGATGCCGTTGTGGTGGTGGATCGGCTTTCTGTTCTCGCTCTCCCTCCTGCTTGTGCTGGTCGTCGCCTGTGCCTGGCTGTTCATCAACGGCATCGGCGTCTGGGGTGTCGACATCCCGGTCGCCTGGGGGCTGGCGATCGCCGAATATGTCTGGTGGATCGCGCTGGCGAGCGGCGGCACGATCGTCTCGGCATTGTTCTATCTGACGCGCTCGCCGTGGCGGGCCGCGATCAGCCGCATCGCCGAATCCATGATGCTCTCCGCCGCCGCGACGGCCGGCATCATGCCGATCCTGCATCTCGGCCGGCCGGGTCTTTTCTACTGGCTGTTTCCCTACCCGAACGTCATGGGCATCTGGCCGCAATTCCGGAGCCCGCTGCTGTGGGATTTCGTGTGCCTCCTCTGCTACATCCTGATGTCGGTCATGTTCTATTACACCGGCCTGTTGCCCGATCTCGCGACGATGCGCGACCGGGCGACGACCCGCGGCCGGCAGATTCTGTATGGCATCCTGGCGCTGGGCTGGCGCGGCGCGGCCTCGCAGTGGCGGCCGTACAAGACCGTCTATTTGATCATGGCTGCGATCATGGCGCCGATGGTCGTCTCGGTGCATAGCGTTGTCGGGCTCGATTTCGCCGGCGGGCTCACCCCGGGGTGGCACTCGACGCAATTTCCGCCCTACTTCTTCTTCGGCGCGGTCATCTCGGGGATCGCGCTCGTCATCCTTTTGACGATCCCGATCCGCCGCGCCTACGGCCTGCAGGCGATCATTACCGATTATCACCTGAACGCGCTCGGCAAGATCATGCTGACCGGCAGCTTGATGCTCGGCTTTGCCTATTTCTGGGAGGCGTTTGGGCCGTTCTACGGCAGCGAGGTGGCCGAGCGCACGATGTTCGTCGAGCGCGTCTTCGGCCTTTATGCGCCGCTGTTCTGGGCGACGATCGTGCTCAACACGGCGTTGCCGCAGCTTCTGTGGTGGCCCGCGATACGCGTCAGCGAGGCGATGCTGGCGATCATCTCGATCGGCATTATCATCGGTATGTGGTGCGAGCGCTTCGTCATCGTCGTGACGAGCCTCCACCGTAACCACATCCCCTCCGAATGGGGCAACTTCACCCCGACCCTGTGGGATTGGGCGACCTTCGCCGGCTCGATCGGCCTCTTCCTGACATTGTTCTTCATCATGCTGAGGCTCGTACCGATTGTGCCGCTCGCCGAGATGCGCGAGTTGATGCGGGACAGGGCGACCGGATGACCGAGGCGGCGCTCCACGGCATTGTCGGCGAATTCCCGGCGTCACCTGGGGTCGTCGCGGCTGCGCACGAACTCCGCCAGGCAGGTTTTCGGCATATCGACGCCTACACGCCTTATCCTGTCGAAGAGTTGGACGAAGTGGTGCATTCCGGGCACGGCATCTGGCTAGCACTAGCAACGCTCGCCGGCGCGGTGTTCGGCGCGGTCACAAGCACCTTCGTGCAATACTGGGCCGCGGCGATCGACTACCCGCTCAATATCGGCGGGCGGCCGTACAACAGCTGGCCCGCCTTTACCGTTTCGAGCTTCGAATTCACGCTGCTCTTCGCCCTCGCCGCGGGTTTTCTCGCCTTTCTCGCCGCCAGCCGCTTGCCGCTGCTTTACCATCCCGTATTCGCCGCAGCGGATTTTGCGCGCGCCTCGCAAGACCGCTTTTTTCTGTCCGTCGAGTCTTCGGATCCGCATTTCGACGCCGGAGCGGTGCGCGCAATCTTCGAACGGCACGGCGCCGCGGCGATCGACGAGGTTTTCGCGTGAGGCCGCGACCGGTTCCGATGCTCGCAGTAATCGCGCTGACGATCGTCGCTTGCGATAACATGGCGAACCAGCCAAAGCGGCTGCCATTTGAATTACCCGCCGGAACGACCGCCGAGGCGAACTGGCCGGCCTCGCCGCCCGCCAACACCGTCGAGCGCGACGACCGGCCCGTACCGCCGCCGCCCTTGACGCTGGGTTTGCTCGAACGCGGCCGCGAGCGCTTCGACATTGCTTGCGCGCCATGCCACGGCCGCGCCGGCGACGGTCACGGCATGATCGTCGATCGCGGCTTTCCGACGCCCCCCGCTTTTGCAATCGATCGCCTGCGCGCGGCGCCGGTGCAGCATTTCTACGATGTCATCA
>JBKOVT010000310.1:0-7726 GCA_046724035.1 Pseudomonadota bacterium | reverse complement strand
CTCGTCGGTCATGCCGAGGCGTTCCTTGAGGTCGCCGCCGGCGCAGAATGCCTTATCGCCGGCCCCGGTCATCAGGATGCAACGATAGGCGAGCGGGTCGCCATTGACCGCGTCGAAAAAATCGAGGAGGTCGCGTCCCATCTGCGTGTTCATCGCATTGGCGACTTGCGGCCGGTTCAGGATGAGCAGGACGAGGCCGTCGCCCTTGTCCTCCACCTGGAGCGTCTCGTAGCTGCGGTCCATGCCGATGCTCCTGCTCGTCAGCCCCGGCACAATACACCGACGCGCTCCGAGCTTCGACCGTTCGGGATGCTCGGCGCGGCGGCTTTTTTCGCCACGTTCTCGCACCGGATTTTGCGGAAAAATACGGCCGTGTTTTTTGCCGCTGCTGAAGGCCCGCGCCGAATCATCGTAGCGCTCTGGGCCGCTCCGCCAATCGAACCCGTGTCCTTGGCCTCCTACAACCCATTGTGATCTCGGTCGTTTTTGGGCCTGCCGACGCCCTTTATATTGCGCTTCATTCGGCTTGTCTAAAATTGCAAGCAACGCCGCAATCCTTGGGGATCGCCCGTGTCGTCCGAGCCGGTGGTCATCATCGATGACAGCGCCACCCAACTGAAGATCCTCGAGCGGCTCGCCAATTCGGTCGGCGGCTGGACCGCCGCCAAAGGGTTCGGCGATGCCGAGGCCGCGCTGTCGTTCTGCCGCGCCAATCCGCCCGGGCTTCTCGTGCTCGCCGCGGCGACAGCGCAGGGCGAAGCCTCGGCCTTGATCCATCGCTTGCGCCGGCTCGAAACCTGCGCCGAGGTGCCGGTGATGGTGATCGGCGCCGAAGAGGATCTCGACTGCCTCGAACGAGCGCGCGACGCCGGCGCCGCCGATCATCTGCTGCTGCCGATCAATCACCGCGACTTCCGGCTGCGGGTCCGCAGCCTGTTGCGCTCGCAGCGCGCCCGCTCGCGCGCAGCCCCCGACCTGCCGCGCGCGATCGGCGGGCCGGCCGCGGGCGAAAAGCGGCAGGACGGGCTGCGCCAGGCCCACGAGATGCTGTTGCGCATTATCGATGCCATTCCGCGCATGATCTGCGTGACCGGCGAGGATGGGCGCTACGTTCTCGTCAATCGGCAATTCGCTTCCTTTGTCGGGATCCGTGCGAGCCGCCTGATCGGCAAGACGCCGCTCGAGGCGCATGGCGGCCCGATTGGCCGCAGTCTGATGGAAACCGATCCGCTGCTGCTCGCCGGCCGGCCGGCGCCGCTCTCCCTCGAGGAAGAGATTGTCGATCGCGACGGGGAGCCCTGCGTATTGTTGGCGAGCAAGTCGGTGTTCCACGGCGATGACGGCGAAGACTCGATGGTCGTCACGGTGTGGCTCGACATTACCGAACGCAAGCGCGCCGAGCGCGACTTGCTCGGTGCCAAGGAACAGGCCGAGCTCGCCAACCGCAGCAAGACCGAATTCCTCGCCAATATGAGCCATGAGACGCGGACGCCGCTTAACGCGATCATCGGCTTCTCGCAGGTCATCGCCGGCGAGATGCTGGGCCCGATCGGCACGCCGAAATATATCGGTTACGCGCACGACATCCTGGTCAGCGCCGAGCATCTCCTCGGCATCATCAACGACATCCTCGATCTGTCGAAGCTCGAAGCCGGCAAGCTCGACCTTGTCGAAGAGGTCATCGACGTTCCAAAATTGATGGAAGATCTGCTGCAGCTTGCCGACGCCAAGGCGCGGGCGAGCGAGATCCGCGTCGCGCTGCGCTACGAGGGCACCATTCCGGCGTTGCGGGCCGACGCGCGCAAGGTCAAGCAAATCGTTCTCAATTTGCTGATCAACGCGGTCAAGTTCAGCCATCCCGGCAGCGAGGTCGCGATCGTCTTGCGCAACCAATCGGGCGCCGTGACGGTGGATGTCATCGATCACGGGATCGGCATGGACCCGGACGAGGTTACGCTGGCGATGACCCGCTTCGGTCAGGTCGCGAGCGCCTGGACGCGCAAGCATGACGGCACCGGCCTCGGCCTGCCTTTGGCGATCGGCCTTACCGAATTGCATGGCGGCATATTGACGGTCCGCAGCACGAAGGGCGTCGGGACGGCGGTCACGGTGGCATTTCCGCGCGACCGCTCGGAGCCGGCCCATGCGGCGGACCAGGCCGGGCTCCGCATCGTGGCGCAATCCTAGCCCCGGATGCCCGTGGCGGGATTGCTTTCCGGCCGGTTCGGGTCAGTGGAGCGGCGCTGGCGCGGCGGCTCTCAGGCCGCCCTTCCGGCCGACCGGCTCCCTCCGCATGTTGCGATCGCGGCGGTCGCCCTATCGATCGCCGCGACCGCTGTCCCGCTGGCGCTGATTTTGGCGCCCGAGTTGCGCGGCCAAATCGCGCCGCCTCGGTTCGCCAACTTGATGCTGGGGCTCCTTCTGTCGGTTCCGGCAGGAGTAGGGCTGGCCGCGGCACTCTCCGGATTGAGAGGGCTCTCGCGCTTCGACAGCGGGGCGGGGTCGATCTTCGAAGCGGCCGTTCTGCGGATCCTGGTCGCCGCGATGCTGTTCAGCCACGCCGCGGTGATCGGAGTTCTGTCCGCTCCGTCACCCGCCGGCGCTCGAATGCTGCTGACGGCCGAAGCGGGGTTGGTCGTGGGCTGGCTTGTCTTGCTCGCGCTGATGATGCGGCTGACGGCTTCCATTTGGCTGCGGCGCTGCGCGACGGTGATCGACGCGTCGGTCCTTGCCGTTTTCCTGCATTTTGGTGGGCAGGACGCGGCGGGGTGGTACCCGGTCTATCTGCTGCTGATCGTCTATGGCGGTTTTCGCTTCGGGGTCGGCGCTTTGGTCGGAAATGCGGCGCTCGCCGTGCTGGGCTTCGGGGCAGTCGCAGCGACGACGGCGTTCTGGCAGCAGCAGCCTGCGCTCACGGCCGAATGCGGTATTGCCCTGTTGCTGCTGCCGGTGCTCGCGCAGGCTCCGGTCCGGGCCATCGCCGAGGCGCGTGCATCGGCGGCCACAGCCGAGCATGGCAAAAGCCGCTTTGTTGCGGTGCTCGCCGAGACATTACGCGGAACGCTGTTCGGCAGAGCGCAGGGGACGCGCGCCGGCCCCCGGGATGCGGAATTTCGCGGTCTCCCGCCGCAGCTCGCGAATATTCTCGATCTGGCGGCGATCGAGGCTGGGACCTATGCGCCGCGAACCGAGCCGTTCGACATTCACGAGGCGGTCAACGATGCGGTACTGGCCGCCCGCGCCATGTCTGAGAGCAAGGGAGTTGTGCTGCGCGGTCGCATCGACCCGTATCTGCCGTACCTGCTTCGCGGCTGGCGGCAATCCTTCGATCGCATTCTGGGCAATCTTTTGAGCCACGCCATCGAGACGGCCAACACCGGCACGGTCGAGCTTCGCCTGTCGCTCGTGGACAAGGACGACGAGCAGGTCCGGATGACATTGACCGTCGAGAGCGTCGGCGAGGCCGCGCCGGCGATCGCTGCGGCAATGGCGGATCCCTTCGCGGCGGGTACCGGCGCTCCCGGACAGACTGCAATCGGGCTTGCACTGGTCCGACGTGCGGTCGAGCTGATGGGCGGCAGGCTCACGGTCGAAGGGACCGCTTCGGCGCACACCCGGGTCACCGCTGAGCTGACCTTTGCGATCGACAAGGCCGCCGCCGAGCCACCCTTGCAATCCGCCGGATGCCCGGTGCTGATCGTCACGGGTGACAGTGTCTTTGCCGGTAATGTGTGCGATTACCTCGGTGCGTGGGATGCGCCGGTTTCGTGGATCGGCGAGAGCGATGCGGCGCTCAATTACATCGCCTGGCTCGATACGGCCGTGCGCGCCGTGCTGGTGGTCGATGGCCGGACCAAGCCGCTGGCGGCGATGAGCTTTGTCGAGCGCGCATCGGCGCTCGACGGCACTCCGCCTTTTGCACTGTTCGTGGCCGAACCGGGTCAGCTCGCCGCACTCACCGATCTGGAAGATGGCGAGGTCGCCGCCTTTCTGCCGGCGCCATTAAGCCCGCAGCTGCTGGCGAATGCGCTTCACGCTTTGCCGCTGCGCACCGACGCGGCGGCGCGCAGGGACATCTCGGCGGAGAACATCCCGCCGGCGGCTGATACGGCTGATGGAGCGCCACTGTTCGGAGATCGCGTAACGCCGATCGCCGCGCATCCACGGTTTGCCGGCGAGCCGACGCCGGTGGTCGACCCGCGCCGGATCGAGGCGTTGCGCGAGCTTGGCGGGCAGGAAGGTTTTCTCGGCGACCTCGTCGAGACGTTCCGGGCCGATGCGCGGGAGATCATGCGGCGCTTGGCACGCGCCGCGGCGGTGGCCGATGTCGCGGCATTTGCGCAGGGGCTGCGCGCGCTCGGCCAGGCCGCCGGCCATATCGGCGCCCTTCCACTGGCACAGTTGACCGCGTCGTTGCGCAGCCTGAATGCCGCCGATCTGCGCGACCAGGGCAGCGTTCACCTGCAGCGGCTTGAAGCCGAGATCGAACGGCTCGCCGCGGCATTGCGGCGCTATGTCGATCCGGCCGAGGCGCAGCGGCCCTAATCGTCCAGCACCTCACGAAGCACGGTCCAACGCGCGAGCTTTTCGGGGAAGCCGAGCCGCGCATGCGCCGGGCTGGTCGATGGCAGCGCGAAATAGCGCAGCGCCGGGCGGCGCGCGAAATGCCGATCGTACAGCCGCTGTGCGGCGCTGCCGTTGAACGCGACCGCTCGGATCCCGGGATGGGTGTCGAGCAGCGCGTCGATCGCGTTCGGCGCCTCTGCGGCGATTGTCGTGTCGGCGCTGGCGACGCGCCGGGCCGAGGCGCAGACATCCCACAGCGCGATATTGTGCGCACTGACGGAGTGCACCCGATCGCTGTAAGCCGGGGGCGGCGTCTCTCCGAACAGCGCGAAGATTATCGGCCAGAACAGATTGCGGGGGTGGGCGTAATACTGGCCGCGGCGCAGCGATTCCTCGCCCGGCAGAGTGCCGAGCACGAGGAGCCGCGCGCTTGCGTCGACGATCGGCGGAAAACTGCGTTTGACCGGCGGCGCGATCAGTCGACGTAGCGCCCGAGGCGCACCGCGGTCTGGCCTCGCACGAGCCGGCGCGACGGCATGATCAGGATGCAATTGTCATAGGGCGTGCGCACCTCGCGCTCGCCGTCATGGCCGATCAGCGAGCCCTTTTTCTCGAGCACCTCAAGCCCGCGGAAATCGCCGGCGAAGTCGAACCGGTCGCCGCTGATCGTCACCGCCTCGGTCACTTCGATGATGCGCTGGCGTGGATGCGCATCGAAATCGGGGCCGCCGACCGCCGCCACATCGTCCGGCCGAACGCTGCCCGCCGCGATCAGAAAGCGCAGCATCACATCGGTGGCGACCTCCGCCGCGCGTCGTTCCCAATGCTGGCCGCATTCGATCAACAGCGCGGTCTTCGCCGAGCCAGGGTCGCCAAAGCCGCCGTAATCGCGCATGCGCGGCCCCGCCGCATGCCCGGCATCGCACATGATCAGCTCGGGGATGCCGATCCGCAGCGCCAAGTCGCGGGAGCGCGGCAGCAACCCCGCCAGCATCAGCGGCGCGGTGGCGTATTGCATCGAGTGCAGGTCGAGCAGCAGATCGGCCGAGTCGATAAGCGGCCGCAATATGCGGGCCCGCGCGAGTTCCATCGATTGCCGCGGCCCGTCGAGCGTCGCCGGGCTCCACAGCCGGTTGAAATCTTCATCGACGTAGCGCGAGGCGATCGGATAGCGTGGATCGAACTCGTGGTAAGCCGCGACGTTGTTGAACGCCAAGCTCAAGCGGCCGCGCCGCGGCCGCACCTCGGCGCGGAACAGCCGGTCGAGGGCGATCGCGCCGCAGATCTCATTGCCATGCGTCAGCGCGGCGACGACGACATGGGGGCCGGGCTCCTTCGCCTCGAAGGTGGTGACGTATTCGATGCCGGTGTTGCCGGCGCGATACGGCTCGATATCGGGCGGAACCAGCTCGACCGTATAGTTCAGATCGGACACGGAGCTTCCTGTCAGGGCCGATGACGGCTGCTTGTGTACGGCATCGCGCGCCGCATCACCACCCGGAAAGTACCTCGCCCCTCAGCGCGCGAGATCGCTGGCCAGCGAGAAGGCGGCGACGTTGTTGGTGTCTTGGCCGCGATAGATCTGCAGGTTTTCGAGAACCCGATGGACATAGAGGCGGGTCTCGTTAAAGGGGATCATCTCGATCCAGTCGACCATGCTGATGTCGCGGCCGCGCGGATCGCCGAATTCGCGCAGCCATTGGCGGACCCGGCCGGGGCCGGCGTTGTAGGCGGCGATCGCCAGCGGATAGGAGCCGCCGAACTCGTCGATCATCGTCTCGATATAGGAGCGGCCGAGGGTCAGGTTGTAGACGCCGTCGGCGGTCAGCCGGTCGATCGAATAGGGCAGCTGCAATTTGCTGGCGAGCCCCGCCGCGGTGGCGGGCATCAATTGCATGAGGCCGCGGGCCCCAACGCGGCTCATCGCCTCGGTGGCGAAGCCGCTCTCCTGCCGCACAATGGCGAATAAGAGCGAACGTTCGGCGGTGCCCCCGCTCGGCAACGGCGTCACCGGGTAGCCATGCACCATGAGCGGCGTCCCGGCCTCGATCGAGCGCTTCGCGACCGAGATCGCCAGATCGATGCGTCCCTGTGCCTCGGTGAGCGAGGCAAGCATCGCAAAATCGACCGGGGTCTTGGCGGCATCGGCCATTTGCACGACGAAATTGCGGGAGTGCTCGCGGTCGCCCGCGGCGAACAGGAGCTTCGCGGCGCGGACCAGCTCTTCGTTATCGAAATGCTTCTGCTCGGCGGCGTTTGGCTGCGGTTCCGGCACAGGGCGCGGCGGCGCGTCCTTGCCGAGCTGGTGCGCCGCGAGTTGGCCATAGAAGGTCGCCATATGCTCGGCGCCGGCGGTGTACCACTTCGCTGCTGTTTCTTTGTCGCCGGCCGCTTCGGCGGCGCGGCCGCTCCAATAAGCCGCCCGCGCCTTCCCATAGGGGGTCGCCGCGCGCGCCATAATCCGCGTGAAATGGTCGAGCGCGAGCGCCGGGTCCTTGTGGTAGCGCAAGGCGATATAGCCGGTCAGGAATTCGGCTTCGGAATAGGAGCTGCCGTCGGTCAGCCCGTGCTGCTGCGCCAGCTTATAGGCGGTCTCGGGGTTCCCGGTCGCGAGCAGCTGGCGGGCAACCAGCTGCCGCTCGCCCCACCAGGCCGATGGCCGCATCGGGCTCTCGGCATGCGCCAGCAACAGCTGCGCCGCGGCGTCGTACTGGTTCTTCTTGCGGCGCCAGCGCGCCTCTTCAAAAGCGACACCGGGATCGGACCGCCATTGCGCCGGCACCTTGGCGAGCAGCGCTTCGCCGTTGGCGGCATCGGCGGCAAGCGCCAACCGGGCCTCCGCCGCGAGCCGGTAATCGGCCGGGACCAGCGGCAGCATGTGGCGCGCCGCATCGGTCAGCCCGTCCCAGATCAGGCGATCGAGCCGCTTCTCGTGATCTTCGTGGCGCAGCATGCCCCCGTGGCGCACCAGAAAGGCGCGCTCGTCCGCGGCATTGAAATCGCCGTCGATCCACGCCGCTCGCATGGCCGCGGTGCCGGCCTCCGTGTTGCCGCGGTTGAGCAGGATCTGGGCGGCGCGCGCCTTGCCGACGCCGCCGATTGGCGGGTGGCGCTTTAGCCAATCCGAGGCGACATCGTCGTTCTCGCCGGTCAGCGCTTC
>JBKOVT010000091.1:0-5658 GCA_046724035.1 Pseudomonadota bacterium | reverse complement strand
CGGCAGGCGCGCCGCATTGCTCGGAATCGGCCTCCTCGTCGGCATCGCCGGCAGCTGGCTCAAGATCCCGATGTCGGCCTTTGGCGTCGCCTTTATCGGCAATGTCTGGGCGTTGACGATGTTCGGCATCGGCCTCTTGATCCGCGGCTATGCGATGCCGGTCGCCGGCATCGATATCGCCAAGCTCTACGTGCCGCATGGGGCGATGGTCGGGGCCGGTCTCGTCGCGCTGATTCAGGTGGCATTGCTGATCGCGCGCCGGGGCACGGGTGACGCGATCGCCGCCGCGACCGACGACACGCGCATGCGCCGGGCGCTCGGGCTCGGCAGCCTCGGCTATATGGCCATCGCGATCTTGATCGCGTTGATGGGCGGGCTCATCGCCGAATTGTCGCCGGGCGCGCTGGTGGCCTTTGTCGTCTACGCCGCCTTCGCCGCCTTCGTGCACGAGCTGATCGTCGGTATCTCGGCGATGCATGCCGGCTGGTTTCCGGCTTTCGCGGTGGCGCTGATCACGTTGATCATCGGCATCCTCTTGGGCTTCCCGCCGGTCGCGCTGGCGCTCCTCGTCGGCTTCAGCGCATCGACCGGCCCCGCTTTCGCCGATATGGGCTACGATCTGCGAGCCGGCTATCTGTTGCGCGGCGAGGGCGCCAACCCGGCTTTCGAATTGGCCGGCCGCAAGCAGCAGCTTTACGCCGCAATGCTCGCGTTTCTAATCGCGATACCGACGGTCTATTTCGCTTATCCCGGCTATTTTTCGCAGGACATGGTGCCGCCGGTCGATCGCGTTTACGTCGCGACGATCAAGGCGGGTGCGACCGCGGATGTCGCGCAGGCGCTCTTGATATGGGCGATCCCCGCCGCGGTCATTCAGTTGCTCGGCGGGCCCTCGCGCCAGCTCGGCATATTGCTCGCGACGGGATTGCTGATCCCGAACCCGATGGCGGGCTGGGCCGTCCTCGTCGGTATCGCGATCCGCATAGCGGTGTTGCGTTTCAGGGGCAAAGACGCAACTGGGTCGATGGAAGTCCTGGCCGCCGGGTTTATCGGCGGCGACGCGCTGTTCGGTTTCTTCGACTCGGTGATCAAGACCGTGCCGAAAGCAAAATAGGAGGACGGCATGCACG
Source organism: Pseudomonadota bacterium (assembly GCA_046724035.1). Classification (GTDB taxonomy): domain Bacteria; phylum Pseudomonadota; class Alphaproteobacteria; order ATCC43930; family CGMCC-115725; genus DATARH01. Next base: position 4,528 of record JBKOVT010000091.1, on the reverse strand, counting down.
CGCGCATTCTCGGAACATTGACGATCGGCCAGGCGCCGCGTCCCGATGTCGTGCCGATCATCGACCGCTACGTGTCGGCCGACGTGCGGCGCATCCATCGCGGCGTCCTCGACGGGCTGTCGCAGGCGGAGATCGCGGCGCGCTACAAGCCCGAGGGCGGCGAGCCGGAACTGGTCACCCGGCTGCAGGACGGGACGGAAATCACCTTGTCGCGCGCGCGCATGAAAGACGGCGTGCAGCAAGCGCTCGCCGCGCTCGAAGCCGAGGGGTGCGACGCGATCCTGCTGTTGTGCACCGGCACCTTCGACGGTCTCGAATGCAAACAGGCTTGGCTCATCGAGCCCGACCACATCATCCCGGCGATGGTTGCGGGCCTTGTCGAGCGCCGGCAGCTCGGGGTGCTTGTGCCGATCGCTTCGCAAATCGGGTCGGAGAGCGGCAAATGGCGGCCGCTGCACCGCGAGCCGATCTTCGCCGCCGCCTCGCCCTATGCCGGGAGCGACGATGCGTTGCTCGACGCCGGGAAGCAATTGAAGGCGCAGGGGGCCGAGGCGATCCTCTTGGACTGCATCGGCTTTACCGAGCGCCATCGGCAGGCCCTGTTGCCGCTCGGTCTGCCGGTCATCCTGTCGAACGCGGTCGCCGCCAAGGCGCTCTCCGAACTCCTCGGCGGCTAGACGATGCCCGAGGATTTCGGCGCGTTCGTCCCGGGCGAGCGCTTCCGCATCGCGGGCCGCGCCGGCGGTCCGCTGTCGGGGCTAACCTTTGCGGCAAAGGATCTGTTCGATGTCGCCGGTCATCCGACCGGCGGCGGCAACCCGGATTGGGCGCGCACCAACCCGGTGCCGGAGCGTCACGCCTGGGCCGTGCAGAGATTGCTCGATGCCGGCGCCGATCTGATCGGCAAGACGATTACCGACGAAGTGTCGCTCGGCATTCTTGGCGAGAACCCGTTCTACGGCACGCCGGTCAACCCGCGCGCCCCTGGGCATGTGCCGGGCGGCTCGTCATCGGGCTCGGCGGCGGCCGTCGCGGGCGGCCTTTGCGACACCGCGCTCGGCACCGATACCGGCGGCTCGGTGCGTGTCCCGGCGAGCTTCTGCGGGCTTCACGGCATTCGGCCGACGCATGGTCGCATCGATGTCACCGGCATGATGCCGCAGGCGCCGAGCTCCGATACCACGGGCTGGTTCGCGCGCGACCCCGACACCTTTGCGCGCGTCTCCTCGGTCATGCTCGACGAAGCGATCCCCGACCAGATCCCGCATCGTCTGCTCATCGCGACCGATGCCTTTGACTTTGCGGACCGCGACACCGCGGCGGCCTTGCAGCCGGCCATCGAGAAGCTCGCACGCCTGATCGGCGATGTCGGTGAGGCGGTGCTGGCGCCGCCGGGGCTCGCGGCGTGGCACCGCGCCCAAACGACACTGCAGCCCCACGAAGCGTCGCAGACCTTCGCGGATTGGGTCGAGCGCGCCAATCCGCGCTTTCAATTCAGCGTCGCACGCAATCTGGTGCTGGGTTCGCAAATCCCGGCCGCCGAGCTGGCGCATGCGGTGCTGGTGCGCGAGGAGGCGCGCGGTCACCTCCGGCGGCTCTTGCCGGAGGGCACGATCCTGTGCCTGCCGACGACGCCGTTTCCGGCGCCGCGCTGTGGTCAGCCGCTCTCGGCGACGACCGCGCTCCGTGCCCGCATCATCTGCCTGTGTGCGCATGGCGGGCTGATCGGTGTCCCGCATGTGACTATTCCCGGCATGCTGGTCGAGGGGCGTCCGGTCGGCCTCTCGATTATCGGCGCGCGCGGCAGCGATGCTGCGCTCGTCGCCACCGCCCGCGCGCTCGCCGCCGAATAAACCGCCGCCGAATAAGGGAGGACATCATGCACGTCGCGTTTATCGGGGTCGGCAATATGGGCCGGCCGATGCTGGCCAATCTGCTGAAAAAGGACTTTGCGGCGACGGCTTACGACATCGTCCCGGCGGCGCTCGACGCAGCGGCGGCGCTCGGCGCGTCGCGCGCCTCTTCGCCCGCCGAGGCGGCCGCCGCGGGCGATCTCGTCATCACGATCCTGCCGTCATCGGGCAATGCCGAGGCTGCTTATCTCGGCGCGCGAGGCGTCATCGAGGGCGCGCGGCGCGGCACGCTTTGCGTCGACATGTCGACGATCGATCCCGGCACGTCGCAGCGCATCGCCGCACGCCTTGCCGAAAAGGGAATCCGCTTTATCGACGCGCCGGTCTCGGGCGGGGTTGGCGGCGCCACCGCCGGCACCTTGGCAATCATGGTCGGCGGCGCGGCGGAAGATTTCGCCGAGGCAAAGCCGGCGCTCGATGCGATGGGCGCCAACATCATCCATGTCGGTGCGGTCGGGGCCGGCGAGGTCGCCAAGCTCTGCAACAACCTGATCGCCGGCGCTGCGTTTGTTGCGGTCAGCGAGGCTTTCCGCATCGCCGAGGGTTACGGCGTCGATCCCAAAGTGCTGACCCAGGTCATCTCGAAAAGCTCGGGCGCGACCTGGGTCATGGAGAAGAACCACCCCGTTCCCGGAATCGACCCCAACAGCACCGCAAGCCGCGATTACATGCCCGGCTTTATGACCGATCTGATGGCGAAGGATTTGGGGCTCGCGGTCAGCGCGGCGCGCGACAAGCGCGTGCCGGTCGCGGTGGCGGCGGCGGCACAACAGGTCTATCGTATGGCGTCGGCGCACGGCCTCGGCCGCAAGGATTGCGCTTCGGTCTACCGCTTCCTCGCGCCCTCTCCCGACGAAGCCCCGGTATAGGTGCCCGCATGATCTCGCCGCGAGTTGCCGCTGTCTCGTTTGCGCTCGCGGCGGCGCTCCCGGCTTTCGCCGCCAGCTATGACGGCGAGGCGCCGTTCGAGAAGGCGGCCGAAACGAGCACCGTCAAGCTCGGTCCCTCCGATGCCGCGCCGCCCGCTGAAAAGGAGATCCGCTGCTTCTATTTCTCGCGCCTGATGGTCAAGGAGCTCGACGAGCGCGAAGTGGGCGACACGCAGATCTCCTATACGATCGACGGTCCCGGCCAGCAGGTCCCGGGTTGCACGGACAAGCCGATCGCCGGCGAGCGAAAGCTGCCGTTCGAGGAAAGCTATTTCTGGGGTGTCGCGGCGGACACGCTGTTTCTGATCGATGCCGATGGCGCCAACGGCACGATCGGCTTCCGCATGGTGGAGCCGCAAAGCAGCCGCGAGCTCTATCGCGACACGATCAAGCTGGACAGCCGGCTGCGTCAGGTAACAGCCGATCACGGCACATTTCACCTGAGCTACACGCGAGCGGTCACCGGTTCCTGCTCGGTCCTGACCGGCGGCGACAAGTGCTGGCAGGCCATTCGCGCGAAGCTGCAAATGCCGGAGGGCCCGCCGCCCGATTGCCGCAGCGGTTACGAGGCGGCATTGCGCCGCCAGGCGGAGGAAGCCTGCCATGAGCAGGGCGGCGACAAGGACTCCTGTATGAAGCGCGAAACGGACGACCGCGGCACCGGCTGGAACGCGGCCCCGAGCGTCGTTAGCTACGATGTCGATGTGACGCTCGGCTCGACCGACGAGGTCGCGCGCAATTTTGCCGGCGGCCCGGTCGCCTGCTGGCCGGCCGACTAGGTCAGAACTCATTAAAATGAGTCGTAGGCCGCGCGGGCGACGAGGGCTGCTTTGGGTGATTTGTGGTCATTCGCCGACGGGTGCGCGAACCGCGAGGTTGCGCCGTAATGTTCTGTTCCGAGAGCTCCATCAAACTTCCTAACGTGTGCTAACCTTCTGTTCAGTAGGGCTCGGGGGCGGACGTGATGAACTTTTTCGGCGGGTATAAGGCCGCCTTTGGTGTTCTCTTGCTGGCGGTTCTGCCCGCCTGCAATGAAGAAAACAAATACGAGCCGCCACCAACCCCCAAGGTCGGGGTGGCGCAGCCTGTGAAGCGGGCGGTAACGCGCTATCTCGAATTGACCGGCAACACCGTCAGCCTCGACAAAGTGGAGCTCGTCGCACGGGTCGCGGGCTTTCTGCGTGAAATCAACTACAAGGATGGCTCCATGGCGAAGGCCGGCGACGTCCTCTTCGTCATCGAGCCCGCGCCGTACGAGGCGAAAGTCCAGCAGGCGGAAGCCGAGCTCGCGGGCGCGAAGGCCGCGCTGCAGCACGCCGAAACGGAGTTCCAACGGCAGTATGCCCTTAGCCAGACGACCCAATTCGGCTGGCAATCCAAGTTCTACGAAGCGCAGAAGAACCGCGATGAGAAGCGCGCCAATGTACAAAAGGCTCAAGCCGCGCTGGAGTTGGCCCAAATCGAGCTGGGCTATACCAAGGTGACGGCACCGTTCGACGGCATCGTGACGACCCATCTGGCCGCCGTTGGTGCGTTGGTAGGCGGTGACAAGCCGACGCCGCTCGCGACAATCCTGCGGCTCGATCCGATTTACGTGACGGCCAACTTCAGCGAACAGGACGTGTTGCGCATCATCGCCGATCCGAGCGGCATCAGCACCGCCGATCTGGGCAAGATCCCGATTGA
>JBKOVT010000028.1:0-6345 GCA_046724035.1 Pseudomonadota bacterium | reverse complement strand
TCGTTGAACTTCTCCGGGGTCTCCTCCGGGCGATGCGTCGGCTCGGCGCGCGAGAGGTAATACTCCTCGCGAAAGATGAACATGACGACATCGGAATCCTGCTCGATCGAGCCCGATTCACGCAGATCCGCGAGTTGCGGCCGCTTGTCCTCGCGCTGCTCGACGGCGCGCGAGAGCTGCGAGCAGGCGAGCACCGGCACACCCAGTTCCTTGGCGATCGCTTTCAGGCCGCGCGTGATATCGGAGACTTCCTGAACGCGGTTCTCCATGGCGCGGTTCTGCGACGAGGGACGCATCAATTGCAAATAGTCGATGACGATGAGCCCGAGGCCCTGCTGCCGCTTCAAGCGCCGGGCGCGGGTGCGCAGCGCGCCGACAGAGAGCGCCGGCGTGTCGTCGATATAGAGCGGCACGCTGGCGAGGCGCTGGCTCGCGGCGACGAATTTGTCGAAATCCTCGCGCCTGACCTCGCCGCGGCGGATCCGGTCAGATGAGACACCGGACTCTTCGGCGAGGATGCGGGTCGCTAATTGCTCGGCGGACATTTCGAGCGAGAAGAAGCCGACCACCGCGCCGTCCTCGACGATTGTGCGACCGTCCGGCCCGCGCGTGCTGCGATAGGCCTTTGCGGCGCCAAACGCGATGTTTGTGGCGAGCGATGTCTTCCCCATCGACGGACGGCCGGCGAGGATAATCAGATCGGAGGGGTGCAGCCCGCCGAGTTTCTTATCGAGATCGACAAAGTTGGTCGCGACGCCGACCGTCTTACCGTCACGCTTGAACGCCGCTTCCGCCATCGTGATGGCGTTGGTCAGCGCGCGCGCGAAAGGCTGCGGCCCGCCTTCCGCTTCGCCCGCCGTTGCCAGCTCAAACAGTTTCTGCTCGGCGCGCTCGATCTGCTCGACCGCCGGATCGTCGAGATCGTGTTGGAACGCGTCAGTCACGACATCCTGGCCGATCGTGATCAATTCACGGCGGAGATGGAGGTCGTGGATCGTGCGCCCGTAATGCTCGGCATTGATGATCGTGACGGCGCTTTCGGCGAGACGCGCGAGATATTGCGCGCCGCCGATCTCCTGGAGAGCGCCATCCTGGTCGAACAGGTTTTTCAGCGTGACCGGGTTGGCGATCTGGCCACGCTCGATGAGGCGCGAGATCGCGGCATAGATGCGGCCGTGCACCGCATTGGCGAAATGCTCCGGCAACAGGAACTCGGCGACGCGGCCATGCGCCGCGTTGTTGATGAGGATCGCCCCCAACAGCGCCTGCTCGGCTTCGATGTTGGCGGGCGGTTGCGGCGAGCGCTCGAGATCGGGCTCGCGCAGCGGCGTTACGGTTGTCTGCATCGCGGCGAGGATACACCGACGGTTGCCTCGCGGCTTCGCCTATTCGATGCACAGGCTGTGGAAGGCGGGGACGATCGCGCTGATGCGGGGGACCTGAAGGATCAGGCCGCGCGATTCTCCGAAGCGTCGCCGTGCGCACGCTCCCAATCCGTGATGTAGTCGCGCGTCAGCGGCACGGTGCCGACCGCCTTCGCCAATTGCATCTGGAAGACCAGCATGCCCTGGTTGCGGAACGACAATTCGGCGCCGACGAGATAGGTCTCCCACATGCGGCAGAAGCGCTCGTCATAGAGCGCCCGGATCTGCTCCCGGTTCTGTTGAAACCGCGCTCGCCACGCGCGCAACGTCTTGGCGTAATGCAGGCGCAGGATCTCGACATCGGTAATCCACAGCCGCCGCCGCTCGGCGACCGGCACGACTTCCGACAGGGCGGGGCAATAGCCGCCAGGGAAGATGTATTTGCGCAGCCACGGATTTGTCGTGCCGGGCCCGTCCATGCGGCCGATCGAGTGCAACAGTGCAACGCCGTCCGGCTTCAGCAGCGCATTCAGCTTGTCGAAAAAGACGCCGTACTGAGTGACGCCGACATGCTCGAACATTCCGACCGAGACGATGCGGTCGTACTCGCCGCGTTCCTCGCGATAATCGCGCAAATGAAAATGCACGCGGTCGGAGAGGCCAGCTGCGGCGGCGCGACGCTGCGCCACTTTGAGCTGTTCCTGCGACAAGGTCAGGCCGGTCACCTCGGCCCCGCATTCACTGGCGAGATAGAGCGCGAGCCCGCCCCAGCCGGAGCCGATGTCGAGCACCTTCTGCCCCGGGCTCAGCAGCAGCTTTGCGGCGATATGGCGCTTCTTGTTGGCTTGCGCTGTCTCGAGGTCGTCCTCCGGCGACTGGAAATACGCGCAGGAATACTGGCGATCGCGATCGAGGAACAATTCGTAGAGCTGGTCGGACAGATCGTAATGATGTTCGACGTTGCGCCGCGCGCGGTGAACCGGGTTGTACTGATGGATATAGCGGAGAACCCGGCCCGCGATATCGCCGAGCCACATCAAGCGGGCGCCGGGTGAACCCTCCTCGTTGAGCGTCAGGATATCGAGGAAATCGTAGAGGCTGCCCTCCTCGATCGTGAGGCTGCCGTTCATATACGCGTCCGGCACATAGAACCGGGGGCTCAGTAAAAATTTCCAGTGCAGTGACGAGTCATGCAGGCGGACCGTCGCCGAAGGACCCGGCAAGCCCTCGAAGAGATGCGTTTTACCAGCGGCGTCGATCAGGCTGAGCCGGCCGATGCGGATGAACCGGGGGAGGGCCGAGGCAAGCAGCATGGCGCGCTACTATCCAGCAGATTGTGGGGCGCTTTCAAGGGGTTGCGCCGCGGCAGCCGAGATCATGCCGATGGCGGCTCGGCCATTGCCCCTTCCGGCCCGGGCTGCGCCCGTTCCTCGTCCTCCCGCTGCGCCAGAGGGTTGATGCCGGCGGCCTGTAGCTGAGCCGCTTCTTGCGACTGCGCGACATTGGCGGTCACCGTGACGCCGACCTCCGGATGCAGCATGACCCGGACGCGATGCATGCCCAAGGTTTTGATCGGCCGGTCGAGGACGATTTGGCTGCGCTCCACGGTAAAACCCGCCGCGGTAACCGCGTCGGAGATGTCGCGCGCCATGACCGAGCCGTAGAGCTGGCCGCTTTCGCCGGCTTGGCGGATCAACACGACGGTCAGCCCTTCGAGCTTGGCGCCGACCTCCTGCGCCTCGCCCTTGCGCTTCAGATTGTTGGCTTCAAGCTGAGCGCGCTGTGTCTCGAAATAGGCCAAATTGTCCTTGGTCGCGCGCATCGCCTTCTTTTGCGGCAGGAGGTAGTTGCGCGCGAAGCCCGGCTTCACTTTGACGACCTGGCCCATCTGGCCGAGCTTTTCGACACGTTCCAGCAGAATGACGTCAACCATCGATCCGTACTCCGTGAGGGGCGAGACGCCGTCGCAAGCCGAGCCAGGCCTCGACAAGGCCCAGGGCCGCGGCGGCCAAAAGCGGCCAGCCGAACATGCCGGCCAACATATAGAAAGCGATCAGCGCCATGCCGGGATGCGGCAGCCGCCGCACTGCGGCGTGCAACACCGCGAGCCCTCCAAGGCAGAACGGCACCGAGAGCGCAATGATCAGATTGATCCCGAGAAAACGCCAGGTGCCGCCGACCAGGGTGGCGGCTGCGGCGACGCCTAGCCCCGCCGTCAACCAGCGCGGCAGACCGAGCTGCGCCAGGTCGGGCGAGGGCCGCCAGGCGAGGCCGAAGCGGGCGAGCAGCCCCTGCGCGAGGGCGGCGTTGATGATCGCCATAACCATCCAGGACGCCGCCGCGATGCCGGGGATCAGCGTGGCGAGTGTTGCCGCCACCCGGTCTCGGTCGGGCAGGCTGTTCTCGCTCAAACGATCGAGCGCGCGCGAGATGACATCGCGCAGGGTCGCCTGCAAGCTCTCCGGCCCACCGAGCAGCACCAGCGCGATGCCGATCCCGCCAATGCCCAGCCCGGCGACCCACAGCGTCAGGCGGCCCGGCGGGTACCAGACGACCGCGCCTTCGGGATCGCGCCGCGCCAGCAAGGCCTGCCGCACCAGCACGACGACCGGCACGGCGTTGAGTGCGGCGAAGATCGCGGCCGCCAGCAGATCGCTCGCGGCAAACAGCACGGCGGCGCCGCTGAGACCGGCGATAGCGGCCGCGGCAACGCCGAACCACAGCCCGGCAAAGAACAGCGGCAATTGCGTCAGATAGACGAGGATCATCGCCCCCGGCGAGCTCAACAGCAGGGCGAGGTAAAGGCAGGCACTGACGCCGCCGCAAAGGACGGCGATCGTCGCCATTGACAGCCGATTCATCGTTGGGCCGGGGGTTGGGCCGGGGGCGGGGGTCCGAGGCGCCGCCTTCAGCTCACGACATACGGCAACAGACCGAGAAAGCGCGCCCGCTTGATGGCTCGCGCGAGCTCGCGCTGCCGCTGCGTCGAGACGGCCGTGATGCGGCTCGGCACGATCTTGCCGCGCTCGGAAACAAAGCGCTGCAACAGCCGCACATCCTTGTAGTCGATCTTCGGCGCGTTCGGCCCGGAGAACGGGCAGGATTTGCGCCGCCGGAAAAACGGCCGCCGGGCGGCCGCGGCCCGATCGCGTCCGCCTCCGCCTCCTGCGCTCTGGCTTTCCATCTATGCCTCCGCCTTTTCGGCCGCGGCCGGTTCGGCGCGCTCGGCAGGTGGCGGCGCCTCGGGCTCTCGCTCGTAGCGCTCGTAACGGTCGCGGTCGCGGCGCGGCCGGTCCTCGCGGCTGCCGCGGCTCTGCATGACCGGCGATGGGCCTTCCTCGAGTTGATCGACTCGCAGGGTGAGATACCGCAGCACGTCCTCGTTGATGCGCATCGTGCGCTCGAGCTCGGCGATCGCGGCCGGCGGCGCCTCGATATTGAACAGGACGTAATGGCCCTTGCGGTTTTTTTTCATCCGGTAGGCGAGGTTGCGTAGGCCCCAATATTCGCGCTTCTTGATCTCGCCGCCCTGCTCCGAGATCAGCTGGGTGAAGCCGTCGGCCAGGGCATCGACTTGCGCGCCAGAGATGTCTTGGCGCGCGATAAACACATTCTCGTAAAGCGGCATCGCGATGATCCCTTATGGCTGATTTGGCCCGCGGCACAACGCCTTCGGGTCGAGCCGGTCCAGCTCACGCGCCGGGCCGGCAAGGGAGCCGCGCACTATAGTCAAAGACCCCCGGAACACAAGCGCACGGAGCCCAGGAAATAGGGGCGCCGACCGGCCTCGCACAGGGCTCTACGCTGCCGAAATCTTTAAGTCCGCCGATGCTGGAGTTGGGGGCGGCAACCCTATCGTGGCGATCGGCGCCGCCGGTTTTGCGCGGGAGAAGGCAATAATCTGCGGCGGGCTGTCGCGGCCTGGAACCTTGGCTCTGGCTCGCGGTTTACGGCGCGGGGGAATGTGCACTGGGTAAGAAAATGAACGAACGGTTCAATTGGAGGGTGGGGGAATACCGCGATCAGGCCGCGAAGCTGCGCGTTCTCGCCTATGAGACGCGGTTCGCGGAAAGCCGGAGCAGGCTGCTGATGCTGGCCGACAGCTTCGAAAAGCTCGCGGAACGGGTGGAAGCGCGGGGAAACTCCTTCGCGACGGCTGCCGACTGATCTCGCCGACTGATCTCAGCTGAGCTACGGCAATAGCTGCCTGACGAGCCGCACAAGGGCGGTGGCGCGAAACGGCTTCTGCAAAAAGGGCAGCGGCCCCCCGGCCAATCGGGCGATCCGGTCGGGCTCGCCGCTCATCATGATGATCGGCAAACCACGGCGAGAGGCCGTTTTTGCGACATCGTCGCCATTGCCGCCGCGCAGCACCGAGTCGGCGACCAACAGGTCGATGTCGGTCTTGCGCAAAGCCCGGCGCGCCTGGTCCCGCCGCGAGGCGGCTGTGACGCGGTAACCCTCGTCCTCCAGTACCTCGGTCAGGAGAGACAGGAGATCGGGATCGTCCTCGACGAGCAGGATATGTTGCGCCGGCATGTCCACCTCACACCGGTTGAGGGCGGTTGCTCAATCGCACTCTTGAACATCCCACGCTTGGCAGAAATTCCGCGCAAGATCGGGGGGTCGCGCAATTAGCGCGCGAGCGGTGTGCTCAATCTCTCCTATGGGATTGCGGGCGTTCACCGCCCGCGAATGCTAGGCGCGGACGGAGACGCCTTTCTCTTCGAGCATCTGCTTCAATTCCCCGGTCTCGAACATCTCGCGGATGATGTCGCAACCGCCGACGAATTCGCCCTTCACATAAAGCTGCGGGATCGTCGGCCAGTTCGAGAATTCCTTGATGCCCTGGCGCACGGACGGGTCGGACAATACGTCGATGCCTTTGAACTTGACCCCCATATGGCTGAGGATCTGCACGACGGCCGCGGAGAAGCCGCATTGCGGAAAGACCGGCGTGCCCTTCATGAAGAGCACGACC
>JBKOVT010000376.1:0-7767 GCA_046724035.1 Pseudomonadota bacterium | reverse complement strand
CCGCCGGTGCAGCTCGTGCATGCCCTGCCGCGCATGGCGCAATTTGCGTTGCTGCTCGTCAAGGATGTCATCGACGCCTATGTCGAGCACGATTCCGACAAGGCGCTCGCCGTCTGGAAGCGCGACGAGGAGCTCGACGAGATGTATTCGAGCCTCTTCCGCGAGTTCCTAACCTATATGATGGAAGATCCGCGCAATATCGGGACCTGCACGCACCTCTTGTTCATGGCGAAGAACATCGAGCGGATCGGCGATCATGCAACGAACATCGCCGAGAACCTCTATTACCTCGTGCACGGCACGCCGCTGACGCAGGCACGGCCCAAGGGCGACAAATCGAGCCTCGAAGTCGTGGCGCCCGACCGCGCGCAGAGCCGGTGAAGCCGCTCGTTCTGATCGTCGAGGACGAGGCGCCGCTTGTGGCGCTGTTGCGCTATAATCTCGAAAGAGAGGGTTTTGCCGTCGCCGAGGCGGCCGACGGCGAAGAAGCGCTGTTGCAGATCGCCGAGCGGCGGCCCGATGCGGTATTGCTCGATTGGATGCTGCCGCTGGTGTCGGGCATCGAGGTGTGCCGTCAGATCCGGCGGGCGCCGGCGACTCGCTCGACCCCGGTCATCATGCTGACCGCGCGCGGCGAGGAAGGCGACAGGGTGCGCGGGCTGAACAGCGGCGCCGATGATTATGTCGTGAAGCCGTTTAGCCTCAGCGAACTCATTGCGCGGCTTCGGGCGGTCATCCGTCGGGCGCAGCCGAATGCGAACGAACAGACCCTGCGCTATGCCGATGTCACGATGGATCTAGTCGCACACCGGGTCACGCGCGCCGGAAAGCCGATCCATCTCGGCCCGACCGAGTTCCGCCTGTTGCGGCATTTCCTGCAGCAGCCGCGTCGTGTCTTTTCGCGCGAGCAGCTGCTGGATCAGGTGTGGAGCCAGGACGCGGAAATCGAGCTGCGCACCGTCGATGTCCATATTCGGCGGCTCCGCAAGGCACTCAACGAAGCCGGAACCGCGGATCTGTTGCGGACGGTGCGCTCGGTCGGATATGCCCTCGACCGGACCCGCTGAGGTCGGCCCGGCTCAGCCGATCAGCAAGCTTACCGGGATCATCACCGCGGCGGCTTTGAGCGGCCAAATCCAGCCCTCGACATAGACGAGCATCGCGAGCGCCGTGGCGCACCCGACCAGCAGCAGCTCATAGAGGCCTATCTCAAAGCGATTGCGCATCCCGCAGGAATAGCATGAAATTCCGGCAGGGGACCGGGGACATTATGCCACGATGAGAGGGGCCATTCTTTGCGGCGGTCTGGTGCTGCTGCTTGCCAGCTGCTCATGGCTGCCGCGCGCGGGACCGAGCGGGTCTGAGGTCGAAGCTCAGGCGGCGACCGGCGATCAAGTTTCGTTCGACATCGTCAAGGTCGACGACGCCGTCATCAAGGTCTTGAGGGCGCAGGGTGAGCCCGGTTTTCCCGAGCGCTTCAAGAAATATGCGCCCCCGCCGGAATATAAGATCGCGGTCGGGGACACGATATCGGTCGTCATCTGGGAAGCGGCGGCGAACGGGCTGTTCGGCGAGTCGCTGGCCGAATGGTCGGTTCCCTCCGGGGTTGCGAGCCGGCTGTTCGGGACCCCGACAACCGGCACCGGTACGCTGCTGAGCACGGGCGAGAGCGTCACCGCCTTCGCTTCCGACGCGGTCACTCGGCTCCTTGGCCTGCAGCAGGGGCCGGACCAAACCGGCTTCGCCGCGCCGGGAGAGCGTCTCGCCCCGGGCGGGGCGACGCCGGCGGGTGCCGGAGCGGCGCTGGGGTTGGCAACGGTCGGAGCGGCGCAAGGGCTCGCCGCGGCCGGTTCAGCGCAAGGGCTCGCCGGCCTTGCCGGGCAGGGCTTGGGCGGCGCCTCCGCCTTTATGGAGAACCGTCCGCAAACAGCCCCGCTCGGTGTGGCTCCGGGCGGCGCCCAGGCAACGACGCTACCGCTCAATCCGCTAACCACGCCGACGATGACGTCGCGCAATGTCGAGGAGCTGCTGCAGCAGGCAACAAGCAGCGGGCGACCCGGGACCCGGCTTCCGGACCAGCAGGTCGGCCCTGACGGAGCGATCAGCATTCCTTATGCGGGCCGGGTTGCCGCGGCGGGGCGCAGCCCAGCCGAGGTCGAACGCACGATCGAGACACGCCTCGGCCCCAAGGCGCTGGAACCGCACGCGCTTGTCGTCGTCCGGCGCAGCATCTCCAATTCGGTAGCAGTCGCGGGGGACGCGGTGAAGGGCGGGCGCGTGCCGCTGTCCCCCGGCGGCGATCGGCTGCTTCAGGTTGTCGCGGCAGCCGGCGGGGCCAGTTCGCCGCCGCACGAAACATTTATCCAGCTGTCCCGTCGCGGCATCACCGCAACGGTGTCGCTCGCGACGCTAATCGATCACCCCGATCAGAACATCTTCGCCGAGCCGGGCGACGTGTTGACCGTTATCCGGCGGCCGCAAACGTTCAGCGCCTTTGGCGCGAGCGGCAAAAACGACGCGATTACTTTTGGCAGCGAGAACCTGTCATTGGCCGAGGCGCTCGCCAAAGCGGGCGGGCTGCTCGACGACCGCGCCGATCCGAGAGCGGTGTTTCTGCTGCGATACGAGCCGGTCAGCCTCGTTCACGCGCTGGGCCAGCCGATCGCGACCGCGGCGCCGGACGGCATCTCGCCGATCGTCTACCGGCTTGATCTCGGGGACGCCAAATCCTACCCGCTCGCACAAGAATTTCGGGTTCGCGACAAGGACATCATCTTTGTCGCGAATGCCGAGCTTGCGGGGATCTACAAGAGCTTCGACACGCTTTCGAAGCTGACGGGACCGATCATTACCGGGCTCTTGACCTGCCAGACAGGCCATTGCTGAGCCGATCCATTGCTGGGCCGACAAAGCATCAGCGAAGGAGGCGGCCGACCGCATCGGCGCGAAAGGCGGCGAGATCCTCGGGCCCGAAATAGCTGATGTCGCCCGGCGTCGCGAGCGCGACCGCGGCGGCATAAGCGGCGAGCCGGATCGCGAGATCGAGATCGCCGTCGAGGAGACCGTGAATCAGGCCGGCGACAAACGAGTCGCCGGCGCCGATCCGATCGACAATCTCGACGGGATAGCGCGGAGCGTAGTGGAGCTCGCCACGCGCCAATAAGAGGTCACCCGGCTCCTCGCCCGGCGGACGGGTCAGCGCGACGAGGGGCACGCCATAACGAGCCGCAATTGCTTCGGCGAGGCGCTCGGCTTCTTCGGCAAAGCCGAGGACCGCGCGGGCATCGCGCTCGGCGACGACGAGCAGCTCGGCATGGGGCGCCATCGCATCGAGCATCGCGCGCGCTTCGGCTTCGGTCATCAAGGTCGCGCGGTAGTTCAGATCGTAGGAGACCGGCTTACCCGCGCCGTGGGCCAGCGCGGCGAGCTGTGGGATCAAGGCACGGCAACTCGGTCCCAAAGCCGGTGTGATGCCGGAGAGGTGAACCCGGGCGCTCGCCGCAATCAGGGCTTCCCAGGGCGCATCCTCGAAGGCGAGTGCCGCGGCGGCCGAATTCTGGCGGTCGTAGATGACGCGAGCGTTGCGCGGCGCCGGGCCCGGCTCGAAGAACATCAGACCGAGCCGCGCCCCCTCGATCCAGCGGACATGGCGCGTATCAACGCCATGCCGGCGCGCCTCGCCATCGACAATGCGGCCGAGCGGTCCTTCCGGGAGGCGCGACACCCAGGCGACCCGGCGGCCGAGCCGCGCCAGGACACAGCCGACATTCAGCTCGCTGCCGCCGATGCCGGTCTCGAAGAGATGCGCCTGCTCCAGGCGCTGGAGCCCGGGCGGAGACAGGCGCAGCAACGTCTCGCCGCAGGTCAGCAAATCGTACCGAGGCACGGCAGCGGCGAGGTGGGCCATCCGCTAGCTGCGGGGGCCGCCGGCGACGTAGATGACCTGCCCGGAGATGAAGGACGCCTCATCGCTGCACAGGAAAGCAACGAGATTGGCGATGTCACGCGGCACGCCGGCGCGGCGCACCGGGATCTCCTTGGCGCGCTCCTCTTTCCATTCCTCGGGATCGCGGCCAAGCCGGATCGCGGTCGCCCGCGTCATCTCGGTGTCGATAAAGCCGGGGGCGATCGCGTTGGCCGTGACGCCATAGCGGCCGAGCTCGATCGCCAAGGTGCGGGCCATGCCCTGCAAACCGGCTTTCGCGGTCGAATAATTGGTCTGGCCGCGATTTCCCAGCGCCGAGACTGAGGACAGATTGACGATGCGTCCCCAATTGCGCTTGACCATTTCGCGCTGCGCGGCGCGCGAGCACAGGAACGCGCCCCGGAGATGCACCGCCACCACGAGGTCCCAATCCTCGTCGGTCATCTTGTGGATCAGGTTGTCGCGGGTGATGCCGGCATTGTTGACGAGGATGTCGAGGGAGCCGAGCCGCTCGACGATTTGCGCTACCGTTCGGTCGACCTCGGCGGCTTGCGAGACGTCGCATTTCAGCCCGATCGCCGGCACGCCTAGCGACGCCGAAAGCTCCTTCGCCGTGGCTTCGGCGCCGTCGAGATCGGCGATCGCGATCGCGGCGCCATCCTCGGCGAGCCGCTCAGCCGTCGCCGCGCCGATGCCGCGAGCCCCGCCGGTGATCAACGCGACCCGTCCTTCCGACCGTTTGGCCATGTTCTGATCCTTCTGCGTGAAAGTAACGCAAACTGGCTTAGCGCCACGGCGCGTGCAACCCGAATTGGCACCAACTGTCATCCCGGCGAAGGCCGGAATCCAGAGCTCCGCCGCTCCTGCCGCTGACGAGTGGGTCCCGGCCTTCGCCGGGACGAGGTGGTTTACTAGACGGCCATCCAGCCGCCATCGACATTGTAGGAAGCGCCGGTGACATAGCCGGCGCGTTCGGAGCAGAGCCACACGACCATCTCGGCGATCTCGCCGGGTTCGCCCATGCGGCGGAACGGGATCTGCGAGATGATCGCCTCGCCGCGGCGGCGCATTGTGTCGGCGGTCATCTGCGTCTTGATAAAGCCGGGGCAGACCGCGTTCACCCGGATATTCACATCGGCGTATTCGAGGGCGGCGGTCTTGGTCAGGCCGATGACACCGTGCTTTGCCGCGACATAGGCCGAGGACGTCACGAGTCCAATCAGACCGGCGATCGAGGCGGTGTTGACGATGGCGCCCCCGCCCTGGCTCTGCATGTGCGGGATCTCCTCCTTCATGCAGAGCCAGACGCCCTTCAGGTTGACCGCGATCATGCGATCGAAGGATTCTTCGGACCACTCCGCGGTCTTCTTGCCAGAGGCGTCGACCTGATAGGGCGCGATGCCGGCATTGTTGAAGGCGCAGTCGAGCCGGCCATAGGCCGAGATCGTGTCGCCGATCATGGCGCGGACATCCTCGGTGCGGGTCACATCGCCGGTCAATGTGATCGCCTGGCCGCCGGCCGCGTTGATCTGCGCCACCGTGTCATGCGCCGCGCCCGCGGCAAAATCGGCGACCGCGACCCGCGCTCCTTCGCGCGCAAAGGCGAGTGCTGTGGCGCGGCCAATGCCGCCGCCTCCGCCGGTGACCAGTGCAATTTTCCCTTCGACGATTCCGGTCATGGCATTCTCGGATCAGGGCTGAGACGTGCGACAATACCGCGCTGCCGCTGTGCAGGCGAGGCAATCCGGTACAATCGGCATAACGGAGCATGCATCGGGGGGTGCTCATGCGAACTGCGTGGCGCAGGGTCATTTGGATCGCGATGGCGATGGCAATGGCCGTTGGGCTTGCCCGGCCAGGTCATGCCGAGACGGACACGCTGCGCATCCTGCGTTCGATCGATCTAGCGGCACTGCCGCTGCTGATTGCCGAACACGAAAAGCTCATTGAAAAGCAGGCTGAGGCACGCGGTCTGAAAGGACCGGCGATCCGCTGGAGCGCGCCGGGCAAGACCGGGCCGCTCGACTCGCTGACCGCGGGCCAAGCCGATCTCGCGGTTACCGAGATCGTGCCGTTTCTGCTGGCTGGCGAGAAGGCCGGAATGCCGGAGCAGGTGCGCGGGCTCGCGGCACTGGCCCAGCGGCCCTATGTGCTGGTGACGCGCAACGCCGCGATCAAGACCATCCGCGACTTCAAGGACAAGGACCGCATCGCCGTGCCGAACAAGAACAGCGGGCCGGCCTTGCTATTGCAGATGGCGGCGGCGCAGGAGTGGGGGCCGGAGAATTACGGCAAGCTCGATCCGCTGATCGTCGCGCGTTCGGACGATGCGGCGGTGGAGGCCGTCGAATCCGGGAAGGGCGACATCGCCTCGCATTTCTCGCGGAGCCCCTATTCCGACGACGAGCTCGCCGACCCGAAGATCCACCGGATCATGGATTCCTTCGACATCGCCGGGCCGCACAGCGCGAGCCTGCTCGCGGCGACGGCGCGCTTTCACGATGCCAATCCCGGGCTCTGCGCCGCAGTGGTCGCGGCGCTGAGCGATGCGAACAAACTCATCAAGGACAATCCCGGGCACGCGGCGGAAATCTATGTCGCGCTCGAAAAGAACCGCGATATCACGCTCGAGGATTTGAGCGACATGATCGGCGACCCCGATCTCGCCTATACGGCGGCGCCGGCCGGGGTCATGCGGATTGCCGAGTTTCTGCACCGCACCGGCCGGCTGAAGCGAGCGCCGCAATCGTGGAAGGATTGGTTCTTCCCGGAGGCGCAGGACCTCGCCGGGAACTGACCCGGAAACCGCCAGACCTGCCGCGGTTATCGGGCGGGGCCCGCGAGTTCCGGCGCGGGTTCCAGGGTTAGCGAAGCAACACCGGCCGCGACACTGAGGCCCTGATTGGTCTCGATACTGAGCGGCTGCAATGTGATCGAATTGAACGAGCCGCCGACGAGCCCGTTGGCGCCGACGCCGAGCCCGACCGTGACGCTCGCGGTGCCGCCGGCATAAGTGCCGGCGAGCGCGCCCGGCGCAAGGTTGAACGCGGGCGCGAACACTGTCCACACCATGACGCCATTCTGCGTGTAGCCGATATCGAGGCCGAGCTTCCAGATCGTGCCGACATAGCGCTCGGCGCGGCCGCCATAAGCGGTGAAATTGCAGCCGAGCGCGCGCGCCGAGCCGAGGATCAGGCCCCAGCCGCTCGCGACACTACAGGTCAATGTACCGATATTGACGCCTTGCGCCTCTGCCGGCGCGGCGAGCGCCACCGCCACCCCCAACCCGGCCATAATGGACAAGACTGAACGCAATCCCCCTGAGTTCGATCCTCTTGGCATCGCCGCTGCTCCCCCTTCGCCCCGACGAGTATCTTCGCCGATTATGCCGCGCGGCCAGATCGCGGCCGAACGGAATTTGCACGGGATTTGCCGCAGCCGCTGGGAGCCGCCGATGGGGAGCGATATCGAGCCATACGACATCGTCGGCTTTGCCGGCGCGGCCATCTTCGTCGCGACATATTTCGCGAATCAGCAGCGCTGGCTGTCGTCCGAGGATTGGCGCTTTCCGTTTCTCAACCTGATCGGCGCGGTCTTGATCCTCGTGTCGCTGGTCTTCGAGTGGAACTACCCGTCGGTTGTCATCGAGGTGTTTTGGGCCCTGATCAGCATCTACGGCATCGTGAGGGCGCGGCGCGAGCGGGCCGTATCCTAGGCGAATCGTCCCGAAACGGCTTTGCATCCACGGCGGGTTCGGCGGATAACGGGCCATGCAGTTGCGCATCCGGTCGATCACCTATCTGGCCGAGGACATCAACGGCTACGAGCTCGTCGACCCGAAC
>JBKOVT010000278.1:0-3018 GCA_046724035.1 Pseudomonadota bacterium | reverse complement strand
ACCGCCTTCTGCTCGGGCGTCAGCGCGTTGTAAAGAGCTTCGAGCGCCGGGCGGGTCTGCTGCATCGCCTGCAGGCGTGCCTGGAGAAACTGCTCCCGCCGGCTCATGCGGTCGAGGATCGTCCCCTGCCCTTGCTGCCCGGCTTCCGCCGGCAGCTTGTCGCAGAGCTGGCGTTCCTTGTCGCCGGCCGATTGCATCGATGCATTGAGCTTGTCCCAAAGCGTCTTTTGCTGCGCGGTCAGGTTCAGCTTGGCGACGGTGTAGGCGATAAACCCGGCCCGCCTGGCGAGCCGCTCCTCGCAGCGCTCCTTGGGCGAGCGGTTCATCATCATGCGGCGCATCTCGCCCATGTGCCCCCTGCCCTCCCGGCCCATCATGCCGCGCATGCCGTCTTGGCCTTGTTGATCGTTGGGCGGCTGGGCCCCCGGACTCGATGGCGTCTGTGCCTGTGCTGTTTGCGTCTCGCTGTCCGCGGCTGAGCACACCAGGGTCGGCGCGGCGATCGCGACACCGGCGAGGAGCGCCAGGGCGGCAATGTTCGTTCGGGTCATCGGGAATTCTCCTATTGCAATCCTCCTCTACAATAGGCGGACGATAGGGCGAGGCTCCCCGCCGGAGCAGCCGGGGGCGGATTAAATCGCTGACAGGTTTCAGACAGAGGAGCGCAGGAATGCCGCGGACCGATGGCGAACGGGTCATTGCCGATCTCAAGCGGCTCGCCGATTTTGGCCGCTACAAGACCGGCGTGCACCGGCCGACTTATTCCCCCGACGATGTCGCCTCGCGTCATTGGCTGGCCGAGCAATTCGCGGCGGCCAGGCTGGATCCGGTTATCGACGGGATCGGCAATGTCATCGGCCGCAATCCGCAGGCCTCGGGGCGCCTCCTCGTCGGCTCGCACAGCGAGACGCAACCGCATGGCGGTTGGCTCGATGGCGCGCTCGGCGTTATTTACGCCCTGGAATTGGCGCGTGCTTTCGCGGCCGATCCGGCGCTCACAGGGCTCGGTGTCGAGCCGATCGCTTGGGCCGATGAAGAAGGCCATTTCGGCAACATGCTCGGCAGCCGCTCCTTCACCGGCGCGCTCCCCGAAACCGAGATCGAAGCCGGCCGCAGCCGCGATGGCGTGCCGTTGCGCGCCGCGCTCGCCGAAGCGGGGCTGGCCGGCCGCCCGCGCGAGCAGCTCGAACCTCACCGCTATGTCGGTTACCTCGAAGCTCATATCGAGCAGGGCGATGTGCTCGACCGATCGGGCGAGAAGATCGGCATCGTCGAGGCGATCATCGGCAATTGGAACTACTGGGTCACGATCACCGGCCAGCAAAACCATGCCGGCACGACGCAGATGCCGCGCCGCAAGGATGCCGGCGGCGCGATGGTGCGGCTTGCGACGCAGATCCACGACCGCTTTACCGCGATCGCCGGGCCGCGCACGGTCTGGACGATCGGCCGCATGTTGCTCGACCCCAACGCGCCGAGCATCGTTCCCGGTCGCGCTGAGATGCAGGTGCAGTTCCGCGATACCGACACCGGCTATCTGCAGAAGTTCGAGCACGCGTTGTTTGAGCTCGTGGCGCAAGCCGATCGAGCCGGCCCCTGCCATATCGTGATCGCGCCCATGTCTAAGAGCGAGCCGGCCGCCATGGACCCGGAGTTTCAGGCATTGATCGAACAAGCCGCCGGGCGGCACGCCTCGGGCGCGCACCGCCGGATGCCAAGCGGCGCCGGCCACGACGCGCAGATCCTGTCGCGCCGCATCCGCTCTGGCATGATGTTCGTGCCGAGCCTCAACGGCGTCAGCCATCACTGGTCTGAAGACACGAAAGAAGAAGACATCGTGCTCGGCGCGCAGGTGTTCGCTGATGCCGCGGCCGCAATCCTGCAGAGAGCGCGCTGATTACACGCGTCGCGCCGGTGCCCGGCCGAACAGCCCGTAGGGCCGCGCCATCAGCATCGCCAGGAGCAGCAAATACGAGCTGATCGTCCCGAAGCCGGGCCCGAGATGCGGGTCGAGATAACCCGCCCCGAGGCTCTCGAAGATGCCGATCAGCATCGCGGCTGCGATCGTGCCGGGCAGGCTGTCCAGCCCGCCGATGATGACGATCGGAAAAATCTTGAGACCGACCAGGGCAACGCCGAAGCCGCCGCCATTCACGAATGTCCAGAGGATGCCGGCAACCGCCGAGGTCACGCCGGTGATCGCCCATACGAGCGCGAAAAGACGATGCACGTTGATCCCCGCGGCGGCTGCGGCATTCGTGTCGTCGGCGATCGCGCGCAGCGCAACGCCGGTGCGGCTGGACTGATAGAACCAGGTCAGCAGGACGACCCCTGAACCGGCAATCAGCGCCGCGATCAACTTTTCCGGCGAAACCGGGAAACCGTTGAGCAGCAGCGGCTCCGCTGCGGCCGGCAATGGCAGTCCGCCCGGAACGCCGCCGAAGACCAGCGCCGCGACGCCGCGCATCAAGGCGCCGAGGCCGATCGTCACCATGATCAGCGAGATGACGGGATGCCCGGCGAGCCGGCCTACGACGATCCCGTTGAAGCCGACACCGAAGATTGCCATGCCGCTTGCGGCGAATAGCACCGCGCCGGCCTGTCCGAGCCCGACGGCATAATAGCCTGCGCCCGACAGCAGCGCGCCGACCATGATCCATTCGCCAAGCGCAAAATTGATCATACGCGACGATTTGTAGACGAGCACAAACGCCAGCGCGATCAGGGCATAGATCGCGCCGGCCAGCGCGCCGTCGATCAGCAGAGGAAGAAAAAAGTTCAGGGCAGGGTGCCCCGCCTCAATAAGTCTGAAACGCCTTTTGGATCTCGGCGATACCGCCGGTAGCGGTCAGCATCAGCATCAAGAGGATGCGCGCCTTCTGCGGCGAGAAATCCTCGCCGGCGACAATCCCGCTCTCGCGCAGATGTCGGCGCGGCGCAACCCGTCCGCTCGCCGCCCGGGTGCATTGCACGACGGCGACCCCCGACCGCGCCGCCTCGATGAACGCCTCGCGCTGA
>JBKOVT010000128.1:0-8913 GCA_046724035.1 Pseudomonadota bacterium | reverse complement strand
CCGTCTCGCAGTCGACGCATTCAAGCGAGCCGGCGCGGATAACGACGTTGACACTGTGGATCCGGTAAGTAGCCGCCAGTCCCCGGAGCCTCGGTCCCACCATCGAACGAACGGAGTAAAGGTTCGATGCCGAAAACAGGGAGACCTACTGCGGCCTACCTGCGGCCTGTATCGCCATGATCCGCGGCCTCGCCGTCGTGTTTGGTGTTCGACTGCCACGGGCACTCAGTCCCGCCTTCATCGAACAGGCGCGGCAGGCGAGTGACGGCATTCCTGGACTGTCCGCCGCCATGCGAGGTCTGATTGGGGCGCGTGCCGCTGTGCTCGCCGCCATCGTGGCGATCGATGCAGACATCAGGCGGGTGGTAGGGTATCCGATGCGTGCCGCCGGCTCATGAGCATTCCCGGCGTCGGCCAACTCACGGCCCTTGCCTTCACAGCGGCAGTCGATGACCCGCGACGCTTCCGGCGATCTCGCGGCATTGGTGCTTATCTCGGTTTGGTGCCGCGCCGTTATCAATCGGGTGAGATTGACTACACGGGCAGCATCTCCAAGTGCGGCGATCGGCGCACTCGTACACTCCTACGAGGCCGCAAACGTCATGCTGACCCGTTTCAAGGGCCCCGCTGAAGCTCAAGGATTGGGCCTTCGCGATCGCCAAACGATCGACAATGCGTAAGGCGAAGATCGCGCTCGCTCGCCCGTCGCCTCGCCATTATCAGGCATTCGATGCTGCGTCACGGCACCGAGTTCATACCGGCATAGCCGAGCAGCCTCAGGCGAAGAGGAGATCGAACCGAGCTCCCGAGCGGAGCGACGCCCGAGGGAGGGAGCAGATGACGGCGCCGTTCCGTAGCGCCCGGCCACTATGCCGACTGCGATTTCAACCGACCCGCTCTGCACCCAGCTGACCCAATCAAGTCTCAGATGAGCACGTAGAGAACGCAGACACCCCATAGGCGTGATTTTCGCTCAAATCGAGCCACCGTCCTTGACCCATTAGAGAACGGTATCGGCGCTTAGCGGAAGCGCTCGTCACGGTCATTCAGGAAGGCTGGATCGGCGGCGTGTCGACCCGCCGTGTCGACGAGCTGGTGCAGGCAATGGGCCGCACGGCAGCGCTGAACCCTACTCGCCATGCATGAAATGCTCTCTCAAATTCACCAGCCGCCCCTTTTTCATCAAACCCATCATGTGAGCTCAAGCCGCAGCTCGTTTGGGAAAATAATAGGGTAAACGCGCGCGCTGAGGATCATCGTCTAGCTGCCAACTCATTGCTCCAGCTAGCCTTTGATTTCGGCGCTAATCAAAATGCAAATCAAATCTCTGGGCGCCGGAAAAAAAATCTGCGCGTGAGCCCTGGGCGGTTGGTGGAGCGCCCCTACTCTGATTTTTTGACCCCGCCCCCATCCGCAAAGGGCGTACCGTACGCCCCTGACCGCACGTGCGGTCGGTCCGTCACGCTCGTCACGCCTCCTACCCATCGGTCGCCGGGGTGCGAATGCCGTTTGCGGCATGCTCGATCCGCCGCACACATGGTTTTCCTCGAAACCGGTGGAGGCAGCTGACAAGCTGGATCATTGGGGGGAGGTCCCCAATCCGCACACCAGGTCGCGGTGCGCTCTAATTCGTCTAGCCTGTCGATCCAGGAGATGAAGGGTTTGCGATCATCGCGCTGTTGACAACGATCGCTACGATGCGCTGCGCGAGCTGCCGCCGCTGCATGCTGGCCCGCTACGGGCAAGCGTGCGCCAAGATCGACCCGCCGCGCCGATGCTGCGGTGTCAAGGCGACGCGTCGCACTGGTTCGTCCCCGGCGCTCGCTCATGTGCGCACGCAGCCCCCTATCCCCCTGTCCGAGTTCTTGAACGGTCCAACGCTGCCGCGCAGCGGATCGCGCTCGGCGAGTCAGCCGCCGGGGTCGGCAGCGGCTCGCGCGTATGCCCGCCGTCGATTGGTAGCGGCATCCACCCCTGCACTTTGATCGCATCGGTTGGCGGCGCCGCGTCCTGCGTGACGGAAAACATCGTCTCAAAGAAGTCGCGCAGCCGCGGCGGCAATGCGTCCGACCCGCGCTTCAAAAAGGCGTCATAGTTGCCATCGGTGTGGAGCTCGTTCTCGAGCGCCAGATAATTGCTCGGCGATAAGCGCCGCTTCGCTTCAGCGAGCGCGCGCCGCATCAACGATTGCCGTTTGACGGCTCGCGTGTCGACGCCGCTGGCGCCGGAAGGCACGATTAATATATTTTGTTGTTCTTCTTCTTCTCGTGGCGACTGCGGCGCGCGCGCAGTACGAGCTTCCTTTGCGAGGTCACCGAATCGCGGAGGCCCACCTGGTATACTAGAAGTGTCTCTCTGGTGAGACTGTGAGGCGGTCGATTTGGCCGCTGACAGTCTCACCGGTGAGACTGTAACGCCGTTTTTAGGGTCGTTTTCATGGTCGCGGTCTCTCTGGTGAGACTGTGTGGCTCTCTGGTGAGACCGTGTTTTAAATTTCGGCTTGCCCCGCCAGCGCATGAAATCTTTAGTCGCGGGGCGACCGTCCACCGGCTCGGCCGTCAACTCCCATTCACGGGCCTCCTTGCTTTTCAAGCGAAAGGAGGACCATCGCGTAACCCTCAGGAAGCCCTTATCGATCAGCTCAATGAGCGCTCTGGCGGTCGTCGGCCTAGTTATCCCGATCTCGCCCGCTTCGCGCACGGCATAGACGATCGCGCCGTTATTGCTGCCGTTGTGCCGCTCCCATAAATGCAGCAGGACAGCCTTCGCATTCGGCGAGAGGGCACGCCAAGCCGGACTTTTGAGGAGCCAATGGGGTAGCGCAATGAACCGCTCACTGCTGCCGCGATGCCGGCGACCTTTACTCACGGCAACAGTCACAAATCAGCGGCGCGCGTGAGGCTGGCGATAAAATCGGCTGGCTTTGTAACGATCAGCCGCTTACCGCCAAGCTTGACGCTGTCTATCTTTTTCGCGGCGAGCAACTCGTAGACATAAGCCGGGCTTGTATCGGTATCAGCGCACCAACTCTTAACCGACCATGCAACTTGGTTCGGATTGTGCTGCCGGACTGCCATTCTCGGGGACTCCCACATGCAACGATGTGGTTCCCTACCAACATCACAACTCCGGGGGGATAAAAGGGGTGTTATCCACCTTTCTGCGCATGCAGCTTGATCAGCTGCGCCACCAACTTCTCTGCACAGGGAAGCGGCGCACTCCATTCAGTGAGATCGATTACCGTGCAATATGCCCTATACAAATCGGGATATTTCTTGTGATCGAGCGCGTTCTTTCGCCAATCAATAATGGTATTAACAGCAACATCATGGCCGGCACCACCTAGCGTTTTGGATAACCATCCGGCGGCCTCCGCCTTTTGCATCCTGGCATGCTTCATCAACCCGCCCATAATCCCCGCCGCGTAGCCTTTGAGGGTCGTCTCGTACCATGACACCGGACGACCGCTTGCGGTAACAACCGGGCGAAGCATCGGTGCCACGTAACCATTCTCCAGATCACGAACAGCACCCAAAAGTTGCGTCAAAGGCAGCGCTAAAGGCCGCCACCCATCGTGTGCTTCTAGAAGTCTGACCACAGCCATGAGGGCGCGCTGAGCCGAATACCGATCGCGGCATTCGCTATCCCGGAGCCAATTGCGATACTCCAACGCCTCGGTCAACTCGGCATCGAGCTCTCGAAGAGATTTATGGCTGAACTCTGCATTTTCGGCAGCCGCGGCAAGGTTGCCCCGGAACGCCACCAAGCTTTTTGAACTGGCACTAGCTGGTGCCGGTCGATTACGACGTTGATCGTCGACATTCTCTGGCATCGCGCGCCCCCGCAGGCGCCCGCAGAAAGGTTTCGCGGGCAAGCGCGGTGCGGTGTCCACACGTTTCGGCTGGCCGGCCTATCCCCGCACCGGCAGTCTACCCGATTTTGGCTACCGAGTGTAGGGGGACCACAACACCTTGCGTTGCTCCCTCGCAGAACCGCGCCCAAGCCTCGGCGAGATCGCGCCGCTTTTCGAATAGATCGCCACGCCGGTAGGCGGCCTCCACCTTGTCGCCAACAGTATGGGCTAGCGCCATTTCAGCAACCTCGGCCGGGAAGTTGGTCCGCTCCGCGCACCAATCACGAAACGTCGAGCGGAAGCCGTGCGCGGTCAGATCGGGGTGCCCCATCCGGCGCAGCGTCATCAGCAACGACATATTCGACAACGGCCGATTCGCGTTGCCGCCGGGAAAGACGAAATCGCCTTGCCGAATCTCGGTCATGGCATCGAGGATCGCCAGTGCCGCGTTCGACAGCGGCACCCGATGCTCGCGGCGGCCTTTCATCCGCTCGCCGGGGATCGTCCACAGCTTCGCGGCGTGGTCTATCTCGCTCCATCGGGCGCCGATCACTTCGCCTGTCCTGGCGGCGGTCAAGATCAGGAATTCGAAGGCTCGCGCGGCGATCCCCTCCCGCCGCCGCAACTCGATCATGAATTCGGCGATCTCGCCGTAGGGCAGCGCCGGATGATGCTCGACCGGGCGGACGCTGCTCTTGCGGGGGAGCAACTTTTCCAGATGGCCGCGCCACCGCGCCGGGTTCTCGCCCTGCCGCCAGCCGTTCACGGAAGCATAGTCTAGAATGCTCTCGATCCGTCCGCGGACCCGCCCGGCTGTTTCGGGGATTACGGGCCAGATTGGCTCGATGGCCTTCGTGACCAGCCCGGTATCGACTGCCTGGACCGGCACGTCGCCGAATGTCGGATAGACATAGGTACCGAGCGTCGCTTCCCACGCGTTCAGGCTCTTCGGCGAACGCCAGCCGGCCCGGTGTGCGGCGATGTAGCGCGCGGCACATTCCTGAAAGGTGATCGCCGCGGCGGCCGCGATCTTGCCCTTGTTGCGTTCGATACGGCGCGCCTCGATCGGGTCTATGCCGATCGCGATCAACCGGCGGGCCTCGATCGCTTTCTCTCGCGTCTCAGCGAGCGTAAAGAGCTCGGCCGAGCCGAGCCCCATGTCGCGCCGACGGCCGGCGAGCTGGTACCGCAAGATCCACGATTTGGCGCCAGCGGCACCCACCTGCAGGTAGAGCCCGCCACCATCGGCATACAACCCCGCCTTAGCAATCGTTTGCACCCGTCGCGCGGTCAGCCCGGAAACTCTTGTCGGCACGGAGTCGAACCCCTTAACCCAACAATGTGCCCATCATCAAGACATGGATTGCCATAGTCAAGGGTAGATGGTTGTGGATAGCTTGGAGCGGAAACGCGAAGGATTTCTGGCATTTCCGTAGATGACTGTAGACGGCACGGGGACGGGAGAGAGCGGAAGAGGCAGGAGTCGAACCTACCGAGGACGCCAACGCGCCCTCCAACGGGTTTGAAGCCCGCGCGCCCCACCGGGAGCGGTACTCTTCCGGGATGGAGCATGCCGCGGTTTCGGTCCCGGCGGAAGAGGCGTTACGGCCGCCGTTCGGCCTGCCGCTTCAGCTTCAATTCGATCATCGCTAGCACATTGGCGGCGCCGTGTTTCCGGCATAAAGCAGCCAAGGCCTTGGGGTCGAGCGGTTCCGGCGCGTAGTTGATCGCCTGGCGCAAACCCGCTGGCAATTGGTCAAACACCGCCATCAGTTCGCGCAGCAAGGCGTCGCGATCGTTCATCGGCGCCTCACGCGAAACGAGGGAGACGCTTGCCGACCAGCGGCGCGAGCGCCCTCCCGGCGCCGATCGCCGTCACGGCAAGGCCGAGCCCCAGCACGATGGCGGCCGGCCGCCATCCCGCGGCGAGCGACCAATTGGCCGACAATACCCGCATGGGATCGACGCCCAACGCGAGCCAGAAATAGACGGCCTCTCCCGCGGCGGTCAGCACCGGCGCGGCGAGGCTCAGCGCCGCGATCCAGGGCAGCGGCAGCTTGCCACGCACCCCGACGAGCGGCACGACGAGGCGATAGCCCATCAGCCAAGCGTAGATGCCGGCGATGATCGTCGGCTCCCAGAGATCGAGCTTTGACTGCATGCAATAATGGACGACCGCGAGCAGCGCGATCGCATAGACCAGCCGGTGCAAGCGCTGCCACCGCCGCGCGCCAACTCGGCGGACCATCGCATCGGTCGAGGTCGCGGCGAGCGCCGCCAAGCCTAGGAGCGCTGCGAAACCGATCGTCAGGTAGATTCGAAGCGCGATCTCGCTTGCCGCTTTGGCGATGTCGAATTTGAGGTCGGCGATGAAGAGGCTGATATGAGCGAGCCCATAGGCGAAAGCGGCCACGCCGATCATCCGCCGCACCAGGATGAGCCGCGGCCACTGCAAAATCTGGCGCAACGGCGTGATCGCCAGCGCGACAAACAGGAAGCGCAGCATCCAGAGGCCAACCTCGTGGATTGCTTCGGTGAAGGGTCGCGGCTGCAACCAGCCCATGCTGAAGGCAAACGCGGTCCACAGCCCGGGCAGGAACAACGCGACAAAGACGGATAGCTTCAGAGGCGATAGCCGACCGCTATAATCCTGCCACGGATACATGCCTCTCCAGCGCGCCGACTACGACGCCGTCTCGTGTTCCCCTTTGCTATGATGTGGCCTCGCGCGAGGCATTTCGCCAGCGGGAGCCGGTGTCGCGGCTCGTCACAAACCTGTGCGAGACCGCGACACGGTGAGCCCGCATATGGGGTACGGTTCGCGCCAGCAGCGGAAATGGCGTGACGACGCGCCCGACGCCCTTGCGCATGCCCGAACTCAGCCGCAACTGGCGCTCGCGCACGAGCATCACGGCCAGCAGGCATTCGAGGCTGAGCGAGAACAACAGCAGCACCGTCGTGTCGCCGATCGGAGCCGAGACCAGAAACACGGCGATCCCCGATTGGGCCAGGTAAGAAATTCGCGCCATTCCGCGCCTCCCGGCCCGGCTTGGGCCGCCACAACGACAATAGCTAAAATACCGGATAAACACCCCGCATTTCGCCTGCCTCGCAGGGTTAACGCGCGGGCGCGGCTACCGGCCCTTTTCCCGCGGGCGCGAAGAAGCCGGGGATCCCAGCACGCGAACGCAACTCCTCGACGAAAAATCCTGGGCGGTCGCCCGCGGGCTCGGATGGCGGGACGATGCGGGTCCATTCGCGGCAATCGATCAGCACCATCGGCGCGCCGCCTTCCGGAACGGGCGCATCGCTGCATCGCCCTGACGCGGCAAATGTCCTCGCGGCTTCGGCCACCGTCGCGCCGCTGAACTGGCGATTGCCGTTTGCATTCTGCCATCGCTCCCAGCGCGTGCCGCCAAGCTCGCGCGTGAAATAGAAGCGCTCGACATGATCGGCATCGCTGCGCTGGAGGCCGCCATAATGGTCCGAAATCAGCGTCGTCAGCGTCATCGGCGGGCCCTGTTCGGGCATCGCGCGATAACGGAACGGCGCGACATGCCAGCGCGTATAGGCCGGGTTGAAGCGGCTCGGGCAAGTCTCCTGGCGGCCGACCGTCAGATCGTTAAGGCGGGCAATCGTCTCGCCCGCCAACGGCCTTCTGCCATCGAACTCGACGACAATCCACGAACGCGTCAGTGCCTCGGGCGTCACCGGGCCGCTGCATTCCCCGACAAACATCTGAAACCCGGCGCCGCCATCCTCTGTCGCGGCAAAGGAGACGCGACCGGGCGACAGCACCGCGATATCGCCGCCATCAGCGCGGTCGAAGACGCCAAAGCGCCGGTCCTCGAACCCGCCGAAATCGAAGGAATGCTCGACGACCTCGCCAAAACCCGCTGTTTCGACCGGGTATGAATCATGCCGCTGATACCCGAGAGGCCTATTATCGCCCCGGTTAGGATGGTCGTGCTTGTGATAGGGGAGCCGTTCGCCGGGGCGGAGATCGCGCTGATCGACGCAGGCCGAACTACCATCTATCGGGCCCACCCCGGTGATAACTGCACCGCGCGGATCCAGGCAGACATTCTGGATCAGGAAATCGCGAATGACCGCGGGCGTTCCGGCAATCTCGCTCTGACCCCACGTCGTCGCGACAAGCAACGCACCGGCGACAGCGAATGCCGCAAAAGCGGCAGCTTGTTTCATCACAGCGGAAATTCGACCTCGACGCGAAACCGGAATGTGCTCGGGTTGGTCTCGGCCGTGAGCCCGCGCAGATAGGCGGCGTCGTACTTGACTCCCCCGACCGCATCGAGCCCGAATTCGCGAAAACCAATGCGCCCGGCGAACATCGGCCCGATCCGATGCTGCGGCTCCTCACCGTGCGCACCCAGTGTGACGATGCCGTAATACTCAAATCCAGGCTCGAAATGCGGATCGAGGCGGAGCCGCGATTGGGTGGCCATCAGGAGGCTCGGCGGCCCGACGCTCCCCGCACCCATTTCCTTTGTAAACAGGGCGTTGACGGTGTGGAGCGTATTCAGACCGAACAGCCCGACCTCCTGTTGCAGCAGCGGCCCAAAGGAGAGGGCGCGCGGATCGCCCTGCCGCGCGGTGTGCTCGTATTCGACGAACAGCCCGACATCCGCCCAATACTTGCCCTGCGGCGTCAGCTGAAGAAATCCTTCGAGGGCCGTAGAATCATAGCGAAAGCCGTGGCCGGGATCGGCGGCAAGCTCGGCCTCGACGCCCAGCTTCAGCCAGTCGGTGAACCCGTATTCGAACTCGTGAACGGCGGTTTTACCGTGGCCGAACACAAAATTATTCTCGAACTCGAGCTCATGCGGTTCGATAATCGGGCTGCGGATTTTGAGGTCCTCGGCTTCGGACTGAAGAGCCGCGGCGGCAATGACGACGCCCGCGGCTAGCACCGCACCGCAAATCCGGCCAATTCCGTCTCTGGAGCGATGGAGACGCATCTGTAGCTCCTGGCGCAAAGATCGCTGGTTTACGGACGAGCGGCGGTTATTCGCCGGGCTGCAGCTGGGTCCGGCGGGCAG
>JBKOVT010000298.1:0-7270 GCA_046724035.1 Pseudomonadota bacterium | reverse complement strand
AAAAGGAGATCGGTGGTGAGGCTGTTTAGCCGGCGAATGGCCGCGTGCGCGGCGTCGCTGGCGCTCTCTATCGTTGTTGCGGCGCCGCTCGGCGCGCAGCCGCAGGAACCGGCCCGGACGCAGGCGCCGCCGGGCAATGGCGCGCCGCAGCCGGAGAGAAAGCCGCCCGTTCCCGCAGAAGCCGCTCAGCCGCAACCCGCGGAAAAACCACCCTCCGCGGCTGAGACAGCGCCGCCGAAGACACATGACGCCAATGCCGCGCCGGCGGCCGAGCCGTCGGACAATGGCCGCGCCGATATTGCCAAGGCGCGTGTCGCGGAGTCCCCGTTCGCCGAGGTCTTTTCGCAGCTCGCCGGGCGGCTTGTCGGTGTCGTCGTCAACGTCTCGACGCAAATGGCACATCCGCCGGCCAAGATGGTGCAGGACCCGCCGCCAGGATCGCCGGGTTCGCAAATTCCGCCCGGCGCCCCCGGCGCGCCGCTCGACGATTTCTTCCGCGATTTCTTTGGCGAGAAAGGCGCGCCCGGCAATTCCGGGTCGCCGCGCGCGGCCTCGCTGGGTTCGGGCTTTATCATCGATCCCGCGGGCCTCATCGTCACAAACAACCACGTGATCGCCAATGCCGAGCAGGTCACCGTGACCTTCTCGGACGACACGACCTTGCAGGCGCAAATCATCGGTCGCGATGCCGTCACCGATCTCGCTTTGCTGAAGGTCAATGCAAAGGGGCCGCTCCCCGCCGCGACCTGGGGCGACTCGGCGCAGGCCCGCGTCGGCGACTGGGTCTTGGCGATCGGCAACCCGTTCGGGCTCGGCGGCTCGGTCACCGCCGGCATCATTTCGGCGACGGCGCGCGACATTCATTCCGGGCCCTATGACGACTATTTGCAGACCGACGCCTCGATCAACCGCGGCAATTCCGGCGGGCCGATGTTCAACCTCGCCGGCGAGGTCATCGGCATCAACACCGCGATCTATTCGCCCTCGGGCGGCTCGATCGGCATCGGTTTCGCGATCCCATCGGCGATGGCGCAACCGATCATCGAGCAGCTGAAGGCCACCGGCAAAGTCGAGCGCGGCTGGATCGGCGCGCGCATTCAGCCGGTCACCGACGAAATCGCCGAGAGCCTCGGCCTCGAGAAAAACCGCGGCGCGATGATCGCGGCGGTCGATTGGGCGAGCCCGGCGGAAAAGGCGAAACTGCAGCCCGGCGATGTGATCCTGAGCTATGACGGGAAGCCGATCGAGCGCAGCCGGCAATTGCCCCGCCTCGTCGCCGACACGCCGCCCGATAAGCAGGTCAAATTGACGATCTGGCGCGACGGCAAGGAGCGCGAGGTCGAGCTCAAGGTCATTGCGCTCAATCCGAACCGGCCCGCGCCGCCGCCGCCCGATCCGGAAAAGCCGAAATCGCCCCCCTCGGTCGAGGCCTTGGGGCTGAAGCTCGCCAAACTGACGCCGGATCTGCGCAAGCAATTCTCCCTGTCGGACGGCGCGAAGGGCGCCGTCATCATCGAGGTGCCGCAGAACAGCCCGGCCGCGAACCAAGGGCTGCGGGCCGGCGATCTCCTCGTCGCGGTCGGCCGCTCGGCCGTGGCGAACCCCGAGGACGTGCCGCAGCTCATTGCCGGCGCCAGAAAGAACGGCCACCGCAACGTCCTCGTGCGAGTCGAGCGCGAGGGCAGCAGCCGCTTCGTCGCTTTGCCGGTCGAAACCGGCTGACCCCCGTTCGGCGTATTCGTTCGTCATCCCGGCGAAGGCCGGGACCCACTACTCAGTGTTCTCGGATCCGGGCTTGATCCTCCCCCGCGCAGCGGGGGAGGGGGACCATGCGAAGGATGGTGGAGGGGGCATCCGCGCGCCCAGCAAAGAGCGAACGAGATACAAGACATTGTACGCGGCAGCGCACGAGCAGACGCTTCTGCCCCCTCCGGCTCGCTCACCACCTCCCCCGCAGGGCGGGGAGGAACCGCAACTCGCTTCCGGAAGCGGACGCCGCCCGGGAGGGCGGCGGAATGATCGCCCGCGCGGCCCGTTTTGTCAGTGCCCCCGTCCCACCCGCGGTGAGAAATGGCGCCGGTACGTCTCACCATCCTGATGCCCTGCCTCAACGAGGCGCGCACCCTGCCGGCCTGCATCAAGAAGGCGCAGGCATATCTCGCGCGAGCCGGCATCTCCGGCGAGATCCTGATCGCCGATAATGGCAGCACCGACGGTTCTCGCGACATCGCGCAGGCGCTCGGCGCCCGCGTGGTGACCGTGACGGCGAGGGGCTATGGAAATGCATTGCGGGCGGGCATCGTGGCGGCGCGGGGCGCCTATGTGATCATGGGCGACGCCGACGACAGCTACGATTTCGGCGAGCTCGAACCCTTTCTGCATCAGCTCGAAGCGGGATACGACCTCGTCATCGGCAATCGCTTCGCTGGCGGCATCGAGCCGGGCGCGATGCCACCTTTGCACCGCTATCTCGGCAATCCGGTGCTGAGCTTTCTCGGCCGACGACTGTTCGGCGCGCCGGTGCATGACCTCTATTGCGGGCTGCGCGGCTTCCGGCGCGACGCCGTCCTGTCCCTCGGCCTCACGGCGCCGGGCATGGAGTTCGCGCTGGAGATGATCGTCAAGGCGGCGCTTCGCGGCTTGTCGATCGCCGAAGTGCGGACGACCCTGTCGCCCGACGGCCGCGATCGGGCGCCGCATTTGCGCAGCTTTCGCGATGGTTGGCGCAGCCTGCGCTTCTACCTGGTGCTATGCCCGCGCTGGCTGTTTCTCTATCCCGGCATCCTGCTCGCGGCGTGCGGCGGGATCGCATCGACCGTGCTGATGATTACCGACGTGCGGATCGGCGCTGTCGTTTTCGCGCATCATTCGCTGATCCTGACCGCGGCGATGACCAATATCGGCGTGCAGTGCATGCTGTTCTGGGCGTTTGCCCGGATCGTCGGCGAGCATGCCGGCCTCTTGCCCGTCGACCCGGTGTTCAACGCGTTTCGCCGGCTTTTGACGCTCGAACGCGTGCTGCCGGTCGGGATCGCGCTTGTCGTGTTCGGCGTGGCGGCGGCTCTTTATGCGCTGATCTCGTGGTACGAGTTGTCGTTTGGCGAGATCCAGGGCGACACACTGACCCGCATCGTGTGCAGCGCGAGTTTTATGGCGGTGCTTGGCTTCCAGCTGATTTTCGCGTCCTTCTTCATCTGTCTGTTGGACCAGGTGCCGGAACCGGCCGAGCGCAAATCCGCAGCGCGCGTTATCGCGTCCGTGGCAGCAGAGCCCTGAACGGGTGGAGCAAGGGAAATTCGCTCGCGAGCTGAAAGAAGGGCGCGGGAGCGCCTCGCGAATTAATGCCCAGTACAATACTGCCGCGCCGGACAGCCTGCCGGCCCGCATCGCGCGATACCAGCGCCGCAAGATGTTTCGCGCTTTCATGGCGTTTGCCAAGCCGCAGCCGCAGGACACGATCCTCGATGTCGGTGTCACGAGCGATCGCAGCTACGATCATTCCAACTATTTCGCCGCCTGGTATCCGCACAAAGCGGCCATTACGGCGGTTGGGCTCGACGACGCATCCTTTCTGAGCGCGCTTTACCCCGGCTTGCGTTTTGTGCGCGCCGATGGGCGCGATCTGCCCTTTGCCCAAGCGTCGTTCGACTATGTCCATTCGAGCGCCGTCATCGAGCATGTCGGCGACCGGCGAAAGCAGATGCGTTTCCTCAGCGAAGCATGGCGCGTCGCCCGCAAGGGCATTTTTGTCACGACGCCGAACCGATGGTTTCCGGTCGAGTTTCACACCGTTTTGCCGCTGTTGCACTGGGCGCCGCCGCGGCTTTACCGCAGCCTCCTCGCGAGCCTCGGCAGGGAGTTCTTCGCCCGCGAAAGCAATCTCAACCTGCTGTCGCGTAGCGATCTGGCACAGCTTGCGGCGGAGGTCGGCATCGCCGGAGGCAATATCGCCAATATCGGCAGCGTCGCCTTATGCGGATGGCCGACAAACCTGCTGCTCAGCGCGCAAAAAGTCGGCGAGTTAACATGACCGTGCCGATGCGTCACATCGCCGGGCTCGGTATTCTTGCGGTTATCGGCTTTCTCTGGCTCGGGCGGGGTCTGCCCGATACCGCGTGGCTCGCCAGCGACTCGGCGAGCTATCTCGACTTCTCGCCGACGCGCCCGCACGGCTATTCCGCGTTCCTCGCCGTCTATCGCCTGCTGTTCGACGATTTCGCGTATCTCCCGGTGGTGCAGCTCGGCTGCTATGTCGCCGCATTATGGCTGCTCGCGATCGGGGTCGCGTTGCGCGCCCAAAACTTCATCGCCGCCGCGATGACCTTGGTTGTCGCGTTGTGGCTGACCGACACCACAGGCTTTCCATATGTGCTGAGCGACAGTCTCTATGCGGCCTTGCTGATCGTTGCGGCCGCCTGCTTCATGGTTTACGCCGAGACCGGCCGCGCCGGCGCCCTTTTCGCGGCGGGCGCCGCGATCGGCGGGGCGTTGGCCTTCCGCACGATCGGCCTCGCGCTGGTGCCGGCTTTCTTGATCGTCGCCTTTATCCCATCCCTGACGCGGCGCCGGCATTTGCTGATGACGGCGGCGCTGATCTTGCTGCCGATCGCCGGTCTATATGGCGCGGCGGTCGCCAGTCAGTGGGCGCACAACGGCCGCTTTGTGCTGGGCAGCTGGGGCGGCATGGATATCCTCGGCAAGGTGCCGTTGCTGTCGCGGCCGCCGCCAACGGACTCGCCATATGCGCGTCTCAACGACATCGTCGAACGGATGCAGCCGGCGCGTGCGCAACTGGCGCGCCTCGACCCGGTGCTCGAAGCGCTGGCGGCGCGGCAGTATTACGAGCATTTGCGTTGGCATGTCATCCGCCCGGCCCTGAAAGAGAATTGGCCCGACTGGCGCGACGCCGACGAATACGGGCGTGGGCAGCTCGCCGCCAGCGTCGCGGCGGCTTACGCGGCGCGAGACCCGGTCGGGCTGTTGCACCGTACGGCGATTGATCTCCTCGGGTTGTGGGTCATGCCGCGCTGGCTGACCGAGCGCGAGCAAGAAGCCATGCAAGCCGAGCTCGACAACATCGGTGGGCTGCCGTTTCTCGCCGATGCGGTGCCCCCGAGTGATGCGGCCACCGAAGCCGCGCTCGACTATTACAAAATCGTGCCGGACCCGATCGATCCCGTGCGGGTTATCGGCTTTCGCATCGTCGTCATTGCTTTCTGGGTCTTCTCGCTCTGCTTTGTCCTGCTGCTCGCCGTAAAACCATCGCGAAGGGTGTGGCAGGCCGCGCCGGACCTGCTGCTGATGCTCCTCGCGGTCCACGCGGTCTATCTCGGCACCGCGCTGATGGAGGGCGTGCATGAGCGCTACATCATGCCGACATGGCCGCTGCTCGTCGCGGCTCCGATGCTCGCGCTCGGCCTCTGGGACCGCGGGCGTCCCGCCCGCATCCGTCACGACAGTTTGGATCGCGGGCGTCCGCCCGCTCTATCGGCGAGCGGCGGATGAAAACGCCCATTCTCGGGGTTCTCTGCAGAGTCCTGCCTTCACCGGGTTATTTTCGATATAGGCCAGCGTTGCCGCCAGATGCGCATCGTCCCGCATATATCGATCGAAGTATTCAGGCGCCCAAAACGAACCGGCACGACCGAGTAGCTGGTTGGCGGTATGCGCGGTGAATGACTTCCAGGAATGGACGATGCGGTCGAGCCTATGTCCGGGCCGGGTCTCGATCATAACATGGACGTGGTTGGGCATGATGCACCAGGCGAGCAACGAATAACGTTCTCCATCAAACCGCAGGAGCGCTCTTTCGATCAGTTCGGGAATACCGGGAAGCGTCAGATCCCGGCGGCCGTGCCCCTGGTCGAGCGCAATATCGACTCGGCGGACCCGTTCCTCCGGCGGGGTTTTCGCGATTTCATTTCTTAAATGAGCAGGGAGGCTGTCAGCGAGCCTGAACACGACATGCTGAACAAGGTTCGGCGCATCCAGATGCGGCAGGTAACCGCGGGAGTGCCATCCCGAGTGATCGCTATCCGGCATTGGTATTATTGCGGGCGAGACGCCCGCGGTCCCACGCTAACCCCGATCGGATCCATCAGACCCCGGCGACGGCTTCCGTCAGCTCGGGGACCCAGCTCGGGTCATCGAACACGCTCTCCGGCAAGGGCAGCCCGTAATGCTCGCGCAATGTCGTTCCGGCGTATTCGGTGCGAAAGAGGCCACGCCGCTGCAGGATCGGCACGACCTCGGCGCTGAACACCTCGAATTGCGCGGGCAGTAGCGGCGGCATGATATTGAACCCGTCGGCCGCCCCGTCGGTGAACCAGTCTTCGATCAAATCGGCGATCTGCTCGGGCGTCCCCGCCGTGACGAAGTGTCCCCGCGCGCCGGCGAGATAGCCCAGCAACTGACGCAAGGTCGGCTTGTCGCGCCGCACCAAATTCAGGATCACTTCGGTACGGCTGCGCGCCGCCTCAACGGTTTCCGGCGCGGAAAAATCTTCGGGCGTCAGCGGTCGGTCGAGCGGCAGGTGCGAAAAATCATGACCGCCGAAACGGCCGGAGAGGCGCTTGCGCCCGACCTCGGGATCGGTGAGCTCGTTGACCTCGCGCACCATAAGCTGCGCCTCGGTTTCGGTCGGGGCGATCATCGGACTGAGGCCGGGAAGGATCAGCACATGCTTCGGGTCGCGTCCCTCTTCGGCCGCCAGCCGCTTCAAATCGGCATAGAATTCCTGCGCCGTCGCTTTCGCCATATGCGCCGTGAAGACAGCCTCCGCGTGGCGTGCGGCGAAGCGTCGGCCCGTATCGGACGAGCCCGCCTGCACCAGCACCGGCCGGCCCTGCGGACACCGCGGCATGTTGAGCGGGCCGGCGACCGTATAAAAATCGCCGCGGTGATTGATGGGTCGTATGCGCTCGCGCCGGGCGTAGATCCCGCTCGCCCGGTTGTCGACAACCGCATCCGTGGCCCAGCTGTCCCACAGCGCCTTGACGACCTCCATGAACTCTTCGCCGCGGGTGTAGCGGTCGGCATGGCTTACCTGTCCGGCGCCGCCATAGTTTTCGGCTGCCGTCGCGAGCCACGACGTCACGATATTCCAGGCCGCCCGGCCGTTGCTGATGTGGTCGATCGAGGCGAATTGCCGCGCGAGGTTGAAGGGCTCGGTATAGGTGGTCGAGGCGGTTGCGATGAGCCCGACGCGGCTGGTCGATACCGCCAATGCCGCCAGGACGGTGATCGGCTCGAGCCAGGTGCGCGGCGCCTG
>JBKOVT010000350.1:0-6039 GCA_046724035.1 Pseudomonadota bacterium | reverse complement strand
CAATAACGCCGCGACGATCGCGAGCGCCAACAGCATCAATCCGATCTCGGTGAGACCACCGATCCACATCTTGACCCGATGAACCGTATCCATGAGTTCCCCCTCGTTGCATGGGTCGGCTTCCCCCCGGTTGCCGACTTTTGGATCATAGCACAACCGAGCGCATTCAACTTGAGCGATAGTAAAAAACAACCACGGTGCATCACTGGCGGTTTTCCGGGACAATGCCAGGCCTCTACTCCGAACTTGCGGGATGACGCGATGACCGACTGGGCCAAACTCTCCGGCGACCTGGAGCGGCTATTAAAACTTCGCTCCTTCGTCTTTGCGATGAAGCTCTATGACAGCCGCGCCGAGATGGAGGCGATCCCGCGCATCCGCCGACCGGAATCGATCCACACCTTGGACCAGGTCGTCGGGCAGGCCTCCCGGCTCGGCTGGACCGTCGGCATCACCGCCGAGAACCTCGTAGGCGCGCAGTGCCGCGCCGTCGTGGGCCTCGGCAATGCCAAGGACGAGGCGTGGCGGTCGGGCCGGCACATGGTTGGGGTGTGGTATTCGAGCGAGGAGGATGCGAGCGCGCACCAGGCGGCGATGGAATGCGTGCCGGACGGACATTACGAGGCGCTCGCGATCGGGCCGCTTGCCTCGGGCCGGCTCGACCCGCCTGACATCGCGCTGTTCTATGCGACGCCGGGCGCGATGATCTATTTCATCAACGGGCTGCAATGGGCCGGATACAAGCGCTTCGACTGGAGCGTCGTCGGCGAGTCGGCCTGCGCGGATTCCTGGGGCCGCGCGCTGAAGACCCGTACCCCGAGCCTGTCGATCCCGTGTTTTGCTGAGCGGCGCTATGGCGGGGTTCTCGACGACGAGATGCTGATGGCATTGCCGCCCGACTATCTGCCGAAAGCGATTGCCGGGATGGAAGCATTGGCGAAGAACGGGCTGCGCTACCCCTTCCCGCAATACGGCATCCAACAGGATGTGCGCGCCGGTATGGCGGTCAGCTATCCCGGCCGCGGCTGACCAAATCATGTATTTCCGGGGATGACGATAGCGGTCCCAGCGCCGCACGCGGTTATCGAGGTCGTTGCCGCGGACGGCGCGCCACTGCGGGTGCGCCGGCACGGCAATCCACGCGGACCGCGGCTCATGCTCAGTCACGGCAACGGGTTTGCGATCGACGGGTACTCCAATTTCTGGAGCCGTTTTCTCAGCGACTTCGATGTCGTCGTGTTCGACATGCGCAGCCACGGCCGGAACCCGCGCGCCGAGCCGCCAAACCACGATTACGCGCACATGGTGCCCGACCTCGACGCGGTCTGCCGGGCCGTTACCGATGAATTCGGCGAGAAGCCGACCGCTGGCCTCTTTCATTCAATGTCGGCGCAAGCGGCGATGCTGCAGGCGCTTGCCGGCCGCGGCGAGTTCGCGACGCTCATCCTGTTCGACCCACCGAATGTGCCGCCGCCCGGCCATCCCGTGCGCGGCAAGATGGAGGATTACGAGCACAAGCTGGCGCGGTGGGCGCGGCAGCGCCGGACGCATTTCGACGATCCGTCGGAGCTCGCACAGGAATACGCGAGCACACGCTCCGGACAGCGCTGGGCGGCCGGAGCGGCCGAGCAGATGGCGCGCGCGGTGTTGCAGCCCGATCCTGCGGGGCCGTGGCGGCTCGCCTGCCCGATCGAACTCGAAGCCTCGATGTATCTCCAGGTGATCCCGCTCGGGCTATGGCCGAAGCGCCGCGATTTTGCGATGCCGGTGAAGCTGATCGGCGCCGACCCGGACAAGCCATTCCCTGCCGCGACCGCGCTGTCGAACCGCGCATTGGCGACAGAAGGCGGGTTCGATTACACCGCGATCCCCGGCACGAC
This sequence comes from Pseudomonadota bacterium, assembly GCA_046724035.1. GTDB lineage: Bacteria > Pseudomonadota > Alphaproteobacteria > ATCC43930 > CGMCC-115725 > DATARH01. Next base: position 4,159 of record JBKOVT010000350.1, on the reverse strand, counting down.
GCATCTCTTGCAGCTCGAAGAACCTGCTGCGTGCGCTGAGGCCGCACTCAAATTCCTCTCGCACGTCGGCTTTCGATAAACACAAGAACCGTCGTCCCGGCGAAAGCAGGGACTCACCGTTCAAATGCTCACCCGGCGGAAGAGTGGGTCCCGGCGTTCGCCGGGACGACGGTTTAGGGCGTACTCTCAGCCTTGGGATTTGAGCGACTGGAACATGTCGAGCGCGTGCTGCGGCTTCATGTTCTGATGCACGACCGCATGCACCGCCTGGATCATCGCCTTGGGCGCGTCGGACTGGAAGATGTTGCGGCCCATATCGACGCCGGCGGCGCCCTGCTGCACCGCGTTGTAGGCCATCGTCAATGCCTCGATCTCGGGCAGTTTCTTGCCGCCGGCCATGACGATCGGCACCGGACATGACGCGGTCACCGTCTCGAACCCGTCATCCACATAGTAGGTCTTGACGTATTGCGCGCCCAACTCGGCGATGATGCGGCAGGCGAGCCGGAAATAGCGCGCGTCGCGCACCATGTTGGTGCCGACCGCGGTGACGCCCATGACCGGCATGCCGCAGCGCAGCCCGGCATCGACGAGCCGCGTCATATTGTGGATCGAGCGGGTCTCGAATTCGCCGCCGATAAACACCTGGATGCCGACACCGGCCGCGTTGAGGCGAACAGCGTCTTCCATGTCCATCGCGATCTGCTCGTCGGACAATTCCTTCAGGATCGACGGTCCGCCGCTGGCGCGCAATACCATCGGCTTTTGCGACTCCGCGGGAATGACGGAGCGCAGAATGCCGCGAGTGCAGAACAGCGCGTCGCAATTCGGCAGGAGCGGCACGATGCTGAGGTCGATGCGCTCGAGGCCGGTCGTCGGCCCCTGGAAATAGCCGTGGTCTACGGCCAGCATGACGGTGCGACCGCTCTCCGGATTGAAGACGCGCGCGAGGCGGTTCCTCATGCCCCAATCAAGCTGGTGCGAGCCCTTCAAGAAAAAGCCCGGCGCGGTCTGCGGCTTCTCGGCCTGGTAGCGGGCGCCTTCGGTGTCGGCTTCCGGCATGAATGCGTGCTCCCTATCGGATGATCGGCTCTGTTAAGGGCAAGATGCCCCGCCTTTCGCCGCTTAGCAACAAATCGGGGGAAAACATCAGCGCGGCGCGGCGGCGATATTGCCGCCATCGACCGTGAGGAAAGCGCCGGTCGTGCTGCGCGCCAGGGCCAAGGACAGAAAGGCCTGCGCGACATCGGCCGCGGTCACCTCATGGCCCAGCAGGTTGCGGCCCATATATTGCGCCTCGGTCATGCCGTAAGAGGCAGCGCGCGCGGCGATCATCTCGGGTGTCAAGAGGCCGCCGCGGATGCCATCGGCATTGATGGCGTTCGCGCGGATGCCGACGCTGCCGTATTCGAGCGCGTATTGCCGCATCAGGGCCAATGTCGCGGCTTTCGGGAGGCCGTAGGGGCCGAAATTGGGGCCGGGGCTTACCGCCTGCTTCGAGACATTGAACAGGAGGCAACCGCCGGTGTTTTGCGCCAGAAGGATCCGCAGCGCGTTTTGCGCAACACTCTGATGCGCGAAGAAATTGAGCTCGAAGCTCTTCCGCAAGATGGCGTCCTCGACCTCGCCGATGCGGCCCTGCAGCGCGGCGCCGGCATTGGAGACAATGATATCGACGCCACCGAACTGCTCGGCAGCGCGGTCGAACGCCGCCCGGACCGAGGCAGCATCGGTGATGTCGCAAGCAAGGCCGAGCGTCGCGCCAAGCCGGGCGGCGGCTCCTTCCGCGGTGGCGGCATCAAGATCGAGCAGCACGATCTCGGCGCCGGCCGCTCGCATGGCCGCGGCGGTGGCGAAGCCGATCGTACCGGCGCCGCCGGTGACGAGCGCGATTTGACCGGCGAGCGGCTTGTCCTCGGCCCGGCCGAGCTTTGCCTGTTCGAGCGACCAGTATTCCATCTCGAACAATTCGGCCTCGGACAATGACTCGAAGCGGCCGACCGCTTCTGCGCCTGTCACGGTCTCGACCCAGCTCTCGGCGATGTCGGCCGCGATTGCGGCGTCGTGCGCGCTGCGGCCGACACCGAAGAGGCCGAGCCCAGGCACGAGGATGACGCGCGGCATCGGGTCGAGCTCGCGCTTACCCCCTCCCGAGACAGTGTTGTGCCGGGCGAAATAGGAGCGGTAATCGGCGGCGAAGCGCTCGACGGCGGCGCGCGCCTCGATCGCGAACCGATCGAGGCGGCCATGCTCGGGCGGCGGCACGATCAGCGGGGTATTCTTTGTGCGGATCGTGTGGTCAGGCGTTGCGACACCGGCGCGGCCGTAGCGCTCCAATTCCGCGCCGTCGACGAATTGGCGTACCGTCTTGCCGCCGCGGTAGTCGAGAAGGAAGCGGGTGCTCAGGCCGGGTATCGCGGGATCGGAAATCGCGCAGAGGCCACGCAGGATCGGTGCGGTATCAGCGACACCGGCGATGTTCGGGGGCAGCGCGCGCACCGCGAAAACCGGCTTGCGGCCACCGGCGATGCGCTCCTCGGCCAAGGTCACGAGGTCGATCATGCGGCGGTAGGCCACCGCTGCGTCCTCGGCGAAGGTAACGACCCCATGCTTCACGAGCACGAGGCCTTCGATGCCGGGATCGGCCTCGAAGGCTTCGGCCGCAGCCTTGGCGAGCGGCAGCCCGGGCCGGACATAGGGCACGACCCCGACACGATCCCCGAATACCTCGGCGCAGAGGGCGCCGCCATCGGGCTGATCGGCGAGGCTCAACACCGCGACGGAATGCGTGTGATCGACAAACCGGTGCGGCAAAAAAGCGTGGAGCAGCGCCTCGACCGAGATGTTGGGCGCGGCGGGGTCGATGAGCGCGGCGCGCGACAGCCGCACCATCTCGGCATCGTCGAGCGCCTCGCGCCGCCGCAACGCGCGCAACGGCGCCAAGCGCACTGCGGGCAGGCCTTCCGGCTCCAGCGCGGCCAGATCCCGGCCGCTCCCCTTAATGCACAGCACCTCGGCGGGCTCGCCGAAAAGATCGGGGAGCACGGTTTTGACCGAGGTATTGCCGCCGCCATGCAGCACGAGGCGATTGTCGCCGCCCAACAGCCGCGAGCCGTAGAGGCAGAGCGCCACGTCGCGATCGACGCCCCGCGCGGCGTAATGCGCGACAAGCGCCTCGGCTTCCGCATCCGACCACAAACTGTTCACGTCAGGGCTCGTCCGGCTCCGGCAATCCGAATTCGGGGCGGGTTATATAGCATTGCCGCGATGGCGAAGGCCTGCCGTCTTCCCGTCGCAGGGCCGATCAAATCACCGAAAGCTTCGCTTTATTTACAATTTAAAAACCAGTGGGAGCGTTTTGTAAAAGCGCCACGCGTGGGTTAAAGGAGAATCAGTAGAATGCAAGACTTGACGCTGCTGGGTCACGTGGCCTTCCTCAGGCACTATGCAGTTCAGTTGCAGGCACTGGCCTATGCGTCCCCCGCTATTGCCGCCAAGCTGCGCCAAATCGCCCACAGCCTCGAGACGGATGGGGAAACGATCGAGAGGATAGCGTTAGGCGAGGGGCTGACCGAGGCGTGGCAGGAGGCTTGTGCCGCCCCGGCGCGCGACTTGCCCAACCCGCAGCACAACGCCAGCGACCGGCACGTCCGCAGTCACCGCAACAGGGATGCGGCCTTTTCCGATTGCCTCGATGCCATCCAACAGGGTGTCGACGCGGCGCTTGACTGGCGGCGCCCGCAATCGGGTTAGCAGGTCAGAACTTCGGCTGTTTTGGCTGCCGGGTGGGCTCGAGGTCGGCCGGATCGCCGACCACCGCAAAGCTGAGGGCGATTGGATCGAACAATTTTTGCGCGACCTCGCGCGCCTCGTCCAGCGTAACACCGCCGATCAGGGAAGCACGGCGATCGAGATAATCGATGCCGAGCTTGTCCTGCTGCATCTGCACAAGCACGCCGGCGATGTGCTGGGTCGAGTCGAGACCGAGCGGGAAAGAGCCCGTCAGATAGGTCTTGGCGTTGTCGAGCTCGGCAGCGGTCGGGCCCGCCTCGCGCATACGCCGCCATTCGTCGCGCACGAGCGCTATCGACTCGGCGACCCGCCCGTTCTCGGTCGCGACATTGCCAACGATGAGCCCGGCATGTCGGTATGGCACGAG
>JBKOVT010000284.1:0-6489 GCA_046724035.1 Pseudomonadota bacterium | reverse complement strand
CGGCTTCCCGGTCGGGCCGATCGCCGAGGCGGCGCAGAAGGTCGGCCTGCCCTATATCGGCATGCGCAACGAGCAGGCCGCGTCCTATGCGGCCGGCGCCGTCGGCTTCCTGACCGGCCGGCCGGGCTCGTGCATCGTCGTAACCGGCCCCGGCGTCATCCATGGCCTCGCCGGCCTCGCCAACGCACAGCAGAATTGCTGGCCGATGATCTTGATCGGCGGCGCCTCCGAGACATTCCGCAACGGCATGGGCGCCTTCCAGGAAGAGCGCCAGGTGCTGGCGGCGACGCCGGTTTCGAAATGGGCGCATGCGATCGAGCACGTCAACCGTATCCCATTCTATGTCGAGATGGCGGTTCGCCAGTCGATCTACGGCCGTCCCGGCGCGAGCTATCTCGACATCGCCGACGACATCATCACCGGCTCGTGCGACACCGACCAGGTCGTGCAGGTGCAGAAATGCCCCGAGCCGCCGCGCACCCAAGCGATGCCGCAGGACATCGAGAAGGCGCTCGACGTGCTGCAATCGGCCGAACGCCCGCTCGTCCTGCTCGGCCAGGGCATGGCGTATTCGGGCGCTACGGAAGAAGTGCGCGCCTTCCTGGAGAAGATCCAGGTGCCGTTCGTGCGCACCCCCAAGGGCAAGGGCATCATGCCGGACGACCACCCGCTCTCGGCTGGCGCCGCGCGCACCCTTGCGTTGCAGCAAGCCGACGTCGTCTTCCTGATGGGCGCGCGCTTCAACTGGATCCTGCATTTCGGCCTGCCGCCGCGCTACAGCCCGAACGTCCGGGTGATCCAGCTCGACATCAACCCGGAGTCGATGCATCAGAACAAGCCCGCCGAGGTGGCGCTGCTCGGGGATGGCAAGGCCATCATGCAGCAGCTCAACCAAGCGCTCGCCGGCCGCCAGTGGTTCCACCCGCAAAGCTCGCCGTGGCGCCAGGCGATTTCCAAGAAGTCGGAAGAGAACGCGGCGATGATCAAGCCGCAGATCGACGACGACTCCTCGCCCGGCGGGTACTACCGGCTGTTCCGCGACATCCGCGAGTGGCTGCCGAAGAATGTGGTCCTGTGCAGCGAGGGCGCCGGCACGATGGATATTGGCGGCACGATGATGCCGCTCGAAAACCCGCGCTCCTACATGAACGCCGGCAGCTACGGCACGATGGGCGTCGGGCTCGGGCTTGTCGTCGCGGCCTGCGTGGTGCACCCAGACCGGCCGGTCGTGCACGTTTCGGGCGACTCGGCGATCGGCTTCTCCGGGATGGAGATGGAGACGCTGTGCCGCTACGGGATGCCGGCCAAGATCGTCGTCCTCAACAATGGCGGCATTGGGCCGGGCATGCCGGAAATCCCGCAGAACCCCATGCTCAACATGCGGCCGAACACGCTGATCTACGGCGCCCGTTACGACCGCATGATGGACGCTTTCGGCGGCAAGGGGTTCTATGTCGAGGATCCGAAGGATCTGCGCGGCGCGCTCGACGAAGCGATGAACTTCCCGGGCCCGGCATTGGTCAATGTCAAGCTGAGCCAGGGCTCGCAGCGTAAGGCGCAGCAGTTCCGCTGGCATAGCTGATCATACACCTCTCCCTCTCCTCGCCTGCGGGGAGAGGGCCGGGGTGAAGGGCTTCATGGGGCCGCTCCGCTCGGAGCGGCCCTCTTCTTTTGATTACGAGAAAGGCCGCCCCTCGCTAATGTGAGGAGATGAGCTACGAGACGTTTCGGGTCGAGATCACACGTGACGAGACGCGCGCCGAGGGCGCGGTCACGATCGAGATCACCGCGTATTTCGACCGTCTGCCGGAGACCGATGTACCGACACGCGGCATGCTGACGCGCGCGGCGAAGGGGGTGTGGAATAGCCGGCTGCAATTCACCGGCGATTTCGCAACACTGAGCGAGGCGCTGGCCGTGATCGACGCCGCGTACCCGGATGCCGCACGCATCCGCTGCTACGAATATACCGTCGATGACGAATTCGCCCGCGAGGTCGCGCCGCTCGTCAAATCCGCCGGCAAATGGCGTCCCGATAGCAGCCGATAATTTGGTGTCGTACGATGGGCCGAGCGGCGTGAGGCCCGTAACCGGCGTCCTGAAACTGGGGTCGCGATCAGACCGATGGGCGTCGCTGCGCTCGGCCCATCCTGCGGGGCAGACAACAAGGGAGGATAACATGGCAACCTTTACGCATGTCGCGGTCGGCACGAACGATCTCAACAAGGCGCGCGCGTTCTATGACAAAGTGTTAGCGCCGCTCGGGCTCAAGCGCATCAAGGATCTCGGCGATGCTGGCTCCTGCTGGGGCAAGGACCGGGAAGAATTTATCGTGCTGAAACCGGCCGACGGGCGGCCGGCGACCCATGCGAATGGCGGCACGATCAGCTTCGAGGCGCCAAGCCGCGCCGCTGTCGCCGGTTTTCATCAGGCCGCGCTCGCGGCCGGCGGGAAGGATGAGGGCGCGGTCGGGCCGCGCGGCTTCTGGCCCAACGCCTATGCCGGCTATGTCCGCGACCTCGACGGCAACAAGCTCGCTTGCTACTGCCTCAAGGCGGAATAAGCCGGCAGTTCGACGCCGAGACCTAAGCCGGCGCGACCTCGATCGCTGCTGGGTCGTGCTCGTAGAGCCAACGCAGCGCGTGCGGCCCGCGGTCTGCCGCTTTGGCCCATTCGGCGTCGCGCGCCCGCTGCGCGAGCCCGTCCGGCATGTGAAAGCGGATCTTGTTGGCGCGCGACATCGCCTGCAGCAGCATGACGCGCGGCAGGTGGATGCGCTCGTAGTCGCGCAATGTGCCGGCGGGATCGGCGTCGCCGGCGGCGCGCAGGCAAGCGGCGAGGGCGGCGCCGTCCTCGATCGCCTGCGCCGCACCCTGGCCCATGAACGGGTACATCGGGTGACACGCGTCTCCAAGGAGCGTCACGCGGCCGGCCGACCAGCGCGGCAGCGGGTCGCGGTCGAACAACGCCCAGATGAAGCATTCGTCGGCGGCGCCGATGATGCGGCGGACCTGCGGGTGCCAGCCCTCGAACGCGGCAAGCGCGCGCTCGACAGTGGCACGGTCGGTCCAGTCCTCGCGGTTCCATTCGTCGTGCTCGGTCCAGCCGACAAAATTAAGAAGCTGGCCGCGCGACACGAAGTAATGCACGAGATGGCCGCCCGGCCCGACCCAGGACTGGCTGCCGAGCTCAAGCTGGAGATCGGCAAGGCGCTCGACCGGGACTAGGCCTCGATAGGCGACGCAGCCGGCGAATTTCGGCGCCTCTTCGCCAAACAGGATTGCGCGCACGGTCGAATGAATGCCGTCGGCGCCAACCAGGATGTCGGCGCTAATGCGCGCGCCGTTGTCGAACCAGGCCTCGACATGGTCGCCGTTGTCGCTGAACGCCAGGAGGCGATGTCCGAGATGGATGTGCTCGGGCGGAAGCTGCGAGGAGATCACGTCCAGCAGATCGGCGCGGTGGATCGTGACATGCGGCGCGCCGTAGAGCTCTTCGCATTGCGGATTGAGCGGCGCGCGCTGCAGCGTACGGCCGTCATCCCAGCGGCGCTGATGCGTGCTCGCGGGGCGAACGCCCTCGCGCGATAGCCCCTCGCCGAGGCCAAGACGGATCAGCACACGCGCCGCGTTCGGTCCCATATTGATGCCGCCGCCGATATGGGTCAGCGCCGGCGCCTGCTCGTAGAGATCGGTCTTGAAACCGGCTTGGCGCAACGACAGCGCGGCAGTGAGGCCCCCAATGCCGCCACCAATTATCGCTACGCGGAGTGGTCGCCGGCTCATGCGAGCGGCGTTATGCTTTCACCGAGCCGGAGGTCAGCCCGGCGACATAGTGCTCGACAAAGAAGGAATAGATCAGCGCCACTGGGATCGAGCCGAGGAGCGCGCCGGCCATCAGCTGGCCCCAATAGAACACGTCACCCCGGATCAATTCGGCGATCACCCCCACCGGCACCGTGCGCACCGAGGTCTTGGTCAGGAAAATGAGCGCGTAGAGAAACTCGTTCTGCGACAAGGTGAAAGCGAAAATGCCGGCCGAGATGAAACCCGGCGTGCACAAGGGGAGAAATACCCGCCGCATGGTCTGCAAGCGGCTGGCGCCGTCGATGCGCGCTGCCTCTTCCAATTCCTTTGGCACGGTCTTGAAATAGCCGATCAACAACCAGGCGCAGAACGGCACCAGCATCGTTGGATAGGTCAGGATGACCGCGGTCAGCGTGTTGCCGAGATCGAGCCGGTTGATGATATCGGCGAGCGGCAGGAACAAGAGCGGCTGCGGGACGAGATAGATCGCCGCGACGGTCATCGCGATAAGCCCCGCGCCGGCAAACCGCATGCGCGCCAACGGGTAGGCAAGCATCGTCCCGAGCAGGAGCGAGATCGCGGTCGAGATAACCGCGACGAGCAGCGTGTTCCACGTCCACAAAAGGAAGCTCGTCTCGGTCAACAGGTCGATGTAGTGCTTCAGGGTCGGGTTTCGCACCAGAAGCGGCAACATGTTCTTGTTGTAGAGCTCGGCATTCGGCTTCACCGAGGTGATCGCCATCCAGTAGAACGGGAATAGCGCGAGCAGCAGGAAGAAGCCGACCGGCAACCATACCCGGATGGCGTGCTGGAGGCGGCTGTGGCCGGTGACCATCACTGCCTCCGCATGTACAGGGTTAGCCCCAGAATCAGCAGCGCCAGAGCCGGAAGCATCGTCAGCGCGACCGATGCGCCAAGGCCGAGCTGCCCCGCGCCCATGCCGATATCGAAGGCGTAGGTCGCGAACAGCTGCGTCGCGTTCTGCGGCCCGCCATGCGTCAGCACATAGACCAGCTGGAAATCGGCGAAGGTGAAGATGACCGAGAACAAGGTCACGATCATGATGATCGGCTGCAACAGCGGCAAGGTTACGTAGCGGAAGCGCTGCCAGCCGCTCGCGCCGTCGATCGTCGCCGCCTCGTAAAGCTCTGGCGGCACCGTCTGCAATCCGGCGAGCAGGGTGATGCCGTAGAAGGGCAGGCCGCGCCAGGTGTTGATGACGATAATCGAGGCCATCGCCAGGACCGGGTTGCCGAGCCATGACGGGCCGGGCTTTGGCATCCCGAGCGCGATCAGAAACCAGTTGAAGATGCTGAACGCCGGATCGAGCATCCACATCCAAGCGACGGTGCTCAGCACGGTCGGCACGATGAACGGGAGCAGCAGCAGCGCGCGGACCAGGTTCTTCATGCGGAAGTTCTGGTTCATCGCGACAGCGAGAGCGAGCCCGCCGATCATCTTCAAAAGCGTCGCGACAGCGGTGTAGACGAAGGTGTTGATCGCGACGCGCCAGAAGATCGGGTCGTTGAAGTCTTTGATAAAGTTCTTGAGCCCCACAAAGGTGCCGACATGTGCGACCGGCCGGTCTTCGAGGCTCAAGAGGATGCCATAGACGAACGGATAGCCGACAAAGGCGACGAGAAACAGGATCGGCGCCGCCATCATCAGCCAGCTGAACACCGCCTCCCGGTCGAGCCAGGCGGCGAGCGAAGCAGGGCGGCGGCGCGCCCGCGCCCTCGCCACCCCAATCAGCGGTTCCGTGCGGATCGACATCGCGAGGCTCTATGTCGTTCTGTAGATTTCCTTCAGCTGCGCCTCGGCATTCTTGATGACCTCCTTGGTCGAGGCGCCGGCGCAGGCTTTGGCGAACATGTCGACGGTGACGTATTTTGCGACGACCTCGGCCAATTGCCGGGTCGGCGGCGCCGGCCAGCCCGGCAGATGCGCGCTCCCCATCGCGTCGCGATAGGGCTTGTTGCGCGGTTCGACATCCCACATCGGCGCATTGTCGTAGGCGTGCAGGAAGGGCTGGTAATAGGTGTCGGCCGAGGCGTACCAGCCGCCCAATTGCTTCTCCTCCATGAGCCAATGCAGGAAATCGTGCGCCTCCTTTTGTACCGGACCGAAATTGAACACCGAATGGCTGATGCAATTGAGCAGATGAAAGCGGCCCTTCGGCCCTTGCGGGTTCATCGCCTGATCGGTGACCTTGGCAATCTCCGGGAAGTCGCGCTTCGCCAGCCACAGGATGCTCTCGGCGTTGTTCGTGCACGAGATCTGCTCGGCAAACCACGCCTTGTTGTTGCTGACATCGGTCCAACCGAGGACGTCGTCGAGCATCGTGTCCTTGAAAAATTTGCGGGCGAAATCGACGGCCCGCGCCGTTTCGTCTGAATCGATAACGACGGTCTTGCCGTCGGGCTCGACCTCGCGCCCGCCATAAGACCAGAGCAGCGGGTAAATCCAGCCGTGGTTGTCGCCAAACCCGTGGCCGAGCTCGAAGCCGAAGGGGTGGTCCTTGGCCTTCAGCTTCTTGCCGACTTCGTAGAGCTCCTCCCAGGTGTCGGGGAATTTCGTGACCCCGACCTCCTTGAACCAATCGGTGCGCCAGTTCATCAGCTGGCCGATATTGCTGTGCGGGACCGCCTTCCATTTGCCGTTGACGATGCCGGCTTCCTTGGCC
>JBKOVT010000101.1:0-17367 GCA_046724035.1 Pseudomonadota bacterium | reverse complement strand
GAGATCGGCAGCCCGCTGGAACTCGGCGCGATCAACGCGACCCATGCCGTCACGGTTTCCGGTCCGAGCGATGCCATCGACAAACTCGGGGCCGAGGCACGGCGTCGCGGGGTCGCGTTCCGCGCGCTCGATCTCGATTTTGCATTTCACTCCGCGGCGATGGATCCGATCCGGGACCAGCTGCTCGCGGATCTCGCCGGCCTGACCTCCTCCGCCCCGCGCGCGAGACTGCTCTCGACAGTGACCGGCGAGCCGGTGGGTGCGGGCCGGCTCGACGCCGAATATTGGTGGCACAACATCCGCTCGCCCGTGCGCTTCACCGACGCGACGGCGGCGCTGGTGAAGGATGGTTTTCGGATCTTTGTCGAGATCGGACCGAACCCGGTTCTGCAAGGATATTTGCACGACGCTCTGCGGGCCGCCGAAACTCAGGGGAGGGCGCTGGGGACGCTAAGCCGGAAGCAGGCAGACGGAGACCCGTTCCCGGCGCTCGCGGCGCAATGCCATGTCGCCGGCTACGATATGACAGGCGCGTCGCGGTTCGATGGGGCCGCCAACCCGCGCGGCTTGCCACTATATCCGTGGCAGCGCGAGCGCTTCTGGTTCGAGCACACCGTCGAAGATGTCGCGCTGATCGATCCGCCATTCGAGCATCCGCTGCTCGGTTATCGGCAAACCGGGCCGGTTCCGTTCTGGCTCAATCATCTCGGTCCGGAGACGCTGCCCTGGCTTGCCGATCATGCGGTCGAAGGCGTCCCGGTGCTGCCCGCCGCGGCCGTAGTCGAAATGGCCGCCGCCGCGGCGCGGGCGCAGCGTCCGACGGCGACAGTAATCGAGCTGGCCGATATCGAGGTGCGCCGCCCGTTGCCGTTCGACACCGGACGACCACGCGAAGTGCGGGCGACGCTCGGATCGGACGGGGGCGACTGGGAGCTGAGCAGTCGTCCGCGTCTTTCGGATGAGCCGCCAACGAACCATGCCGTAGCACGCATCCTCAGCGCCGGCGATGGCGCAGCGAAGTCGATGCCGAGCGCGTCCGGTTCGCCGCTGCGGATCATCGAGGCCGGCGAGCTGTATCGCATCGCCAAAGGACTCGGCCTTGATTACGGCCCGCGCTTTCGCACGGTCACGCGGGTTGAGGTGCTGGGACCCGACGAGGCGCAGGCCTATTTCGATCCGGGCGCGATCGGCGAGCCCCGCGGCTCTTATCTCCTTCATCCGGCATCGCTGGATGGCGCGCTGCAGGCGTTTCTAGCGGTGCTCGCCGGCAAAAGCGCCGAGCTGCGCGACACGAGTTTTCTGCCGTGGCGGTTTGGCCGGGTGCGGCTCGTCGCACCGTTCGGGCGCTTGCCGTGCATCGCGCGGTTGCGGTTGACACGGATCGGCACGCGCTCGGCATCCGGCGACATCGAATTGTTCGACGATAGCGGCGCGTCTGTCGCCGCGCTGTCGGAATGCTGGTTCCGCCGGGTCGAGCTCAGCCGCAGCGGGTCGCTCGACAATCGCGTATTGCGCGTTGATCTTGTGGCGGCGCCGCTCTACGAAACACCGGCGCCGGGTATTTTTGATCGGATCGGCGAGATTCTGGCGCGGCAAGCCGACCGGACCAACACCGATGCCGAAAAATCGAGCGAACGCGCGCTGCTGTTCGACGCGATGACGGCATCGATTGCTTATCGCGCGGTTGCGGCGATCATCGATCCCGAGGTGAGCTTTACGATGGATGCGCTGGTCGATGCCGGCGCGATCCTCCCCGAAACGGCGCCGCTGTTCGAGCACCTGTTGCGTCTCGTTGAGCGGTTCGACGCAGCGGCAGAGAGCGAGGCTGGCTGGCGTCTCGCCGCCAATCATGATCTGCCCGATGTCGCCGCGATCTGGCGCCTCCTTCTCGCGGAAGCCCCGGAGCTGGTTGCCGAGCTGGCGCTCGTCGCGACCGCGGCCGAAGAATTGCCGGCTCTGTTGCGGGATGGGTTGCGCCAATCCGAGGCCGCCCCGCTGCCGATGGCCGAGCATCTCGTGCAAGCCTCTCCGGTCAGCGCGGCGGCGTTCGAGCACATTCGCGAAACGCTCACGGAAATCGCCGCGGCATGGCCGGCCGAGCGGCCGCTGCGCGTATTGGAAATCGGCGCCGACCGCGCGATGACCCGGCGGCTTATCGAGGCGTTGGCTCAGACGGGCGCGCCGCTCGCCTATTGTGCAACGCATCCCGATGCTCAGCAGGCGGCGCGGATTGCCGGAGCGATCAAGTCGCAAGCCGGAGCGACCTCCAGCCGCTGGTCGCCGGCCGATGACGATGACGCGCTCGGCGATATTTGCTTCGATGTCATCCTCTCGTTCCAGGCGCTCTCGCGCTCGCAGCTCGATGCCGATGCGCTTTCGCGATTGCGCGAGCGGCTCGCACCCGGGGGGCTGCTGCTTGCCGCCGAGGCCGAACCGAACCCGCTTTGGGCGCTCGCCTTTGGCCGGTATCGCGGCTGGTGGCGCCACGAGGCGAACGGCGGGGAGGCATCGCCGTTGCGCCATGGCGACGCGTGGTGCCGCGACCTGGCGCTGGCGGGTTTTACGGCGCCGGGGAGCCTTGCAATCGGCGCAGGACCGTGGCCGCTCTCGGTCTTATGGGCGCGGGCGTCCGCACAGCAACAACCGGCGAACACCCTCGCGCCCGAGGTATCGTCGTTGGCGCTGATCGGGATGGCCTCCGACGTCGAGCGCGGGGTATCCGACGGTCTTGCCGCTGCCGGGCATCGCGTCATCGAATTGGATGCCGCCGCTTTCACCGCCGCCGCCGAAATGGACGCGACGGCGGAGGCGCAGGCCGGGCTCGCGGTTCTGCTCGTCGGCGACCACACCGACCCGGTATCCGGCGCCGCCGAGTTGCTGCCGAGCGCCGCTCGGATTGCGGCTGCTGCGGCATTGCGCGGTATCCCGTTGTGGATCGTAACACGCGGCGCGCAGCAGGAGGCGCGCAGTGCGGATGCCAACCTGGTCGGCGCGGCGCTGTGGGGGTTTGCGCGGACCCTGGTCAACGAAATCCCGCGACTGTCGCTCAAACTTTTCGATATGCCGCCGGGGCTCGGCGGCGCCAAGATCGCGGAGCGGCTGCTGCGTGAAATAGAGGCGGCAACCCCCGAAACCGAGATCGTCTGGACGTCGGCAGGGCGGCATGTGCTGCGCCTGCGCCGCGCGCTGCCACCGCGCTGGGCTGAGCCCGGCGATCGGTTGGGGCTGAGCAGCGAGCGGCCCGGCGGGCTCGACGCGCTGAGCTGGAAGCCGATCGCGCAGCGCGACCTCGGAAAAGGTGAGGTGGCGATCGAGGTGCAAGCCGCCGGCCTCAATTTCCGCGACATGATGTGGGCGATGGGTCTCCTGCCCGAGGAGGCGCTGATCGACGGCTTTGCCGGCCCGACCTTCGGGCTGGAATGCGCCGGCATCGTGCGCGCGGTCGGTCCCGGTGTCGAAAACGTGGCCGTCGGCGACCGCGTGGCGGGGCTCGCTCCGGCATCCTTGAGCACGGAAGTGATTACGGCCGAGCATGCGGTCATGCGGATCCCGCCGGAGACGAGCTTCGCGGCGGCCGCAACGGTTCCGGTCGTGTTCGTCACCGCGATCTACGCGCTAGGCACGCTCGCCAAGCTGGCGGCGGGCGAGCATGTTTTGATCCATGCCGCGGCGGGCGGTGTCGGCCTCGCCGCGATCCAATACGCCAAGCACCGCGGCGCGATCGTCATTGCGACCGCGGGCTCCGAGACCAAGCGCGCATTCCTGCGCCTCGCCGGCGCCGACCATGTGCTCGACTCGCGCGATTTCGGCTTTGCCGACGCGGTGCGCGCGATCACAAACGGCCAGGGCGTCGACGTCGTCCTCAATTCGCTGAGCGGCGAGGCGATGGAGCAGAGCCTCGGCGTCTTGAAGCCGTTCGGCCGCTTTCTCGAGCTCGGCAAACGCGACTTCTATCTGAACAGCCGCATCCACTTGCGGGCCCTGCGGCAAAACATTTCGTATTTCGCGATCGACGTCGATCAGTTGCCGATCCAGCGGCCCGATCTGGCGCGCGCTCTGCTCGGCGAGGTGTCCGAGGCCTTGGCTTCGGGCACGATCCGGCCGCTCGCACATCGCGTCTTTCCGTTTGCCGCGATCGAGGACGCCTTCCGGCTGATGCAGGCCTCGGGGCACATCGGGAAAATCGTGCTGCTGCCCGCCAGGAATGCTGGGCTGCAACTGCCGCCGCCGACCGAGCTGGCGCTGCGGGGCGACGGAACGTATCTGGTTACCGGCGGTGTCACCGGGTTTGGCTTTGCCGTGGCGCGCTGGGTGGCGGAGCAGGGGGCCGGCTCGATCGCGCTGCTCAGCCGACGCGGCGCGGTGACCCCCGGAGCCGAGGATCGCATTGCCGAACTGCGCAGCCTCGGCGCCGAGGTCAGCATCCATGCTGGGGATGTCGCCGATCCGGCTGCGCTTGCGGTTGTTCTCGACGAGATCCGAATGCGGCACCCGCCGTTGCGCGGTGTCGTGCATGCCGCCTCGGTGATTGCCGACGCGCTTGCCACCGAATTCGACGTTGCCGATGCGAGCGCGATCCTGCGGCCAAAGCTCGGCGGCGCGATCGCACTCGACCGGTTGACGCGCGACGACCCGATCGAGCTGTTCCTGTTGTTCTCCTCGGCGACCACCTTGCTCGGGGCGCCGGGACAGGGCGCTTACGTCGCGGCCAATTGCGCGCTCGAAGCGCTGGCAAGGGCACGACGCGCCCAAGGGAAACCGGCGCTCGCGGTCGCCTGGGGACCGATCGAGGATGCCGGCTATCTCGCGGAGCGGCGCGACACCCGCGATGCGCTGGCGCGGCGTCTTGGCGCCAGACCGCTCCCAGCCACGCAAGCTCTTTCCGCGCTGCCCGCCCTCGCGGCGAGCGGACTGACAGCGGCAGGGTTTGCCGAGACCAATTGGAACGAGGCGCGCCGTTTTCTGCCGATCCTCGGCGCACCGTTCTTTGCCGAGGTCCGCGGCGAGACGGGATCGCTGCCGGATGACGGCTCGCTCGTCGAGCGGTTGAGCGAATTGGACACCGAAGAGGCGCTGGCATTGCTCAAGACGGTTGTAGCCGAGGAGGCAGCCGGCATCCTGCGACTGCCCGTGGCCGGCATCGACGAGTTCCGGCCGCTCTCCGAAATGGGCATGGACTCGCTGATGGCCGTCGAGTTGCGTCTCGCGCTCGAAAGCCGGTTGCGCATCGATCTGCCGCTGATGTCGCTCGCCGAGGGGACGAGCGTTGCCTCGATCGTGAAACGCCTTGCGGGCGCGCTGTCGGCGCGTCCGCAGCCCCGTGAACTTCTCAGGCTCGCGGAGCGCTACGAAGGCGCGGGCGAGGACGGAGCCGCCCCGCTTGCCGATGCCGCCGAAATGCCGGAAACGGCCGATCTGAACTCGGCCGCTGCCGAATAACGCGATGGCCGCCGGCGGGAATCTGTTCGGGCTGTCGGCGGACGCGAAGGCGCGCCTATTGCAGAAGCTGGCCTCGGTTGCGTCGGCGCGCGGGAGCGCGGCCCCGGCGCGTACGAGCATTGCGAATGCCGGAGCGGAGCGGCTCGATGTCTCCCAGCTGGAGGCCTATCGGGAAATTCGTCTGATCGAGGAGGCCGCGGAGTATCTCGGCATCGGCGATCCGTTCTTTCGCGTGCACGAGGGCATCGCCGGCGCCGAGACGCTGATCGGCAACCGCTCCTACCTCAATTTCGCCTCTTACAACTATGTCGGGCTTAACGGCGATCCGCGCATCGCCGATGCCGCGAAGGCGGCGATCGACCGCTACGGCACCTCGGTCTCGGCGAGCCGCCCGGTTTCCGGCGAGCGGCCGATCCATCGTGAACTGGAACGCGCGCTGGCGCGGGTTCACGGTGCCGAGGACAGCATCGCGCTGGTTAGCGGTCATGCGACGAACGTGACCGTGATCGGCCATCTGCTTGGGCGCAATGATGTCATCGTGCATGACGCGCTCATTCACAACAGCATCGTGCAGGGCGCGATGTTGTCGGGCGCGCGGCGCGTCTCGTTTCGCCACCTCGATCCCGAGGCGGCCGACAAAGCATTGGCCGAGGCGCGGCCGCGCCACGGCCGCGCCCTCCTCGTCATCGAGGGGCATTACAGCATGGATGGCGATGTGCCGGACCTCGCCGCCTTTGTCGCGGTGGCGCGGCAGCATCGCGCCTGGCTGATGGTCGATGAGGCGCATGCTTTGGGCGTTCTCGGGCCGCGCGGTTTCGGTTCGGCCGACCGGGCCGGGATCGACCCGGGCGAGATCGACATCTGGATGGGTACGCTGAGCAAGAGCCTCGTCTCGTGTGGCGGGTACATTGCCGGTCGACAGGATCTTATCGATTACCTGAAGCGCATGGCCCCCGGTTTTGTCTTTTCGGTCGGCATCGCGCCGCCCTCCGCGGCGGCGGCGCTGAGCGCGCTCGAGATCCTCGAACAGGAACCGGATCGAGTGCGGCGACTCAATGAGCGCGCCGGGCTGTTCCTCGAACTGGCCCGCGCGGCGGGGCTCGACACCGGCGGTTCGATTGGCGCCGCGATCGTGCCCATTATCACCGGCAGCTCGATCCGCGCCGCCCGTCTGTCCCAAGCGATGTTCCAGCGCGGCGTCAATGTGCAGCCGATTCTGTATCCCGCGGTTCCCGAAGGGTCGGCGCGGCTGCGCTTCTTCCTGACGGCGAAGCACACCGAAGAGCAGGTGCGCCGAGCGGTCGCGATCCTCTGCGGGGAAGCACAGGCGGTCGCCGCCGAACCGACCGATCTGGCCGGGGTCATGCGCCACCTCGGGAAATTGCTGCCGCCGGCGAGATAGCCCGCCGGATCAATTCGGATCCGGCGCCGCGGCGGTCTCCGCGATCAGCCGATCGACCTTTGCAAAGTGCTCCTGCCAAGTCGGCGGATGCCAGCCGCGCAGCCGGTCGAGTTGCGCGGCCCGCCGCGGCGAGTCGGGTGCGGCATAATCGAGGATCGCGGCGCGCCAGCCCGGCCCGTCGAGCGGATCGAGATATTCCGGAACGGCGCCGCCGGTCTCGCGCAGGGCGGGGATGTCGCTGCACAATGCGGGGATGCCGACCCCGAACGCCTCAATCAGCGGAAAACCAAAACCTTCGGCGAAAGACGGCAGCAGCAGCGCGCGGGCGCCTTTCAGCAGCCGCACCATCTCGGTATCCGGCAGCGTGTTGTGCTCGATCACCGCGCCGCGCAGGCCGGGACAGCGTTCGAGCATGTCAACGACGTTTTCGGCCTCCCAGCCGCGTTGCCCGATCAGCACGAGATGCGGCGCCGCGGCGCCGAGATCAGCGGCGAGCCGGCGCCACAAATTGAGCAACAGCAGATGATTTTTGCGCGCTTCGATCGTCCCGATATAGACAAAATATGGCTGCTGCAGCGGTGGCACTGCATTTGTTCGTTCATGCGGCAGATCAAGGCCGAGCGGCGCGACGAGGACCGGGGTCCGGCGCCCGGCTTGGTGGAGATGCGGCAATAACGCGTCGCGCGTCACCGCGGAATTGACGATGAGCGCGTTGGCGAAGCGGATCGCGTTCTCGATGCGGCGACGGTGATTGTCTGCCTGGCCGGGCTTGGCGTATTCCGGAAACTCCATAGGGATCAGGTCGTGGATCAGGCAGACGAAGCGCGCCTGGGTGCGCCGTCGGAGGCGCGCGAAGATTGCGGGCTTCTCGAGATGGTGGTGCGACACCAGGACATAGACCGGTGGCTCCGGGCTTTCACGGAGAGCGGCGAACAGACGCGCTTCGCCGCCCGCGAGCGCGGCGAGGCGGCCGCGCCATCCGAGACGGCGGACTTTGCGCTGATCGCCGGCGCTATCGGTGCTGCTGCGCCAAGCCGCGCCGATCGCGCCGACAAATGCTTCCGCTATTCGGCGCGGCACAAGACCCAGCCCGCCGGCGAGCGTCGTCGTGGCGAAGAGGGCCGCCGGGTCGGCGGCGATCAGATGCTCGGCATAGGCCAACTCGACCCGGTCGATCCCGGTCGGCGTCTCGCGCCCGGCCCGCGACAACAGGCGGGAGAGATCGAGGACGATCATCGCCGGGCGGAAGGGAGGCCGATGGTGCAGTCCGAGATGAAACGCGCGCCGGTTACGGCACGGCGTTCTTCACGACGATCCCGGTGATGATCGGCCCGGTCAGCGTATTCAAGAGCGTGAAAAATTTCTGCAGTTCGTTCAAATCGGCGTTGGCGACATAGATGATGTCTTTGTCATGAATCGGGAAGCGCTGCGCCAGGAAATAGGATTTGGCGTCGCTCAAATCGAGCCGATAAACCATTGGCGAGGAGCCTTCCGGCCCGGTGCCGAGCTGCGGCCGCCCGAGCGTCTTCACAATAGGCGGCGGTTCGAAGCGGAACAGAAAGACACCGGCCGGGTCGGAGCGCATATCCTGCAGACCGCCCGCCTTGGCGAGCGCTTCCACCAAGGTCATCCGTTCGGCCGTGAAATTGACCTGTGTGTTGAGGCCGGTCGCGCCGAACACCGTGAAGGATTGCGGCAGCCGCACCAGCGTCAAGACGTCACCGGGATAGGCGTAAATGTTTTCGGCCGGAGTGGAAACGAGCGATTCCATCGGGATCGTCGCCGTGATGCCGTCGCGCGACAGCCGCACAAAGGTCTCGTAAACCGGCGCCTTGGCGCCTCCCGTGGCGGCGATCAAGTCCAACAGCCGGTCGCCTTTGAGGGACAGCGGCACCCGCGCGCCTTGCACGACTTCGCCTGCGACCGTGACGCTGTTTGTGACGCTGCGCGTTACGGTGAGGATGACCTGCGGCTCGATGGCTTTTTCTTGAAGGCGGCGTTCGATTTCGCGTTGCACTTCGACGGGGAGCCGCCCGGCGGCAGGCACACGGCCGGCGAACGGGATACTGATGCCGCCATCCTGGCCTACGAGCTGCTCCGGTATCGTGATGTTGCGCGAGCCCGCCGAGACGTGTTCGGTCGCCGAGGGGCCGAAGAGGCCGCCGCCGGCCGCCTCCCAGATCGAGACGACGATCGCGTCGCCGACGCCGATCCTCGGCTGCGGCGGCTTGCCGTATTTCTTGAAGCGCGCCTGAAAACTCTCATGCGGGACCGCGAGCAGGGCGGTCACGACATTGTCGTCGATGTCGACGAGATCAAAACGGACTTCGGTGTCCCTGATCTCCTGGTGCTTGACGTCGCTCGCGGTCGGGCCGGCCGTCGGGAGGGAGGAGCAGGCGGCGACAAGAAATCCCGCGCACACACCAATAGCGGCGAGCGCTCTCATCCGCAAACCTCTGCTAAACCTGCCCTGACAATCACGCCTGACGATCACAGGCCAGGGCGCTGTTGCGCGATTTTCCGCCGGAGGCCGTGCCGTGACCTCTGCTCACCCGAACGCATCGGCGTTGCCCGCTTGTTATATTCCCCCGTGCCGCGACATAGCGTCGGATGCGGTGTTACCGCGCGCCCGCCGGCCGCAGCGGCGATACCGTGCCGTTTCGCCTTCTGGTAGTCAAACGACTTGTACAGCTGTCGCAATCAGACGGGTCGCGTAGACCCCCATCCACCCAGTCGGGTCGAGCCAGCCCTTCTCGTTGCGCGGCGGCTCAATCGCGCGGATATGCGCGTCGGTGATCTCGGACAGATCATTGATGACGCGCGGCGGGTCGCCTTCGGTCGACCAGAAAAAGCGCGTCGCGCCACCGACCTCATGCTTGGCGATCAGGCAATTCGGCGCGCCGCCCGCCGGGTTATAGAGGCCGACCGCGGAATAGCTCTGCTGATGGCTGACCACCATGACGCCCTCGGTGCCGGGGAAGGCGTATTTCATCGCCGAGAACCACCGGCACAGCGCATCCAGCTCCCGGTCGGTGAACTCGTAGAGGGCTGGTCCCGAAGCCCTCCCCGCATCCGCCGCCGGCTTGCTCCGAGCCCTCAGCGGAAAGGCTACGACGTTCGTCTTGTCGAACAACTCGTCCACGGCTCCCCCACTTGTCGCGCCCGCAATCCTGCGGAAACGGCCCCCAATTCCCAGCGCTCGCCACGCGCCCAAGCCGTTGTCAGAATACAATCAAGCGCCGAATCCGAGTCAATCTAGCCCGCAGAGAAGGTGGGCTTTTCACAGGTGATGTGCCCTTTGAGCCACAGTGGCAAAAAGGTGACAAGCTGTGAAACCGTAGGTTTGGGAATCGGCCGGCCACCGTCACGAGAATGACGGCGGCCGGACCGGAAGAGGAGTCGGAGAGGGAGAGAGTTACTGTTGTGTGCGGGCGACGGCGACTTGCTCGATCGTCACCGGGACGACGCCGTCATGCCGCATAGAGAGCTCTTCAGCGGCGCGCGGTGAGAGGTCGATCGAGAGGCGGCGGCTGACCGGACCGCGGTCGTTGATCGTCACGACGACCGAGCGACCGTTCTTCAGGTTGGTAACCTTAACAAGGGAATGCATCGGCAGACTGCGATGCGCCGCCGTCGGATGCGCCGTGTCGAGGCGCTCGCCGGTCGCGGTCAGCCGGCCGACGTGCCAATTGCCGTACCAGGATGCCCGGCCGACTTCACGCCGGCCAACGACCTGGAACGTCGCCGGCTGTCGGGCGGCCGGCGCAATGTACTGGTCGGGACCGCCGAAACCGGCGCTACCCCGGTTCGGCGTGTTGCTCCGTGGGTCGGCCGATCGGCCTTCCTGGGCCAAGGCTCCGGTCGAGAGCACGAGAGCGGCGAGGGATACGCCAAGGGCTCGTTGCATTCGCATCCGCATGCGTCTCCATGTTGTTGCAACATCACACAGCGCGGCCGACCCGCGATGCGCGCGGCCTTGGAAGGTCGGAAGGACAGTTTTGCGGTGGACGTCGTCCCGGATCTTGGAGCGCCCGGGTGGGACGGGGGAAATGCAAACCGACTGTAGTCAGCTAGTTCCGAGACTGTCAACCCACAGGTATATCAAATTCTCGACCGGCGCCAAGTCGGGTATAGATTAATTAATTTCCGCCTAAATCTTTCCTTGCCGTATTCAGAAAATATTAACTACGATCTATTCTTTATTCGTTAGAGGAGCGCAAGGATACCTTAGTTAATCTGTCAAATGGTCGGCAGCAGCTTGTCAGAATTGCGGCAAGAGGCTGCGCAACCTGGGGTTAGGTCGAGAAATCTTGCGCAGAAGCACTCAAACGCTGTCACGCAACCGGCGTCGCGTCCGGCGTGCTTCGGGCAGGCGTGAGGCATTGGCGCGAATTGCGTCGTGCCGCGCAATCACGCGAGCGATCGCAGCTGGGCGCGTAAAAGCTCGCTAAATTCCTGGAGCGGATCGAGGTCCGTGCCGCCGCTCTTCACGATCTCATGCAGCTCGCGGACGTCTTGTTCGGCGCAAAAAAAAATATCGAGAGCCGATGCATGATTTTGTCGGCGCACTCGACACTCTGCGGCGAGTGCGGCTCCCCGTCGGCGCACTCAACACTTTGCGGTGAGCACAGCACCCGCATCCGACTGATCATCATAAACGGCGACCACCTCCTGAAGCGGCGGCTCGCTACTCACCAGGGCGTCGCCATACAATTTCGAAGCCGCGACATGGCGTTCCCCTCGGCCTTGTGGCTCGCCACCACCTTGAATGCCGCCCGGCCGAAATAGCTTCCCGCCTTTTCAGGACGGAGGGGCAGCCCGGCGCGATCGAGGGCAACAAAAAAGCGGCACCGATGAGGGCGCCGCCGATCCCGAAGGAAATCCTGATTCCTTCGAGCTTGCCGGATTGGATCATATTATATCCGGATTGTCAAGTTGAAAATTGTAACAGTTATTGCTGTTCGGTAGTCGCGGCTTCTGGGAAACAGTACGGAAAAACAGGGGATGTCGCCGCCACTCGCGCCGACTTGGCACCAGAAAAAAGCAATTTCTAAGACACTGGAGCTGCTAAATCGGGATGTGCGCCTCGGCATTCCGCGATGCCGGGCGGTCTGTTATAGGGACGGAATAATGACCCTGCCGTTCCAACAACGCTTCCTGGCCCTCGCGAAAGAGCGCTCGCCGCTCTGCGTCGGCATCGATCCGTCGGCCGAGGCGCTCAAGGGTTGGGGCTTGCCGGATGATGCGGCGGGGCTGCGCAGCTTCTGCGAGCGCCTCGCCGAGACTTGCGCCCCGCTCGTCGCCTCGGTGAAGCCACAGGTGGCGTTTTTCGAGCGGCATGGGCCGGCCGGGATGGAAGTGCTGCGCCGGACCGTCGAGGCGGCGAAGAACCACGGCGCGGTGGTCATCATCGATGCAAAATCCGGCGATATCGGCTCGACAGCCACCGCTTATGGTGAGGCATATCTCGGGCGGAACAGCCCTTACGGCGGCGACGCGCTGACCTTGAGCGCCTATCTCGGGCTGGGGTCGCTGTCGCCAATCTTCGACATCGCCCAGCGCGAGGGCGCAGGGGTGTTTGTCGTGGTCCGCTCGTCGAACCCGGAAGGCTCCGAACTGCAACAGGCGAGACTGCGGGACGGCAGGTCGGTGGCCGAGCATCTCGCCGACGGGATTACCGACCGTAATGCTGCCGAGGGGCCGGACGGTCTGGGTCTGGTCGGCGCCGTGCTCGGGGCGACACAGGGAGCCGAAGCCAGGGCGCTCGCCGGCCGCCTAGCGCATTCGCTGCTGCTGGTCCCCGGCATCGGGGCGCAGGGCGCGACGATCGCCGATGTGCGGCGCGATTTCGCGGGCCATGACGAACGGGTCATCCCAAGCGTTTCGCGCGGCATTGCGGGGGCGGGCCCCAACGCCGCCGACCTCAGGCGCGCCGTGGAGCGATACATCGCCGAGATCCGCGCCGTCGCCTGAACCCGGCCCGAGGCTTGCAGGACAGCGCGTTGCTGGTCGCGGCGCGGCTGTGCTAGCGTCGCGATAATCAATCGGCAAACGCGCTTGGCTTGGCGTGGCCGGCGCAGCAAATCAACAGGGGGCATGGAATGCCAAGAACATGGGCAACAGCAGCAATGGCGGCCGGTTTTGCGGCCGCGCTCGGTTTTGCCGTTCCGGCCGCGGCCGGGCCGACCTTAGACAAGGTGAAGCAGGCGGGGGCGATTAGCTGCGGCGTGCCGACCGGCATCCCGGGTTTCGCGCAGCCCGACAATCAGGGGAAATATACCGGGTTCGATGTCGATATCTGCCGCGCCATCTCGGCCGCCGTGTTCGGCGATCCGGAGAAGGTGAAATATGTGCCGCTGACGGCGCAGCAGCGCTTTACCGCGCTGCAGTCGGGCGAAGTCGACATCCTGTCGAACAACACCACCTGGACCTTGCTGCGTGACACGACGTTGGGGCTCAATTTCGGCCCAGTCGTGTTCTATGACGGCCAGGGCTTCATGGTGCCGAAGAAGCTCAACGTCAAAACCGCGAAGGAACTGAACGGCGCGACGGTCTGCGTGCAGCCCGGCACGACGACCGAGCTCAACCTCGCCGACTATTTCCGCGGCAACAAGATGGAGTTCAAGCCGGTCGTCATCGAGAAGATCGACGAGATCTTCGCCGCGTTCTTCTCCGGCCGCTGCGATGTGATGACGGGCGATGGCTCGGCATTGGCGGCGCAACGGATCGGGCGCGCCCCTAATCCGGAGGACTATGTCGTCCTGACCGAGCGCATCTCGAAGGAGCCGCTGGCGCCGGTTGTGCGTCACGGCGATGAGGAGTGGCACGACATCGTCGATTGGGTGGTCTACGCGCTGATGGAGGCCGAGGAGAAGGGCATCACGCAGAAGAATGTCGACGAGATGGCGAAAAGCGACTCGCCCGATATCAAGCGCATGCTCGGCACGACGCCCGGTATGGGCAAGGCGCTGAACCTCGACGAGAAATGGGCCTATAACGCGGTGAAGCTCGTCGGCAATTACGGCGAGCTCTTCGACAAGCATCTGGGGCTTGGCTCGCCGCTGAAATTGGAGCGCGGCTACAACAATCTGTGGTCGAAAGGCGGCCTCATCTACGCGATGCCGATCCGCTGAGCCGCGGAGCGGCGCGAGCGACAGGGCGGCGACGACATGGCGGTTCAGACCGTCGCAACTCCGAGCCGGCCGGCGCCGTGGCGCGACCCGAAGATCCGCGCCATCGCCGTCCAGGTCGTCTTTGTCGCCGTGCTGGCCGCGTTCATCGCGTTTCTGGCGCATAACACGATCGTCAATCTGCGGCGGCAGAATATTGCGACCGGCTTTGGCTTTCTCGATCGCGAAGCCGCCTTCGGCATCGGTGAGAGCCTGATCCCCTATTCGCCGGCCGACACTTACGCCCGCGCCTTTCTCGTCGGCCTCGTCAACACGCTCTATGTGTCGGCGATCGGCATCGTGCTGGCGACGCTTCTCGGCACTGTCATGGGGCTGGCGCGGCTGTCGAGCAATTGGCTCGTCGCCAAGCTCGCGGCGATCTATGTCGAGACGTTCCGCAACATCCCGCTGGCGTTGCAACTGCTGTTCTGGTGGGCGCTCTTGCGCGGCGCGGCGCCCTCACCGCGCGAGGCATGGGAGTTGCTGCCCGGCGTCTTTGTCAGCAATCGCGGCATCACCTTTCCGATGCCGTTCGCCGAAGCGGCCTATTTCTGGATGGCAATCGCCTTCGCGGCGGGACTCGTCATCGCGTTTGCGGTGCGGCGCTGGGCCAAGCGGCGGCAGGAGCGGACGGGGCAGCAATTCCCGACGGGCTGGGCCGGAGTGGGGCTCGCGCTGGGCCTGCCGACGATCGTGTTTATCGGCTACGGCCTGCCGTTGCGGCTCGACGTGCCGGCATTGCGCGGCTTCAATTTCGCTGGCGGCACGGCGATGTCGCCGGAGTTTGGCGCGCTCCTGATCGGCCTTGTCGTCTACACCGGCACCTTCATCGCCGAGATTGTGCGCGCCGGCATTCTCGCGGTCAGCTGGGGGCAGAGCGAAGCGGCGATGGCCTTGGGGCTGCGGCCTGGGCAGCGCATGCGCCTCGTCGTGCTGCCGCAGGCGCTCCGGGTCATCGTGCCGCCGATGACGAGCGAATATCTGAGCCTGACGAAGAACAGCTCACTCGCCGTCATCATCGGGTATCCCGACCTCGTCTCGATCGCCAACACGACGCTGAACCAGACCGGCCAGGCGGTCGAGGGCATCACGATGATCATGGCGGTCTATCTCGCGATCAGCCTGCTCATCTCGCTTTTCATGAATCTCTACAACCGCGCCGTCGCGCTGGTGGAGCGCTAGGCCGTGGCCGATATCGACATTGCCGAAGAAATCCCGCTGCCGGCGCAGCAGCGCCCGCCGGTTGTCACGAGCGGCGTCATCGGCTGGCTGCGCGCCAATTTGTTCAACAGCGTCTTCAATACGATCCTGACGATCCTGGCGGTCTATCTGCTCGTCCTGACAGTGCCGCCGCTGATCCGCTGGATGTTTATCGACGCGATCTGGAGCGCGCCGAACGGGCAGGCGTGCCGTGCCGCGATGGGACAAGAAGGGGGCGCGTGCTGGGCGTTTATCGGCCAGATGTGGCGCTTCATCTTTTTCGGCCGCTTTCCGTATGACGCGCAGTGGCGGCCGCTGTTCGTCGTCGTCATCATTATCGGGGTGATCCTGGCGAGTTGCGACCGGAGGCTGTGGGGCCGGCGCCTTTTGCTGCTGTGGCTTGCCGGGCTTGTCGCGGCGGGCATCCTGATGTCGGGCGGCGTGTTCGGGCTGCGCTATGTCCCGACCGAATTATGGAGCGGGCTGCCGCTGACCTTGATCCTCGCAGTCGTCGCCATGCTGTTCGCGTTCCCGTTCGCGATCCTCTTGGCGCTCGGGCGGCGCTCGAAATTGCCGGCGGTGCGGATCGTGTCCGTCGCCTATATCGAGCTGGTGCGCGGCGTGCCGCTGATCACCGTGCTGTTCATGGCGTCGGTCATGCTGCCGCTGTTTCTGCCCGAAGGCGTCACGGTCGACAAATTGCTGCGCGCGCAGGTCGCCTTTATTTTGTTCGCGGCGGCCTATCTCGCCGAAGTCATCCGCGGCGGGTTGCAGGCGATCCCGAAGGGGCAGATCGAGGCAGCCGACGCGCTCGGTCTCGGCTATTGGCGGCGCACCCGGCTCATCGTGCTGCCGCAAGCCTTGGCGATGGTGATCCCACCGCTCGTCAACAATTTTATCGGGGCGTTCAAGAACACCTCGCTCGTGCTGATCATCGGCTTGTTCGATCTGCTGAATACGGCGAATACCGCACTGACGGATTCGAATTGGCAGGGCTTTGCGAGCGAGACCTATGTCTTTGTCGCTGCTATCTACTTCTGCTTCTGCTTTTTCATGTCGCGTTACAGCCAGAGGCTCGAGCGCACCTTCAACCGCGGCCATCGCCGTTAGGGCGGGAGGGGACCGATGAGCAATGCCGCCGAAGCCATGCCGGTCCAGGCGCCCGCGCCATCGATCATCGAGATGCAGGCCGTCCATAAATGGTACGGCGAATTCCATGTGCTGAAGGATATCAATCTCGTGGTCGGGCGCGGCGAGAAGGTCGTCGTGTGCGGGCCATCGGGCTCCGGCAAATCGACGATGATCCGCTGCATCAACCGGCTGGAGGAACATCAACAGGGGCGCATCATCGTCGCCGGTATCGAGCTGACCTCGGATCTGAAGAACATCGAGGCGATCCGCCGCGAGGTCGGCATGGTGTTCCAGCAGTTCAACCTGTTTCCGCATTTGACCGTGCTGGAGAATCTCACCCTGGCGCCGATCTGGGTGCGCAAGATGGCGAAGAAGGACGCGGAGGAGACCGCGCGCTATTACCTCGAACGGGTGAAGATCCCCGAGCAGGCCGACAAATATCCCGGGCAATTGTCGGGGGGCCAGCAGCAGCGCGTCGCGATCGCGCGCTCCTTGTGCATGAAGCCGGAGATCATGCTGTTCGACGAGCCGACCTCGGCGCTCGACCCGGAGATGATCAAGGAAGTGCTCGACGTCATGATCGAGCTGGCGCAAGAGGGCATGACGATGGTCTGCGTCACGCATGAGATGGGGTTTGCCCGCACAGTCGCGGACATGATGGTGTTCATGGACCGAGGCGAGATCGTCGAGCGCGCGCCGCCGCAGGATTTCTTCGCCCATCCCAAGAGCGACCGCACGCGGCTTTTCCTCAGTCAGATTCTGGCCCACTAGGCCGCCAAAGCCTGGAAAAGCGCGCCGGGCGCTGGTTACGCCCGAGCGGTTTTCCGGCAAGTAGAAAGCAAGCATTCCACGGGACCACAAAGCGGAACCCCGCCTTTCGGGCAGTCGTTGCCATGGGTAGTCGAATCCCCTGTGAGACGACTGGAGGGTAAAGATGACGACTGAGAAGAAAAATCGGCGGTTTCATCGGCTCGGCGCTCTGGCCGCCGCGGCAGTTGGTCTTGCCGCTCTGGCGCTGCCCTTAGC
>JBKOVT010000277.1:0-6600 GCA_046724035.1 Pseudomonadota bacterium | reverse complement strand
GATCTGCGCGCCGCCTATGCCGCATTGCCGCGCCGGCTGCGCGCCCGCCTCAGCGGCCGGCGCGGCATTTTCGATTACACAAAGCGGCTCGCCGGCTATGGCCGCGACAGCGACCAGAACATCTCGGAGGAGGCCAGGGCGAAGACGCCGCCGGTGACGCATGCTCTGGTCCGCGCGCATCCCGAGACTGGCGATCGTTCGCTCTATCTCGATTCGACCACGACCGTCGGCGTCGACGGCATGGATCCGCTTTCCGGCCCGGCCTTCCTCGAAGAGGTGTACGAAGCGGCGACCCGCGACGACTTCGTCTACGCGCATGAATGGCGCGTCGGCGATCTCGTCCTATGGGACAACGGCTTTACGATGCACCGGCGCACCCCGTTTGATCCCGGCGCGCGCCGGCTGATGAAGCGAATGACGCTGCATCTCGACCCCAAGCGCCACGTGATGCCCGACGGCGCCCTCGCCGAGTCCGGGATCGGCATGCCGGTCTAAAAGCCCCTTTCCGGCACTGCGGGAGAGGGTGGCCGACGCGAAGCGGCGGCCGGGTGCGGGGCGCAGGGCTAAACAGCGTCGGAGCTAGGCTGCGTTCGGCATCGCCGGTTGGCCGGTAAACCCGCTGTCATTGCGACCCCCGGAGGGCGGGCTGCCTAAGCGCGCCGTTCCGGGGGGGAAAGCAATCTCGTGCAGGCGGAGCTCAGCCGGTCGAGATTGCTTCGTCCGCTGCGCTCCTCGCAATGACAATGAAAGGTAGGCGATACGGCCCCGAAGAGTGGCCGGCGATGCGCCGCATCGCGTGCTCATGCCGCTCCTAGCGTTGTCGGTTCGCCGTATTTTTCTTGACAAATCGCAATTATTGTGTTATAAAGCGCGGTTTATCACAAACCGGATCGAAGGGTCCGGGCGAAAGAGGCGTCAGGATGGGGGAAGATTTTGCTGCAAATCCGCTGCATATGCAGCAAAATTCGACAGGGAAGGTAAAGGGTCTGCCACGCGGCCGGCCCTTCTTAAGGGGTCAATCGGGCAATCCGGCAGGCAAGCGCCCGGGCACCCGCAATCGCGCGACGATAATTGCCGAAGCGATGCTCGATTGCGAAACCCGCCCGCTCTTGCGCGGCGCGATCGAGGACGCCAAGAGCGGCGACGGGGTCATGAGCCGCTTTTGCATCAGCCGCATCATCGGCCCGCGCCGCGAGCGGCCGGTGCATTTCGAATTGCCGCCGATCGAGAGCGCGGCCGACCTCAAAGCCGCGATGGCGGCGGTCACCTCGGCGGTCGCGAATGGCGAGCTGACGATCCGCGAGGCTTGGGAGTTCTCGCAGCTGCTCGACAACTTTATCCGCGCGATCGACGCCAGCGAGTTCGCCACGCAATTGGAGCGCCTGGAGGCCGCGCAAGCAAAACAGGCACGCGAGGCCGCCGATGTCCGCGAGCCATAAAAGACGGCTCGCGCGACTGATCGCGGTGCTGGATGCGGCCGAGCAAACGGCGCGGGATCGCCGCTGGAAGCTGCGCTTGCTGGGTTGCATCTGTAAGGACATCCGTGCCGCTATGAAATGGCGCGGCATCGAACCGGCATCAGCGCTGGTACTGCTCAATGCGGAAGCGGAGCTTGCCGGGTTTGTCGATACGCCCGAGTTGTTGTCGGCGGATATGGACTTCGAAGATGACGTGGACGAGGAAGGCTCGCCCGACGATGAAGACCCGGCCGACGATAAAGACCCGTTGCAGTGGTTCCGTCAGGAAGCCGATCGCCTCGGTAAACCTTTCCTTGACGGTTCGCGGCCCGATTTCAAACACGGCTCACTGGGCGATCTTTGGGGATGGGCGCTGAAGCAATATTCGCTCGTACCGGCGGTAGCCTATGACTTTAGCGCGGGTGGGGCTTGTTTCTCGCGATCCGGTTAAGCGTCGCGCCACACGGGCGGGCGCTTTTCGAGAAACGCGTCGATGCCTTCCGCCGCATCCTGGGCCAGCATGTTCGTTGTCATGATCTCGGAGGCGTATTTGTACGCATCGGCGAGGCCGAGCTCGGCCTGCCGGTAGAACGCCTCCTTGCCGATCTTGAGGGTCAGCGCCGATTTGCCGGCAATCTGTTGCGCGAGCGCCGCGGTCGTGGCGCTCAGCTCCGCCGCCGGGACGACGCGGTTGACGAGCCCCAATGCCTTGGCGCTCGCCGCGTCGATCAATTCGCCCGTCAACAGCATCTCCATCGCCGGTTTGCGTCCGACCGCACGCGAGAGCGCCACCATCGGCGTCGAGCAGAACAGGCCGATATTGACCCCCGGCGTCGCGAAGCGCGCCTCCTCCGCGGCGACCGCGAGGTCGCAGGTCGCGACAAGCTGGCATCCGGCGGCGGTCGCGATCCCGTGCACCTCCGCGATGACCGGCTTTGGCAGATGCACGATTTGCAGCATCAGCGCGCTGCATTGCGCAAAGATTTGTTCGAAAGCCGCTCGTCGATTGTCGCTGCGCAATTCGCGCAGATCGTGCCCGGCGCAAAAGGCGGGACCGGCGCCGGCGAGGACGACGACCCGGCACGCCGTATCGGCAGCGGCGCGCTCGAGCGCCTCTTGCAGCGCGCTCATCAGCGCGACCGACAGCGCGTTGCGCTGCGCCGGCCGGTTCATGACGAGGCGCAGCACACCCTCGGCGCGCTCCTCGAGCAGAACCGGCGTGTTCTCGCCCGTCACGGCTGTCGCCGCCGCTCCATCCATAAGCCGCCTCCACCTCTGCCGCGCGCCGATCTACTACTCTCGCGCTGGCGCGCGGCTCCCGACAACAGAATATGGTGCGCTTGCGTCGTCATTCCGGGCTTGGCCAACCGAGAGCCCGCGTCGATGAACATGCGGCCTCTGAACGGGGTTGGCCGAAAGATGAGGTATTATGATACCGCATAGCGAATAGCATTGTTTCTCAATGCTTTTTGCTTGACCGTGATTCGTTGAACGCTTAAACGAAGCGCCTCCCAAAGCCGCCCCCCACGCGGCGGCATAAGCGGGCAGCCGATATGAAAACCTTTTCTGCCAGACCCTCCGACATCGACAAGAAATGGACATTGATCGATGCCGATGGGCTCGTGCTCGGGCGCCTCGCCTCGCTGATTGCGATGCGGTTGCGCGGCAAGCACAAGCCCTCCTACACGCCGCATATGGATTGCGGCGATCACATCGTCGTCGTGAATGCCGAGAAGGTGCGGCTGACCGGCAACAAGGCCGCGGCCAGCATCTTTTATTGGCACACCGGTTATCCCGGCGGCATCAAGGGGCGCAGCAAGGGCGCGATCCTCGCCGGCAAGCATCCCGAGCGGGTGATCGAGAAGGCGGTCGAACGCATGGTGCCGCGTGGCCCCTTGGGGCGCCGCGTCCTGCGCAATCTGCGCGTCTATGCCGGCCCCGAGCATCCGCATGACGCGCAGAGCCCGGAGCCGCTCGATATTGCCGCGATGAACCGCAAGAATGTGAGGGCCTAAGGCATGTCCGACGACAACACTCCGGACAAGGACGCAACCGAGCAGCCGGAAGGCGAGCCCAAGGAAGGCGAGGCCCAGGGGAGCGAGGCCAAGCAACCCGCCGCCCCGCGTCCGCGGCGGAGCACCGCAGGGCGGACTGCTGCCCCGCGCGGCGCTGGAACGCGCGCGACCGGAACGCCCCGGACAGGCGGAGCCCGCGCGCGCGCGGCCGCAGCCGCCGAGCCGCCGGCCGAGGAAGCCGCTGCGGCCTCTGCGGAGACCGCTCCGACCGAAGCTGAACCGCCGGCTCGCGCCGCCGCCCCGCGCCGCGGCAGCCAGACATTCGAAGGTCTGGGAAGTTTGCGCCAGGCCATGGCCCAGGCGGCCCGCCCGGCGCCGCCCCCACCGAGCGCGGCGGCTGCCTTTGCACCCCTGCCCGAGGATGTGCAGCCAAAGCGCGACGCGCTCGGCCGCTCCTATGCCACGGGCAAGCGCAAGAACGCCGTCGCCCGCGTCTGGATTAAGCCGGGCAATGGCCGGATCGAGGTCAATGGCCGCGACAGTCCAATCTATTTCGCGCGCCCGGTGCTGCGCATGCTGATCAACCAGCCCTTTGTCGTGACCGACCGGCTCGGCCAGTTCGATGTGTGGTGCACGGTAAAGGGCGGCGGGCTGTCGGGCCAAGCCGGCGCGGTGCGGCACGGCATCAGCAAGGCGTTGACCTTCTACGAACCGGGTCTGCGGCCTTCCTTGAAACATGGCGGCTTTCTGACCCGCGACAGCCGCGTCGTCGAGCGCAAGAAATACGGCCGTCACAAGGCCCGGCGCCGCCCGCAATACTCCAAGCGCTAAAGCAGCATATTCCCACGAAGGGCGAAGGTTATGCGAAGGGCACGATGGGGCGATTGTCCTTCGTGACCTTCGTGCATCCTCAGTGTCCTTCGTGGTGAATTGTTCTTTTTAGGGAGGGCTTCATGCGGTTTGCGATCGCGATCCCGACCGATGCCGATTCCTGGCGGCTCGTACGCCGCGCCGAGGAGTTGGGCTTTAGCCGCGCTTGGTTCTACGACACGCAGATGCTGAGCGCCGATCCGTTTGTCGCGATGGCCGCCGCCGCGATGAAGACGACGCGGATCCGTCTCGGCACCGGCGTCCTCGTGCCGTCGAACCGCATCGCGCCGGCCGCCGCCAACGCCTTCGCCTCACTCAACAAGCTCGCGCCGGGGCGGATCGATTTCGGCATTGGCACCGGCTTCACGGCGCGCCGCGCGATGGGTCTCGGCGCCGTCAAACTTGCCGATCTGGAGACTTACATTCAGGCCGTGACGGCGCTGTTGCGCGGCGAGACCATCGATTTCGAGATTGAGGGCAAACGGCGCCTCATCCGCCTCCTCAATCCCGAGCTCGGGCTAATCAACACGACAGACCCGATTGGCCTTTATATCGCCGCGTCCGGCCCGCGCGCACGGCAGCTCACCGCGAAACTCGGAGCCGGCTGGATCAACACGGTGGCCGGCGTGGCGGGCGCGATCGCCGACCTCGAACGGATGCGCCAGCTATGGCTCGAGGCCGGGCACGACGCCGACCGCACCGACGCGATTGTGCTCGGCGGCGGCGCCATTCTGGAACCGGGCGAGCCCGCCGACTCGCCGCGCGCCGTCGCACAGGCGGGCCCGCGCGCGGCGATGCTGCTGCACCGCGCCGCCGATGCCGCATTACTGGGCCTGCCGACGATCGCGACGATCCCGGATGCGCTCGCCGAGACCGTTGCTGGCTATGTCGAGCTGGCCCGCCAGTTCCGGCCGCAGGGCGCGCCCTATCTCCAAAACCACCGCGGGCATCTGATGTTCGTCAAGCCCGAGGAGCGCCCTTTCGTCACCGCCGATCTCATTCGCCTGACGACCTTCACCGCGACCGAGCCGGAATTGAAGGAGCGCATCGGCGCGCTGGCGGATGCGGGTTACGACGAGATCGCGATCCAGATCGTGCCCGGCCAGGAGCATGCGATCGAAGATTGGGGCCGCATTCGCCGCGCCTTCGCCTGACCCGCAAGAAAAAGGGCGGCCGAAGCCGCCCCTTTCCGACTAGGAGGTGTGCCGGCTCAGGTCATGTAGTTCGAGAAGCGCACGGTGGTGGCGCGGGCGCGGTAGTCGGTCTTGACGTTGACCAGCGCCACCATGCCCTCGTCCACCTTCTTCTGCGCGCGTTCCAGGGCAGGGCGAATATCCTCGGGGTTCTCGACATATTCGCCGTGCGCGCCGAGGCCCTGCGCCATGATGTCGTACCGCGTGTAGCCGAGATCGCGGCCCGGCTTGTTGCGCTCGGGATCGGCGGTCCAACCGCCATTGAGGCTGATGACGCAGAGCAGCGGCAATTTGTGCCGCACCGCGGTGTCGAGCTCCATCGCGTTTTGCCCGAACGAGCCGTCGCCGTGCAGGCAGATGACCTGGTTGTTCGGCTTTGCCGCCTTGGCGCCAACCGCGAAGGGCAAGCCGACCCCCATCGTGCCGAACGGCCCCGAATTGAGGCGATGCCCCGGCGTAAAGGTCGGGATCGACTGGCGGCCGAAATTGAGGATCTCCTGCCCGTCGACGCACAAGATCGCGTCGCGCTGCTGGAAATTCTTGATCTCCTCGCAGAGCCGCAGCGGATGGATGTCGCCATCGGTCGGGTAATTGCCACCCGCCCGCGTGCGCTTTGCCGCCTCGCCATCGGCTAATTTCTGTCGCCAGGCCTGGAACCGCTCGGCGCTCTTATCGTCGACGGCGTCGATCAGCTGCTGCAATACACTCTTGCAGTCGCCCATCACCGGGATATCGACATTGCGGGCCGAGCGGCCGAGCTCCTCGGCATCGATTTCGATGCGCGCGATCTTCGCGTCCTTGTTGAAGCGCGGCGGCGCCGCATGCGCGATGACGTAGTTCATCCGCGTGCCGAGGACGATGATCAAATCGGCTTCCTGGAACGCGTTCGAACGCATTGTCAGGTACGAATACGGGTGATCGTCCGGCACGACGCCACGCCCCTGCGGGGTCGTATAGAACGGGATGCCGGCCTTATCGACGAATTGCCGCATCTCTTCCCAGGCATGCGACCACAGCACGCCGCTGCCGGAGCAGATGATCGGCTGCCGCGCCTGCTTGATCGCA
>JBKOVT010000241.1:0-3878 GCA_046724035.1 Pseudomonadota bacterium | reverse complement strand
TGCGATTTCAACCGAGCCGCCCTGCACCCAACTGACCCCATCAAGTGCCAGATGAGCACGTAGAGAACGCAGACACCCGAAGGCGCCGATACCGCTCAAAAACGAGCCGCTGCCCATTGACCCATTAGAGAACACAATCGGGCAAACCCTGCCCGTCGGATCGCCGTACCGCGAGTGACCGGTCTCGGGCAGTGAGCGGAAGTCCGTCGGCAAGGTCACATGCTTCTGCTCAGCGCCGGGAGCAGTCATTCGTGAAATGATGATCCGCTGGCCCGGCGGTCTGATTGCCGACCTTCCTCGATCGCTAGTCAGTCGGCTACATCGCGCCCCTAGCGGCAACAGCGATCGAACCGGTGTCTTCGGTCCAAATCAGCCGAGCTGCGCGAAGCGGTTGGCGTAGTTGGGACATTTACTCACGTGACCAGGAAAACACGGAGATTGTGCCCGCCTTCGAAAATCGGCTCTATTGCAGGTAACCCGCGTTCGTTCAAAGGGGCTTGAGAGGGCGAGGCACATGAGAACGATGCTAATTGCGGTTCTGCTGTTGGTTACGCTTGGATCGGCGATTGGAGCAGCGGTAGCGGAAGACAGTTGTCGAACTAAGGCGATTGGGAAGGATGGCAAGCCGCTTGCTGGTGCTGCGCTGAGCAGCTTCATGACGAAATGTGCCAGGGATGCTTGTGAGCCGAAGGCGGTCGATAAATATGGCAAGGCGCTTTCTGGAGCGGCCAAAGACAGCTTCATGAAGAAATGCCAGAAAGAAGCTTAGCGGACCGATCGCAGGGCCACCCACACTTCAGGAACAAGGTATCGGAAAATGAAGCCTCTATTTGCTGGAATCCTTTGCACCGCGCTTGTGGGAGGGCTCTACGCGGCGCCTGCTGCCCTTGCCCAACAAAAGACCATCAAGGAGTGCAGAGCCGAATGGCAGGCCAACAAGGCGGAGAATCAGGCGAAGCGAATTACCGAAGCGGCATACATATCCCAATGTCGCGCTGGTACCTCAAGCGCCACAACGCCAATTCCTCCAGCCACCGCAACGGCGCCCGCAGCTGCTCCGAGTGCGGAGCCGCGGACGAGTTCGGTTCCCACGGCCGCGAGCCCTACGGGCGCCAACCAGTTCGCGTCTGAGAGCCAAGCCAAGGCTCACTGTCCGGGTGATACGGTGGTGTGGGCCAATTTGAGCTCAAAGATCTACCATTATAGCGGTCACAAGGATTACGGCACGACAAAGCGCGGCGCCTATATGTGCGAGCGGGATACGGCGGCTTCCGGGGTCCGTGCCGCAAAAAATGAAAAACATCCCTGAGATCGAGTTTGGCGGTGGCGCTTGAGAGAGCAGGCGGACGCTGACGGAAGCAGCGGCGCAGGAGGGAGGGCATCGCATGTCAATTATCGGCTGGATCGTACTCGGCCTGATCGCCGGGTTTATAGGAAGCAAGATCGTCAACAAGACCGGAGAAGGTTTTTTTCTCGACATTGTTCTTGGCATAGTCGGAGCGATTGTCGGAGGCTTCCTTTTCACCGCTGTTGGCGCTACTGGCGTTACTGGTTTCAACCTTTACAGCATGTTCGTGGCGATTGTCGGAGCGATCGTCGTGCTGGTGGTTTATCACGCGATTTTCGGCCGTCGCTATTAGACATTGCATCTCTGTATCAAGGGTAGCCATGCGATGGATCGGTGATCGCGAGAGCGAGAATATCGAGGATCGGCGTGGTGGCAGCGGTATGCCGATCGCGGTTGGTGGGATTGGCGGTCTCGGCGCGATCATTGTTCTCGTTGTAGGCCTCTTTCTTGGCATTGACCCGAGCACACTGCTCGCGCTGCTGAACGGCGATCAGGCTCAGCCGCAGCAGACCGACACACAAACGGTTGATGGCCGCCCGTCTCAAGGGTCGGAAGCCGGTCACGACCGAACGCGCCAGTTTGTTGCTGTGGTTCTCGCAGACACCGAAGACGTGTGGCGGCAGGTGTTCAAGAGCAGTGGGAAGACGTATGTCGAGCCTAAGCTCGTGCTCTATACCAGCCAGATCGCGTCAGCTTGTGGCCTCGCCAGTGCTGCCTCCGGCCCGTTCTATTGCCCGAATGACCAGAAGGTCTATCTCGATCTCTCATTCTTCGAAGAGATGCGCGCGCGCTTTAATGCGCCGGGCGAGTTTGCCGATGCCTATGTCGTCGCGCATGAAATCGGACATCACGTGCAGAACTCGCTTGGTATCCTCAAGACGGCGAAGAGCGAGGAGGCGAGCAGCGACCGCCGTGGCGCGAATGCGATATCGGTGCGGGTCGAGCTGCAGGCGGATTGCCTGGCAGGGTTTTGGGCCAATCGCGCTGACCGTACCAAACACGTTATTGAGCAAGGCGATGTCGAGGCAGCCATGAATGCGGCGAGCGCGGTTGGCGACGATCGCCTGCAACGGCAATCGCGCGGTACCGTCGTGCCCGATTCGTTTACGCATGGCAGCTCGGCACAGCATGTGCGCTGGTTCAAACGCGGTCTGGAGAGCGGTGACACCAGGCAGTGCGACACGTTTGCAGCGAACGAACCTTAGCCCGCTCAATTTCTGATCATTGTTCGTCAAAGGGCGACCATCCATGTAAACTCGCGTTTGCGCAGCACGGGTGCTCGACTCAGTCGGATGAAGTCGTGGCTCGAACCCGAACCGAACGTTCCCCTTTATGCAGGAGCTCGATCATGAGTTTGCTCGACAATGTTCTCGGCTCGTCCGTACCGGGCGGAAACTTGGCCAAGCCGCTGGGGATCGCGCTTCTTGCTTTTCTTGCATCGCGCGCTGCCGGCAACAGTGGTGCTGCCGGACCGGGGGCGGGGGGTGCTCTTGGCGGTCTTCTCAGCGGCGGATTGGGAGGTCTTCTGGGCAACCTCACTGGTTCTCAGCCGGGCACCGCATCGATACCGCAGGATCAGGCTCATAGCGCGATGAGCGGAGGTCTCGGCGAACTGCTGCAGCGGTTCCAGCAAAATGGCTATGGCGACATCGTCAACTCCTGGATAGGCACCAGCGCTAATCAGCCGATCGCGCCCGACCAACTTCACAAAGCGCTGGGCCCCGGGGTTGCCGACGAGCTGTCGCAGCAGACCGGTGTGCCCCGGAACGAGCTGCTGTCGCAGCTTTCGCAGGCACTGCCAACAATGGTCGATCGGTTCACGCCGAACGGTCGCATCCCCGATCAGGACGAAATGGCTCGCGCGCAGCCGCGTTGAACCTATACGAGCCCCGCCACTCGAGGCGATCCTCGAGGTGTGTGTTGAACGATGACCGTTCCAGCGAAGGACTGGCGAGACAGCCCCAGCGCAAAAGCGGCAGGGTGCACGTTAGCGACCGCTTTGCCGCAAGGGAGGCATGCTATGGGTAATGATCTGGCGCGACGAAGCGTAGCCGAGTTCTTTGGCACATTCTGGCTCGTATTTGGTGGATGCGGGGCCGCGGTCCTGGCCGCGGGTTTTCCCAATCTCGGGATCGGCTTTGTCGGCGTCTCGCTGGCCTTCGGCCTGACGGTTCTGACGATGGCGTATGCCGTAGGTCATATCTCGGGCGGCCATTTCAACCCGGCGGTCACATTGCCTGTGGAGTGCTGGGCGCTGCGCCACCGGCGACGGTGTCCTGTACATTATTGCGCAGGTCATTGGTGCCATAGCGGCCGCCGGAGTTTTGTGGCTGATCGCCTCAAGCCAACCCGGCTGGATGCCCGGCGGCTTTGCCGCGAACGGCTATGGCGATCTCAGCCCCGGGAAATACGGTCTCGCCGGCTGCTTCGTGACCGAGGTGGTGATGACGTTCTTCTTCCTCTTCATCATTATCGGGACGACCTCGAAAGGGGCGGCAGCTGGGTTTGCCGGCATTCCGATTGGCCTCGG
>JBKOVT010000177.1:0-14467 GCA_046724035.1 Pseudomonadota bacterium | reverse complement strand
CGATGCGAAATGGCCGGCTTTCGAGGAAGTCTTTCAGCGCTTCGAGCCGCGCCGCGTGCGAGCGATGTCGGACGAGGCCATGGAAGGCCTCCTCGGCGATGCGCGGCTGATCCGGCACTGGGGCAAATTGAAATCGGTGCGGGACAACGCCGCCGCGATGCTCGAGATCGCCGCCGAGCACAAAAGCTTTGGTGCCTGGCTCGCCAAGTGGCCGGGCGAGGACATCGTTGGGCTGTGGGAGACGCTCGCCAAGCGCTTCAGCCAAATGGGCGGAAATTCCGGGCCGAGCTTTTTGCGCATGGTCGGCAAGGACACCTTCATTCTGACGCCGTCGGTGACGAACGCGCTGAAGCAGTGGGGTGTCGTCAAGGCGCCGCCGAAGAACCGCGCCGACCGCGCCCAAGCGCAGACCGCGTTCAACGCCTGGGCCAAGGAGAGCGGCCGGCCGTTATGCCAGCTCAGCCTCATCCTCGCCGGCTCGGTCGAGGATTGAAATGCCGGCCCGACTCAGATCTCTGGTGGCCGGCGCCTTGATTGGCTTGGCGGCCATTCTTGGCAGTGCGCATGCCGACGATATCAACGCAGCCCAGCGCATGCTCGTCGAGCGCTACGTGGCCGCGATTACCGCGCACGACGCCACCGCCTTGAAGGCGCTCTTTCACCCGGCCACTCGCGCCTGCGTCAATTCCGACAACGAGGATTTCTTCGAGTTTTTGTTCGGCAACGATTTGCGGTTCGAGAGCGATCTGAAGGACGGCTATAAACTGACGAGCTTCGATACGGCCGATCCGAGCATTGTCGATGGCAATGCCATGGGCGGCATGTTCCCTCAGCCAGTCACGCCGACCCATCAGTTCCAGATCGACACTGCCGGGCGCCGGTCGTTGACGATCGTGCGCTTGGCGGCCGAACAGGACGGCACGTGGTTTATCGTCGGCGGCTGCCCCACGGAGAAGGGCTTAGCCACGTTCCGCGAGCGGCACGAAGAAGGAGCCCAACAACAAGCCCGCGCGCGCGATCTCGCGAGCAAGCTCGGGGAGCCGCTACGCTCGGAAATCAAGCAGCTCCTGGCCCAGAACCGGCGCGTCGACGCGATCAAACGCTATCAGGATGCCGCCAACGTCGATCTGACGACTGCTACGCGCGTCATCGACGTGCTCGGCAAACCGCCTCAGTAGGTCGAGATCTCGATTGAGTGGCCGTCGGGATCGTCGATGTAGACGGACTGGATCGTGCCGGTCGCGCCGGCGCGCGGCCCTTCCATGCGGATCGGCACGCCGCAGCGTTCGAGCTGCGCCTTTACGTCCGGGATTGTCGTGTCCGTGACAAAGCAAATATGCGCCGGCAGCCGCTTGTCGCCCGCCATCGCGGTTGCACCGGCAAGATCAAGATGAATCTTTTGCTTCCCGAACAACAGCGCGGCACGGCCCTCGCCCATGCGTTCGGTCCGCATGCCGAGCACCCGCTCGTAAAACTCGAGGCTGCGGTCGAGATCGGCGACGGTGATGTTCAGATGGTCGATGCGGTCGATCTGCATGGCGCCCTCCCGAAATTCTGCCGATAAGCGTTTCTATTCGCGCAGATTAGCAGGATTGAGGCCCCAGCAGCAGGTCAGCCCGCGGTACCGGTACAGCACTGCTTGAATATTGCGAGAGTCGATCCGAGATAAATCGCATTATGCCGAGTCGCCGTCGCCCGACAGGCACATCCACTGTCAATCCGGATTGCGCAATTATGCTTGAGTGATAGCACATAAATCCGGATTTGTCAAGAGCTAAATTCGCAATTTCTCCCCTAGGTGTCGGTGTCAGGCGAGCGCGACGCGGCGCTTGGCAAGTTCGGCTTCGTTGACGGTGAGGCCGAGACCGGGCGCGACCGGCAGATGAAAGAGACCGTCGACCGGGGTTGGCGGGTTGTCGAAGACGGCATGGGTCCGCGACGACGGGTCGTTCCACTCGCAGGGCTTTGTCATGTGCAACTGACTTGCCGCGACATGCAGGCTCGCCATGTGGCCGATTGTCGGCTGGGTCTGGTGCGGCACGAGCTCGACGCCGTGCGTGTGCGCCAACGCGGCGCAGCGCTGGAGACCGGTGATGCCGCCCATCTTCACAATGTCCGGCTGCACCATGCGGACGCCGGCCGCGATCAGATCGGCGAGCGCCGCGAGCGTGTAGGTCTGCTCGCCGGCCGAGACGGTAATGTCGAGACGCTGCGCGACCTCGCCCATCGCCTTGACATGATAATGCTGCACCGGCTCCTCGAACCACCAATAGCCGAGCTCTTCGAGCGCGCGGCCGACACGAATCGCGCCGCCGCTCGAGTAGCCGTTATTGGCGTCGAAGGCGAGCGGAAAGCCGTCGCCGACGAGCTTGCGCACCGCTTTCGCCTTGGCGATGTCGCCGGGGATGTCGAGATCGAGCCGGGTGCGGTCATTGTCGAAGCGGATTTTAACCGCGGCGGGATTGTCCTTGAGGCGCCCTTCGACGACGCGCAAAACCTGATCGACGCTGCGCTCGCCATTACCGCCGATCGAGGCATAGAAGGGCAGGCTCGTGCGCCAGGCGCCGCCGAGCAATTTGTAGATCGGCTGGCCGAGAAACTTGCCCTTCACATCCCAGAGCGCGATGTCGAGCGCCGCGAGCGCGCCGGTTAAGGCGCCCTCGGGGCCCAGCTTCGCGAAACGGTGCAAGGCCGTGTCGAGCAGGACGGCGTGATCGAGCGGGTCCGCGCCGATCAGCATCGGCGTGATGTCGCGCGCGATAATGCCGAGGGAGGCGAGGCCGCCCTGCATCGGCGAGGCTTCGCCGATGCCGGAGATGTCGTCATCGGTATGGACCCGAACAAAGGCGCTGCGCTGCTGCGGCGCATCGCCCGGCGCCCAGCTGACCTGAAAGGCTTCGATGTCGCGGATTTTCATTGAGCGCGTCCTCTCCTGAGCGTCATTCCGGGATCGCCCGAAGGGCGAGGCCCGGAATCCATATTCCAGAAGCCGTGTTCATGGATTCCGGGTTCTCGGCTGCGCCGAGCCCCGGAATGACATTCTGAGTTAGTAATTCGAGATTTCGACGAGGTTCTGGTCGGGGTCGCGGATATAGACGGACTGCATTGTGCCCATCGCGCCGGCGCGCGGCCCGGGGCCGGCGATGATCGGCACGCCGCAATGGCCGAGATGCGCGACGACCTCGGCGAGCGGCGTCTCGGTGATAAAGCAGAGATCGCCGGAGCCGGGGGTTGGCTTATCGGCCACAAGGCCGGGGATGTTGTCAGCCGGATGCAGATTGATCTTCTGCTGGCCGAAGCGCAGCGCGGTGCGGCCCTCGCCAAAGGTGACGACCTCCATCCCGAGAACGCGCGTGTAGAACTCGCAGGTCTTGGCGATATCGGCGACGGTCAGGACGAGGTGATCGAGACGTGCGATCTGCATGGCAGCCTCGCTGCGGGGTCGAGACCGCGAGCTTGCCACGCCGCCGGCGCGGCCGCCAAGCCGGAGCCGGCTGATAAGGCCGGCTGAGCAATGCCTCCGGGGAGGCGTGCCTAGTTGAAAATTGAGGTGAGCCGGTGCAGGCCGAGGCCCATCCCAATCAGCAGGTAAAAGCCGCCGAGCAGGACAAAGAAGACCCCGCGCACATTGCTCGGGATCGGCAGCATGATGGCCGCGATCAGCAGCGCGGCCGCCGCCAGAAGCATTTGCGAGTCGGTCATCGGGCAGAACCTATAGCGGACATGCCGAGCGTAACCGGCAATCGTTAACCCTATCTAAACCGCGCATCAGGGGGAGTTCGGCCGCCAACTCCCGTCATCTCACCGCAGCGAGCCGCTCCGTCGCCTCGGGCTCCTCCTCGATCTGCAGCGCGTCATTGAACTTGTTGAAAAAGCCGCAAAGCGTGATGCGCAGCGTCAGCTCGACGATCTGCGCCTCGCTGAAATGCCCGCGCAGCCTCTCGAACAAGCCCTCGGGGATGCGGTTGGGGTGCTCCCAAGCGGCGATCGCATATTCCACAACGAGCTTGTCCACCTCGTCGAGCTCGGGATGATCGCCATAATCGAGCAGCCGGTCGGCGCCGACGGCCGAGACACCCTCGACCGCGAGAAAGGGCTTGTGGTGCGCGACGCAGTAATGGCACGCGTTGAGCTGCGACACCGTCACGATCGCCAGCTCAAGGGCGCGCTTGGGCAATGTCTTGCCGGCGCGCAGCTCCATGAGCAGCGGCATCAAATGCCGCAACGCCGCCGGAACATGCGCAAAAACCGCAAGCTGGTTGGCGAACGGCCCATAGCTGCCGGCAAATTCCCGATAGATCGCCGCCAGATCGGCGGGCAATTCATCGGCTGGGATGTTACGGACCCGCGCCATGGGGAATCCCTCTTTGTCTTATCGAGACGGCTGCACCGGTATGATCAAATTCCCGAGGTAGTGCCCCGGTTTTTTGCAAAATGGCCTGCCGGCATTCCGCGACGGGGTGTCGGGAACAAAGCAATGGCGCAGCGTCTGATCCTCGGTCCACCAAAGCCCCGATCTGACGTGCTGTGTGTGGCCCGCGCTGCCGGTCACAATGACGTCGTAGCGGCCGTTCGCGTGATAGATGACCGTGGCCGGCTTGCCATTCGTCACGAGGCGAAGCGCCGTTTCGAGCGGAGGATCCCCGGGCTGCGCGGCATCGGCAGCGCCCGTGGTCAATCCGCAGATGATCACCAGTAGTCCCGCCAGCACCCGCATCGCATTAGCCCGGGTTTTTCGGACCGAAGAGCTGCTGCGCCTCGGGATGAGTGATCGTTGGTTTGAGCGCGTCGAAGCGGCCGGTCTCGTACAGCTCGCCGGCCATCGAGCGGATCGCGTCCACCACCATCAGGGTGATCGCGGTCGCCGTGCTGGCGCGGCGGACGCCGAGCGCCTCCAGCTCGGCGACGCTGGGAAAACCGGCGCGCACCCCGCCGATGTTGACCGGCGCATTCACGCCGCGCACGAGCCGGCCGATGGTATCCGCATCGCGCAGCGTGATCGGATAGAAGCAATCGGCGCTGGCGGCGAGATAGGCGCGGGCGCGCGCCACCGCCTCCTCGAAGCGGCTCTGCTCATTGCCGATGTTCTTCAGATAAAGATCGGTTCGGGCATTGATCACGATCGGCACGCCGGCGGCGCGGGCCGCCTCGCGCGCGGCGCGGATGCGCGCCACCATGTCGTCGACCGAGCGTAGCGGCGCAGCACCGCCGCGCACGCCGTCCTCGAGGTTTACGCCGACCGCGCCCGCGCCGATGATGTCGGCGATCGAGCGGGCAACCGCCTCCGGCGTGTCGCCATATCCGGTCTCGATATCGGCGGTCACCGGCAGCGAGACGGCGCGGGCGATACGGGCGGTCGCCGCGACGACCTCATCCCACGGCGCGGCTTCGCCATCGGGATAGCCGAGCGCCCAGGCCAGACCGCCGCTCGTCGTCGCGATCGCCGGGAAGCCTTCCGAGGCGACAATGCGCGCGCTCATCGCGTCCCAGGCGTTCGGGAGCAACAGGAGGCGCGGACCGCGATGCAGCGCGCGGAAGGCCTCGGCCTTGGATGCTTGCTCGGCCTGGTTCATGATCGTTCTCGCCGGGTTGATGTGCCGCTTCCCAAGCCTCGGATGGAGAACCCGGACGGTCAAGCCTGCTCGATCGGGAGGTCAAGTGAGGCGATTGGCGCTGGCGAGCCTCGTGCTGCCGCTTGTGTTGGGCGCGGCTGTTGGCGCGTCGTCAACGAATGAGCCGGGCACCGCCGAGGGCAGCGAACTCGCCCGGCTCGCCGAGGCGCTCGCCGCAACCGAGGCGAAAGAGGGCCCCACCAGCCCCTATCTGTTGCCGCTGATCGAGGAGATTGCGCGGTTTCG
Organism: Pseudomonadota bacterium; assembly: GCA_046724035.1. Taxonomy (GTDB): domain Bacteria; phylum Pseudomonadota; class Alphaproteobacteria; order ATCC43930; family CGMCC-115725; genus DATARH01. Next base: position 8,609 of record JBKOVT010000177.1, on the reverse strand, counting down.
GCTGCGCCAGGGCGCGTTGGCCGAGGCGGCGGAATTGCGCCGGCGGGCGCTCGATATCGCAATCGCCCGCTTTGGCTGCGAATCCGCGAGCGCGGCCGAGGCGATGGTCGCGCTGGCGCTCGTTGCGATCGACCGCCGCCGCTATCTCGATGCCGAGCCGCTCCTGATCGCGGCGCAGATCACGTTGGAGGAGCGCGTCGCGCCGGATCATCCGGCGATCGCGACCGCGCTCGCCGCGCTGGCCCGCGTCGCGCTGGCGCGGGGCAACGCCGCCGAGGCTGAAAAATCGGCACGGCGCGCCGTCGAGATCGCGAGCCGCAACCCGCATCGGCGCTCGACCGAGCCGTTGCGCGCCTTGGGCGCGGCCCTCGCCGCCCAGGAGCATTTCGCTGAAGCCGCAGAGGTCTTGCAGGAGGCGGTGGCCGAGGACCGACACCATCACGGGCCGGACGGGGCCACGGCGCGCAGCCTGGCGCAACTCGCCAATGCCGAATTGCGGGCGCACCGTTTTGCCGAGGCGTTGCCGCTGATCCAACAGGCGGCGGCGATTGACCAGGAGCGGCTTGGCGCGACGCATCCGTTTATCGCCGACGATCTTTTCGATCTCGGGCTTGTCTATGACGGGCTGAAGCGGACAGCGGAAGCGCGCCGCGCCTTCGCGACGGCGCTCGCTGTCTTGGAGCGCGGCGCGGGCCGTGAGACGCCGCGCGCCGCTTATGTCGAGCTGGAGATCGCCCGCATCGACCGGCAGGACGGGAAGGAGGCGGAGGCCGACGCCGCCTCGCGCGACGCAAAGCGCATCCTCTACAAGGCCGAAGACGAGGAGCGCCGCCGCGAGCGCAGGGTGTAACGGGAGCCTCAGGCCCGCATGTGATTCGGGGCGCGGCGCAGCCGCGAGCCCGGAATCCATTTTCCAGAGGCCCGCGTTCATGGATTCCGGGCCTCGCCCTTCGGGCGATCCCGGAATGACAGCGGAAGTTAGTAGAGGCGGGTGCGGTAGCTCTCCGCGGTCAGACGCTCGCCCTCTACGGGGTCAGTGCCGATCTGCTCGGCGATGATGCGGCCGAGCGGCGGCCATTGGCCCTTCGGCAGTTGCTTCTCCGAGTTCCACAGATCGGAGCGGATCAGCGCCTTGCCGCAGTGGAAATAAACCTCCTCGGCGGTGATCAGGATGCCGCTCCGCGGCACCTTGCCATTGACGGCGAGCGGCTCCAGCAGGGCCGGATCGGTCGTAATGCTGGCCTTGCCGTTGACCCGCAAGGTCTCGTTGACCCCGGGCACAAAAAAGATCAGCCCGACCCCGGGGCGGGCGAGCAGGTTGCCGATCGTGTCGACCCGGTTGTTGCCGAGCCGGTCTGGGATCAGCAGGGTCTGGTCGTCGATGACCTTGACGAAGCCTGGGGCATCCCCCTTCGGCGAGGCGTCGCAGCGCCCCGACGGGTCGCTCGAAGCGATGACCAGGAACGGCGACAGGGCGATAAAGGCGCGCGAGTGCTTTTCCAGCTTCGGCAGCTGCTTCTTGACCGTGCGCTCCATCGGTTCGCCATAGATTTCGCGGATCTCGGCGATGTCCTCGATAATGTCCACCCTCGCCTCCTTTAGCCTCGCCTCCCTCGGCGGGCCGCGGCTACTATGCACAAAGAAAGCGGTAATCTCCAGGCGGAGAAACGCGGAATGGGCGTGAGGGTTGCCCGCGAGGACCGGCCCGAGGGCGGTTATCTGGCGCGGCTCACGATCGACAATGCCGGTAAGCTCAACGCCCTCAACCGCGAGCTGATGGTCGAGATCGTCGAGGCGGTGCAGGCGCTCGAACCCGATCCGGAGCTGCGGCTCGTGATCGTCACCGGCGCCGGCGAGCGCGCTTTTGTCGGCGGCGCCGACATCAACGAGCTGGCCGCGCTCAACGAGGATAGCGCGCGCGAATTCATTACCCTCGTGCATCGTTGCTGCGACGGGTTTCACCGGTTGCGAGTGCCAGTCATCGCCCGGATCGACGGTTACGCGCTTGGCGCCGGGCTCGAACTCGCCGCCGCCTGCGATCTGCGCGTCGCCAGTGACCGGGCGGTGTTCGGGATGCCCGAGGTCAGGGTCGGCATCCCGTCGGTTGTCGAGGCGGCATTGCTGCCGCAGCTGATCGGATATGGCCGGGCGCGTCGTTTGCTGCTGACCGGCGTATCGATCGATGCGGACGAGGCGCTCGCCTGGGCATTGGTCGATGCGGTCGTCCCGCCCGACCGGCTCGACGCCGTCGTCGAGCGCTTTGCCGCTGCGATCCTCGCCGGCGGACCGCAGGCCATCCGATTGCAGAAAAAACTCATTCTCGATTGGGAGGAATTGCCGACCGGCGCTGCGGTGGCTCGCGGCATCGAGGTTTTCGCCGAGGCTTACGCGACCGACGAGCCGCGGCGCATGGCCGAGGCCCAGCTCGCAAAGATGCGGGCGCGCCGCCCACCGAACAATCGGAAACGGCGCTGATGCCGCGGAAGAGCGGGCCGCATCGCGAACTCGCCGACGCGATCGGTTTCAAGCCACATTATCTCGAGCACCGCTCGCGTTTGCAGGACCGTCTATTGAAGGGCGGGGCCGAAAACCTGCCGGATTATGAAATTCTCGAAATCCTGCTCGCCGCCAGCAATCCGCGCGGCGACACGAAGCCGTTGGCAAAAGCCCTGATCGAGCATTTCGGCGGGTTGGCCGAAGTGCTCAGCGCACAGCCCGAGGCGCTCCAAGAGGTCAAGGCCAACATCGACGGCAAGCGGCGCGGTCTTGGCATGGCGGGCGTGGCGATGTTGAAGGCTGTACGCGATGCGGCGCTGCGCCTGTCGGAATCGCAGCTGCGCCAAGCCGACGTCATCGGCTCGTGGGACAAGCTGATCGATTACTGCAAGGCCAATATTGCCCATGGCACCGTCGAGGAATTCCACCTCCTGTTCCTCAACCGAAAAAACGAGCTGATCAAGCATGAGCGGCAGCAGCGCGGCACCATCGACCACACGCCGGTCTATCCGCGCGAGGTGGTCAAGCGCGCGCTCGAATTGGACGCCTCAGCCTTGATCCTCGTGCACAACCACCCCTCGGGCGACCCGACGCCGTCGAAGGCCGACATCGCGGTGACGCGCGATATTATCAGTGCCGCGAAGCCGCTCGGCGTCACCGTGCACGACCATCTGATCATCGGCCGAGGCCGGCACACGAGCCTCAAGGATCTCGGCCTGTTGTAACGCCCCGTTAATATCGCGATGCCCCGGTCGGCGGCCACTCGGAGGCCGATTCGCGCGCGCTTGTCGGCGTTCTTGTGCACAACCCGGTGGATCGTTTTCGGGCGAGCGAGAGTAACTGTCATTTTCCGTGGATAGCGGAACCCGCGACTCCTTTTCGGATTGCGCGACCGAGAGTGTCCGCTACTGTCGCCCGTGTTCCTTCATTGATGCACGCGTCCGACCGGAATGCGGTGAACGGCCCTCGCATGGATGCGACCGACGTTGACGTCGAGCCCATCAAAGGGCTCGCCGTCTCCTGCAAGACGGCATTCTCGTGCCTCGATCGCATTTGCGGGAGCGACGGCACGCGCATGGCGACAGCAGCGATTGGATGGGTCGACGATGCTGAGGAAGGCGTTCTGCCGCTCGACCGTCTGATCGCGTTCTCCAAAACGAGAGGACTTCGCCTGCGGCCGGCCAGCTTCGACTGGGGCAGTCTACTGGTTGCGACCGCGACAAAGACGATTCTGTTGCTGCTCAACAACGGCAATGTCGTCGCGGTTCTCGGAACCGGCCGGGAAGGCGTCGAGGAGGTCGTCGTCTCCGATCCGCTGTACCGGGAAGGCGAGCCTTTCTTTCTGCCGCGTCTGGCACTCGAACAGGCGTGGGGCGGCGAGGCACTGCTCGTCAAGACGAGGCGCAGCAAAGGAGAGCGCGCGCTCGCCTGGTATTTCTCGATCTTGTCGGTGTTCGGCTTTGCGGCCGGCCTCCTGCTCCTCTCTCAAGCGGCCGTCGACGTGACGATAGCCGGATCGCACAGCAGTGAAGATACAGCCGCAACCTCTTCACGCGAATCGACGCAAACCTCCGCGGCAAATCATATCGAAGCAGCTGCTGCACCGGCCGAAAGCGAAACGCGCATCGCGCCGCGAATAGAGCCCGCTGCCGGTGCAGCGGCCCCAGCCGATGTGGCAGCAGGGGCGGAGCCGTCGCGGGAGCCGGCAGCGGCTTCCACAGGCCAGGCACCCGAGCTTGGACAGCAATCTGCCGAAATCTCCGCAGTCGCAGCGTCGCCAAATGGCGAAGCAGCTCCAGCTGCGGCACAGCTCGTGGCGAGAATCGACCAGAGTGCTACGCGCTTGCCTGAGCCTCTTGGCGGCAATTTGCAGCAACCGGGCACGGCGCCGTCGGCGGGATCCGGCAATCGTTCGATAAAGCCCGCATCGCCTGCCCCATCAGCGGCTGAGATCGCGACGCTGCTCGCGCGCGGGGATGCGCTCATTGCGAAGGGCGACCTTGCTTCGGCGCGGCTTTTTTATGAGCGCGCCGCAGAGGCCGGTGACGGCCAGGCGGCGCTCCGGCTTGGCGAATCCTACGACCCGGCGTTTTTGGCGCAGGCGCATCTGAGCGGCGTGCGCGGCGATGCTGTGGCGGCGGCCCGTTGGTACCGGCGGGCGCGTGAACTGGGCATCACCGAAGCCGAAACTTTATTGCAGACTCTCGCCCCCGAGAAGGATCAGCGACTGCCATGACCCGAACCTTGCGCATCGTCATCGCGTCTATGCTTCCCGTCGTCATGGCGGTCGCGGTGCCGGCACAGGCGCAGCAATCCGCTACAGTCAACCGCGGCGTCGTGGAGCTCGAGACAGCCGGGACCTCCGGCATTTCCGTGCGGATCGGCGAAGAACTCGCCAATTTGATCGATGACGGCGCGACGCGGCGGCTCGTGCCCGTCGTCGGGAAAGGCGCGCTGCAAAACCTGATCGACCTGAAATATCTGCGCGGCATCGATATGGCGATCCTGCCGGCGGACATGCTGGATTACGCGAGAGAGCGAAAGCTGATCGCGGCGGCCGATCCCGGCGCCTACTACATAACAAAGCTTTACAACGAAGAATTTCATTTGCTGGCGCGGCGCGATGTGAAGTCCGTCGCGGAGCTTGCAAACCGCAAGGTGAATGTCGGTCCGCAGGCCAGCGGAACGGCGATAACCGCGGCCCGTCTCTTCGCTCAGCTGAACATCCCGGTCATCGCGACGAACGAACCCCAGGAGGTTGCGCTCGAGGCGCTCCGCAAAGGAGAGATTGCCGCGGTGGCGCTGCTCGCCGGCAAGCCGGCTCCGCTCGTCCACGACCTCAAGGATACCGAGCTCCGCCTGCTGGACATTCCTTTCAACCAGGCAAGCAACGACATCTATGTGCCGACCCGGCTCACGGCCGCCGATTATCCCGTGTTGGTACCGACGGACCAGCCGATCAAAACGATCGCCGTGGGAGCCGTCCTCGCGGTCGCCGAACTCCGTCAGGTTCCCGAGCGAGACCGCAACGTCGCGAATTTTGTCGAGACGTTCTTTACCGGCTTCCCATCGCTGCTGGAACCCGGCCACCATCAAAAATGGCACGATGTGAATCTTGCCGCCGATCTGCCGGGCTGGCGGCGTTACCCGCCGGCCGAACAATGGCTGCAGAAAAACATGCAGATCGCGAAATCGCCGAGCGTCGACGAGATGCGGCTGATGTTTTCCCGGTTTCTCGATGAGCGCCGGCAAGCCAATGGCGAGGCGCCGCTGCCGGTTCAGGAAAAGAGCGCGCTCTTCCAGCAGTTCCGCGACTGGCAAACAGGTCAGCCGCAATGAGCTGCGCCGTGTTTCGCGCCGCTCCCGTCCGGGAGTTCCTTTGGGGTGCGGGAGAGACCGCCACGCGCATGATCGCGCGTGTCGCCGGAGTGGCAGTGGCGATCGCGCTTCTCGCGTCGCAACCGGCGCCGGCGGCGGACGTGCCGAAACGCGGCGGGATTTTGGAATTTGCCTCGACCGTGGAGCCCGGCAATTACGATTGCCACGGCAACACCTCTTTCGCCTTTCTGCATCCGGTGGCGCCGCATTATTCGACATTGCTGAAATTCGACGCCGCGAATTACCCGCAGATCGTCGGCGATTTGGCGCAGTCCTGGGAAGTGTCGGCGGACCGTCAGACCTACACCTTCAAATTGCGCCCGAACGTGTTGTTTCATGACGGATCGCGCCTGACCTCGGCCGACATCAAGGCGAGCTATCAACGCATTATCCATCCACCGGAGGGCGTCACCTCATCGCGGCAGGTCGATTTCGGCGCTATCGCGGCGATCGACACGCCCGACCCGCTGACCGTCGTGTTCCGGCTGCAATGGCCGGATGCGGCGATGCTGGCAAATTTCGCCTCGCCCTGGAACTGCATCTACAGTGCGGTGAAATTGGCCGAGGACCCACAATTCCCGAAAACGCATGTGCTCGGCACCGGCCCTTTCGTGTTTGTCGAGCACAAGAAGGGCGAGCGCTGGCAGGCCAGGCGTTGGGAGAAGTATTTTCAGCCCGGCAAGCCTTATCTCGACGGCTACGAGGCCCAGTTCATGGCGCCGGCGGCGGTCATCAAGGCGTTGGAGAGCGGTCGCATCATGGCTGAGTTCCGCGGCGTGACGCCGAGTCAGCGCGACCAGCTGGCCGAGACCGCGGGCGACCGCATCACAACGACCGAGAGCCCGTGGCTCTCCAACCTGCTTGTCGTCTTCAATACCAACAAGAAGCCATTCGAAGATGCGCGCGTACGGCGCGCGCTATCGCTGGCGATTGACCGTTGGGGCGCCGCCGAGCGGCTGCAAGGCACCACTTTCTTGAAATATGTCGGCGGGCTTATGCGTCCAGGCGCCAATCTGGCGATGTCAGAAGCGGAGCTCACGGCATTGCCGGGTTTCTCGCGCGATATTGTCTCAGCGCGCGCCAAGGCGAAACAACTCCTCGCCGAAGCCGGTGTCGACAAGCTCTCGCTGACGGTGCTGGTGCGCGACATCCCGGTCCCGCATTACGCCGGCGCCGAGCTGCTCGTTGAAAGCTGGAAAGAGCTCGGCATTACCGTGACCCAGGACCGCCGCAACATCTGGGATTGGCAGAAGATCGTCGATGCCCGCGATTTTGATATTGCGCTCGATTTCTCGGGTGATTTCTACGACGACCCGACATTCCAGCTGACCAAATACGTGTCGCATGACCTCTCGCCCGTCAATTTTTCGGGCTCCACCGACCGGTTTCTCGATGCGATGTTCGTGGCGCAGGCCATGACCACCGACCCGCGTCAGCGCGCGAAGATGGTGCGCGATTTCGAGCGGCACGCGCTCAACGAAGCCTACACGGTGCCGCTCCTGTGGTGGAACCGTATCGTCGCGCACTCGTCAAAGCTGAAGGGCTGGAACATCACGCCGAGCCATTTCCTCGGCCAGGATCTTGCCGATGTTTGGATTGTCGGCGACACGGCAACCACGTCGGTTCAAGATCATGTGTCTCGTTGACGCCCGCGCGAGCGCTCCCGACAATCCGCAGCGACAACATAGGATTCGAGCGCGATGGCCAAGCTGCATTCCGAGGCTACCTCTCACAGCAACCAGTACCCCATTCCGGATCGGATGAAGGCTTGGGTCCTGGGCGGCCCGGAGGAGCTGTCGGTCGTTGAGAAGCCGGTCCCGGAGCCGGGCCCGACCGAGGTTCTCGTGCGCGTCGACGCGATCGCGGTATGTGCGACCGATATCGAGATCATACGTCATGGTGTGCCGGCGATGATCGATGGCGGGTTGCCGTTCAATCGCGGCTTCACACCCGGCCATGAATACATGGGCACGATCGTGAAGCTAGGCCCGACCGTCGACGAATTTCAGGTCGGCGAGCGCGTCACCGTGGAGGTTCACGCCGGCTGTGGCCGCTGCCAGCGCTGCCGCGAAGGCATGTACACCTCTTGCCTGAATTACGGCTATGGCGCGAAAGGACATCGTGCGAATGGTTTCAGCACCGATGGCGGCTTCGCCGAATATGCGGTCAATAGCATCAACACGCTGGCGCACATTCCTGACGATATGAGCGACGCCGAGGCGACGCTCGTCGTCACTGCTGGCACCGCGATGTATGGGCTCGACGTGATGGGCGGCGTGATTGCGGGAGAGGGCGTCGTCGTCATAGGGCCGGGCCCGATCGGGCTGATGGGGGTCGGAGTCGCCAAAGCCTTGGGGGCGCAGCCGGTGATCCTCACCGGGACGCGCGACAGCCGCCTCGAAATGGGGAAGCGGCTCGGCGCCGATCATATCGTCAATGTCGGCCGCGAAGATGCGGTCGAAGCGGTGCAGCGCCTGACCGGCGGCAAGGGCGTGCAGTATGTGCTGGAATGCTCTGGCGCGCCCACTGCGCTCAATGAGGCGGCGCGAATGGTCAACCGCGGCGGACGGATATGCCTCGCGGCATTCCCCGAAGATCCGGTGCCCGTCGATCTCGCCTATCTCGTGCGCAACAACATCTACGTGTTCGGGATTCGTGGCGAGGGTAAGAGCGCGACGCACCGCGCCGCTGCGCTGATGGCGCAAAAGCGCTTCGATGCCAAGCTGATACACACG
>JBKOVT010000118.1:0-3864 GCA_046724035.1 Pseudomonadota bacterium | reverse complement strand
GCTGTGGGGCGCGACGCTGCTCGTCGTCGTGCTGAACACGAACCCGGCGCACGCCGCGTTCCTGATGATATTTTTCAATCTGGCGGGGATCCTCGGCCGGTTCAGCATCACCGCACTGATCGAGCCGCTGGGGCGGCGCGGGTCGGGCACGCTCTACTGCGTCATGTCGGCGATCCTGATCGTCGCGGCCGGTTACCTCTACGACGTCTTTATCGGTAGCTGGTCGCTGTTTTACGTGCTGATCGTCGCGTTCGGCTTCTTCAGCAGCGCGATCTACACCGTCGTTGGACCGTACATGTCGGAGATCTGGCCGGCCCGGCTGCGGTCGAGCGGCATGGGACTGGGTTATGGGGTCGGCAATCTCAGCGGCAAGGTCCTGGGCCCGTTCGGCCTGGCGCTGATCATGGGCGCCGGGGACATCATCAAACCGGCGGCGCCGAACCTCGTGATGCTCGGCCCGGCGTTTGTCTATTTCGCCTCCTGGTACCTCCTCGGGGTCGTCGGGTTCTGGGTGTTCGGACCCGAAACCAAGGGGCGCACGCTTGAGGAGATGGACAGCGCGCTCGGTAGACCGGCAGTAGCTGTCGCGTCGGCGTCACGCGCGCCAGCCGAATAGCGCGGAGGCGTCGGGCTTTTTGCTCGGCCGGGCCCGGGTGGCCCGGCCGTTTTTACTCAAAGACCCGTGAGGGCCGCGTCGATATCGGCCGAATTGAGCTCCCAGGAATTATCGAGCTCGGCCACAACGCGGCGCATGAAGCGCTCATAAAGCGTGAGCGCCTTGTTGTCGTCCCCGAGATGGTCGGCAAGCAAAGCGAGCGCGAGCTGCGCCGGCCCGGCGCCTTCGTAAGTCCATTCGAAGCCGGTCGCCGACAGCCGCTTCAGATCGTAGCGCGGCGGGAGCGGGTTGCCGTCGACGGTGACGACCGCGCCATCGAGACTGCGGCCACCGCGATAGACTTTCATGGCGGCCTCACTTATCGCCGCTCACAACTGCAGCGCGTCGAGCAGCGCCTCCCGCGCCGCATTCTCCGCCGAGGCGCGCTTCCACGCCACGGCGGCGACCTCCAGGGTTGGGCGGCGTCGCAAGATGATCTCGCCGAAGTGGGCCTCACGCAACTTCCGCAACAGGACGCCGGCAGTGAAGCCGCAATTATGCGCCATCCTCGGATAGCCCGAGGCCAGATCGCGGCTGAAGCCGAACATCATGTCATGCGCGGTAATCGGGCCAGCCGGCGACTCATAGACCGTATCGAGGAGGCGGTCGGTCTCGAGATAGCTCGCGATCGATTGCAAATCCGGCACGATGACGCAAAGGAAGCCATCATCGGCAAGGATGCGGCGCGACTCCTCGAGCGCTTTTGTCACCTCGTGAAGATAGAGATGCTCGATGCAGTGGGCTGCCCACACGGCATCGGCCGAGCCGCCGTTGATTGCCGATAGATCGGTAAGGTCGGCGAGCAGATCGGGCGCTGACGTCGGATCGATGTCGACGCGGAACTCGCGCCATTCGGCCAAGACCGGCGGCAGCCGCGACAAACGTTTTGGGCCGCTGCCCAGATTGACGAGCAGCTTGCGACGAGGCGGCGCGGCTTCGTCGGAGGGTTGCCTCATCTCTCAACCGCGCGTGATGCGAAGCTCGATACCCTCGAGCGGATCGCCTGGCGTCGGGGACCGGCAGAGCTCACCGTTTTTTGCCGGATCGCTGATCGCGCCGGAGCGGAAATAGCCGCGATAGGCGCATTCGCAGCCCGAGGCCGCCGCTTCGCGCCTCAGCCGCACCGCAAAACCGACCAGCGGGATCCCCATGCCGCGCGTGCCGCAAAGCTCGCCATTGCTGATCCACGGGCTCTCAAACCCGGCGCCGGTCAGCCCCTTGTATTCGAGGTCGGTGGCCGCGAGGTGCTCGAGCGGCGTCACCGAGAACGCCTCGATCGACATGCCGTGCCCGAGCCGCCCGACCCATTCCGTATCGATGAAGACGACATCGCCGCGGTTGCTGATATGGGCAGAGATCTGCAGGCGCACGGGCTGCTCGCGTCGCCCCACCGGCGCCGCGGTGGGCGGGACCGCCGCGCCTTGGGCATGCGGTTCGTGGCGCGCATCGAGCCGCTCGATCTCGACATCGATGGGCTCGGCGCCCGCGCGGCGCACCGATGTCAAAAAAAGTGTCACCTGCGCGTCGACCACCTTGGCCACCAGCGTGTCGCCCGGTGCATAAAGCCACGGGCGTCCTTCGTCGCGGCCGGACAGAAATTCAATCGTGCGCCCCGAAACATTGGGACCGGTTCCGATATGCATCGCCGGCAGCATCAACCCGCCCAATTCCGCGACCCGTTCGGGATCGGCCGATTTGACCGAGAAGACATACAGACCCTTCGGCAGCACGAGCGCCTGCACGGAAGCAGTGAGCTCTTCTTGCGCCAAGCCGGCGATCGATGCGACAGGGTCGTTCATGATTCTACAGATAGCGGAAATCGGCCGCGCCGTCGCGGGGTTCAGGGCGGCCTTTTTTGCCGCCGCGACGCGGGCCTTCCCTTGCCGGCCGGCGGCGCTCCTCTTAGCGTCGGCACGGTGATTTTGGGCGATGATGTTGGAGAGCCTCGAGGGATGAAAAAACGCCGGCGGGTTATTGCCGCGTTCCTGCTGGCGATTTTGCTGTGCGGCTACATGCCCTCGGCCGAGGCGCAGGCCCCTTTACGCTGCGGTCCCTTCATACAGGGCGCGTTGTCCCCTCCAGCGCCGCGGCAGAACGGCCATGCCCGCGCCCGCTTCGAACAGATCAATGCGGATGTCAAAAATCAGCCGCACCGGGTCTTGTTTCTCGGCGACTCCCTGACCGAAGGGTTCGACCGCGAGGTGTGGGAGCAGCATATGGCGCCCCGCGGGGTGCTCAATGCCGGGATCGGCGGCGATCGCACCGACCATCTGCGCTGGCGGCTGGAACACGGCAATCTCGATGGCCCGCCGCCGCACGGGATCGTGCTGCTGATCGGCACCAACGATCTCGGTTATGAATGGCCTCCCGCAGTGGCCGCCGAGGGGATCCGCGCCACCCTCCTGAAATTGCGCCAGCGCGTGCCGGGCGCCGGCATCCTGCTGCTTGCGCTGTGGCCGCGCGAAGACATCCCGCGCATCGTCGAACGGCATGAGATCGCCGCGGTCAACCGGATGATCGAGACTTGCGCGGATGGCAGCACCATTCGGTATGCCGATCTCGGCGGCTTGCTGCTTGGACCCGATGGGCGCCTGTTAACGGGGATCTCGACCGACCGGCTGCATTTCAATACCCAGGGCTATACCCGGCTCACGCCGGCATTGGATCGCGAGATCGACGGATTGGCCGGCGGGCGTTAGGCGGTTTGCAGGGCGCCGCCAGGGCCCAAGCGGGGAAACGATCGGCAATCCGGGCCCGTTCGCAAACTAGGCGAAACTGCTCGCGGAGAACGCAATGCCCAACGAAAACCGGCCAAAGCGGCCCCCTGCAGACCCTAAGCCAGGCGCCGGCCAGCAACCCCACTATGTCGCCGACGAGCCCGTCGCGGAAGCCGACTCGCCCGATGCGACGGTGCGCAGCCCGACCACGGAGACGGGCCTTCCCGTTGAAGAGCAGATCCGGAAGGAATGGGACCCAAAGCGGCAGGGCGGCTTGCCAACCTCGGTAAAGCCCCGATCGCGATGAGCTCGCCGATCGAGGATTACGGGATCATCGGCAATACCTACACCGCCGCGTTGGTATCGCGCGGCGGCTCGATCGATTGGCTGTGCCTGCCGCGCTTCGATTCCGAATCGGTGTTCGGGGCGTTGCTGGGCGAGCCAAAGCATGGCCGCTGGTTGATCGAGCCGGCCTGCGAGGTGGTGCGCCGC
>JBKOVT010000301.1:0-6461 GCA_046724035.1 Pseudomonadota bacterium | reverse complement strand
GCAAGCGCCACGAGGCGGCCGTCGATGCGCAGCCCGGCGAACGCGGCAGGGACCGCGACAGCCTCGACAATGCGCCGGTAAACCGCGCGATGCGCCTCGGTGTGGCCCTGCAATTCCGCCATCCCGGCGAGCCATTCCGGGCTGGGCTCCGCCGATAGCTCGACGCCGGCGTCGGGCGCCGCCGCCACCGCATCCATCGCGCCATAGAGGACGCAGGTTTCGCCTTCACGGCCATAGCCGCGCTCGGTCAAAGGCGCGTCGAGCGCCACCGCCACAAACGACGGCACGCGAAAGATCGTCGGCTGCCCCTGCCGGCGATAAACCGCTTCGATCTGCTCGATGACCGCGTGCACCGGTGCGAACCCCGGATGCAGCGGGTTGGCGGAATTGGCGCGGCGGCTGACGCTCTTGCTGAAGCGCAGCAGCCAGCCATCGAGGATCGCTTGTTTCAGCGACGGAAACGCATTGAAGCAGACCGCCTCGATCCGCCACGCCAGCTCCGCGTCGGTCAATGCCCGGCTTCCGGCGTGAGGCGCCGCGCCGCCTCCTCGGCGATGCTGTTGTCGGAATATTTCTTGACCTCGAGCGGCGAGCGCAGAAACCCGAGCTGGTGCTCCAGGTCGATATTGGCCTGCAGCGCAGCGAGATCGGGCAGCGCCTTCGGATCGCGGAAATAGTCCTTGTTGGTGAAGGCCCAGCTGTCGAAAAGCTCGGGCTTCTGCTTTGTCACCTGGGCCAACAGCGCGATCGCTTCGGCGTGATGCGCCGGATCGAGCAGGTAATGCACCGTGTGCAGATAGTCCTCCATAAAATCGACGATCGCGTCGTGATGCGCCTTGAGAAACGGCTCGCGGGCGACGCGAACGATCATCTGGCTGCGCCCGATCGCATCCTCCTGCGTGAACAGCGGGTGCGCGAAGGCGAGAAGCTCGGGATCGGCGCCGAACGGCAAGGGCGATGTGATCAGATCGACCTTGCCTTCCTTCAGCATCGCCTTCTGGTCGGGAAAGCGCACCTCGATCATTGTGACGTCGCGCTTGTCCTGCAGATTGTGCTTCGCGAGCATCGCCCGCACCGCCATGTCGACGGCGCTGCCGCGCTGGTTGGTCGCGATGACCTTTCCCTTGAGATCCTCGACCGTGTGGATCGGGCTGTCGTTGCGGACGAAATAGCCGTTGGTGTGATACCCGGGAACGCCGTCCTGAAACCCGTCGCCGATGACGCGCAAATCCTGCATTCCGGCATTAACGACCCCGAGCGCGAAGGTCGAATAGGCCAATGCCGCGGTATCGAGCTCGCCGGTCGCGAGCGCCTGCATCGCGGTCGAGGTGCCCTCGAAATGGGTCAGCTCGGGGATGTAGGTCTTGCCGGCATGCGGCGCGAGCTCAGGCTTGGCGAACATCATTGTCGCGAAATCGGCCCCCGCCACCACCCAGCCAATGCGCAGCTTGTACGGGTCGGCCGCATGCGCCGGCACGATCCCGAAAGCGAGGGCGAACAAGGCGACGATCCTCAGCAACCGCATTGGCCTCTCCTGTCAGGCGGACCCGGCGAGCCTAGCATTCCACCGATCGCATGCGGAGGAAACCGGCCCCGGATGATGCCCGAACGCCCCCGCAAGTGTATGGTCGCGGCATGAGGGAAATCCGCCTCAACGCCTTTGAGATGAACTGCGTCGGGCACCAATCGCCGGGGCTGTGGGCGCATCCGCGCGACCGCTCGGCGCATTACACCGATCTGGAATACTGGACCGGCCTCGCGAGAACGCTGGAACGCGGCAAGTTCGACGGCATTTTTCTCGCCGACGTGCTCGGCATATACGACGTCTATGGCGGCTCGCCCGACGCCGCCCTGCGTCATGCGGTGCAGGTGCCGGTCAACGACCCGGTGCTGCTGATCCCGGCGATGGCGCAGGTGACCGAGCATCTCGGCTTTGGCGTCACCTCGACCTTGTCCTATGAGCCGCCCTACCCGTTCGCCCGCCGCATGTCGACCCTGGATCACCTGACAAAGGGGCGGGCCGGCTGGAACATCGTGACCGGTTATCTGAATAGCGCCGCCGCCGGCATGGGCCTCAAGGTTCAGCCGCGCCACGAGGAACGCTATGCGATCGCCGAAGAGTACATGCAGGTCGTCTACCAGCTATGGGAGGGCAGCTGGGAAAACGGCGCGGCATTGCGCGACCGCGAACGCCGCATCTTCGCCGATCCCGCGCGCATTCACCGCGTCCGGCACGACGGGCATTACTACCGGCTCGACGCGATCCATCTATCCGAGCCGTCGCCGCAGCGGACGCCGGTGCTGTATCAGGCCGGGGCCTCGACGAGCGGCCGCGCCTTTGCCGCGGCGCATGCCGAATGCGTCTTTATTAATGGGCCGAGCCGGCAAGTCGTAGCGCCGCAGGTCGCCGATATCCGCCGCCGCGCCGCTGCGCTGGGCCGCGATCCGCACGACCTCCTGATCTTCACTTTGACGACCGTCATTAGCGGCCGTGATGAGGCCGAGGCGAAGGCCAAGCACGCCGAATACCGCCGGTATGTCGATTACGAGGCGGCGCTCGCGCTTTTCTCCGGCTGGACCGGCGTCGATTTCGCCAAATACAAGCCGGACGACGAATTGCGCTACATCGAGACCGAGGCGATGCGCTCGGCCCTCGAAAGCTTCACCTCGGCCGATCCGGACCGCATCTGGACCGTCCGCGAGCTCGCCGAGCATGTCGCGATCGGCGGGCGCGGCCCGTTGTTTGTCGGCTCGCCGCAGCAGATCGCCGACGAGATGATCCTTTGGGTCGAGGCCACCGGGATCGACGGTTTCAACCTCGCCTATGCGGTGACCCCGGAGAGCTTTGAGGATTTTGTCGAATTCGTCGTCCCGGAATTGCAGCGCCGGGGCGTCTATAAGCACGACTACCGCCCCGGCACCTATCGCGAAAAGCTGTTCGGGCGCGGCCCACATATCGCGGTGCCTCATCCCGCGGCGAAATACCGGGCCGGTGACCGAGGTTGACGATTTCGCTCCATTTTGCGAATTTTTCACTTGACAAATCCGGATCGATGTGGTAGCAATCCGGCACGCTGGATAAATCGGGTTGCTGGCACGGGTCGTTCTCGGGGAGGGCCGAACCCAGATTGCCGAGCACGACGCACGCATTCACCGGGTCGCTGGCTTCGTCGCTGAAAAGATTAACGAGCGCCGCAAACTATTTTCGCCTCATTCTCTGCAATACTTGTTGCCACGCAAAGCAAAGCCGGAGACGATCATCTTAGCCTTTAATCCGGCAGGGATCGGGAGAACATTCGATGCGCCCGCAAAATATTATTAACGCTTTCGCTACTTTTATCTTTGTTACCGCTGTCGCGACCGCGATGACGGCCGATCCCGCGGGCGCGCAGACCGTGTCGCACCCGTCGAGCGCGTCGGTGTCGCCGAACCTGTCCGATCTTCCGATCGATCATTTCCGGCAGTCGCCGGCGGAATTGCACATCGTGCCGCCGGCAAAGCCGCTGCCGCAGCGTTCTCCCGGGCCCGGTGGTCCACAGGGGCATATCCAGGGCGAACCGGGCTCGCATAACGGCATTGAGCCGAAGACAAGCTTTGGCGGCGTCGGCGCCAACGGCTTCATCCCGCCCGATCCCAATATCGCGGTCGGCAAGAACGATCCCGTTACGGGGGTCGGCTACATCGTCCAGCTGGTCAACAGCCAATTCGCGGTGTTCGACAAGACCGGCAAGCTCATCACGGGGCCGGTGTCGCTGAGCTCATTGTGGAGCAGCCTGCCGGGCGGCGGCGGCTGCGCCACCAACAACGCCGGCGACCCGGTGGTCCAGTACGATGCTTCTGCTATCAACGGCGACGGCACAACCGGCCGGTGGCTGGTGACACAGCTCGGCAGCACCAGCGGCCCGACCTATTCCGAATGCATCGCTGTGTCGCAAAACAATAACCCGAGCGGCGCGTACTATCTGTACTCCTACCCCTTCGACACCTATCTCAACGATTATCCGAAATTCGGCGTGTGGCCGACCGCCACCAATTCCGCCTATCTCGCAAGTTACAACCTGTTCGCGAACGGACAGAACGCGGCCGGCGCTAAGCTGTGCGCCTATGACCGGACAGCGATGCTCGCCGGAGCCAACAGTCCGGTATCAATCTGCAAACAGGTCTCAGACCAGGGCTTCCTGCCAGCCGATCTTGACGGCGCGACGCCGCCCCCGGACGGAACGCCCGCCTATTTTCTCAACTTCGATTCCCAGAGCAGCCTGAGCCTGTATCAGCTGAGCCTGGATTTCACGACCTCGACCGGAACCCTAAACGGACCGACGGACATCGCGGTAACGCCGTTCACCGAGGCGTGCGGCGGCGGCACCTGCATCGCCCAGCCCAACGGCCAGAAGCTCGATTCGCTTGGCGACCGGCTGATGTACCGGCTGGCCTATCGCGTGTTCAGCGGAACAGGCGGCGCTTTTGACCACGCCTCGATGGTAGTCAATCATTCGGTGCTCGCCGGATCGAGCGTCGGCGTGCGCTGGTACGAATTGCGGCAGACGAGCCCCGGGGGCCCCCTATCGGTATTCCAGCAGGGAACGTTCGCGCCGGACTCAAATTATCGGTGGATGGGCAGCGCGGCGATGGACGGGGCGGGCAATATCGCGATCGGCTACAGCAAATCGAGCAGCAGCGTCTATCCCTCAATCGCCATAACCAGCCGCACACCGGCGATGCCGCTCGGAACGATGAGCACGGAAACCATCCTGCAGGCGGGCGTCGGGGCACAGACCACCTACCCGCGCTGGGGCGACTACACCTCGCTACGGATCGATCCTAGCGACGACACGACCTTCTGGTACACCAACGAGTACTACACCAAGAACAGCCGGCTCTTTAACTACATGTGGGCCACCGCTATCAGCTCGTTCACGGTCGGCGCCTCGAGCAACCCGCCGGATTTCAGCCTTTCGACCTCTTCCAATTCGCTGACCGTTAGGCGCGGTTCGAGCGGGTCGACGACGGTGACGGTCGGCGCGGTCAACGGTTCAAGTTCGGTCAACCTCAGCGTCAGCGGCTTGCCGCAGAGGACCAGCGCCAGCTTCGGTACAAACCCGGTGCCGTCGACCGGTACCTCGCAGCTGACGATCAGCGCCAATCGCAATGCGCCTACTGGCACCTCCACTCTGACGGTGACCGGCAACAACGGCTCGGCGAGCCACACAACTCAGCTGCAGCTCATCATCCAGTAGAGCCGCGGGAGCCACGGGGACTGTCCCCGTGGCTCAGCGCGGGTCGAGCACCGCGCGGGCCGTCTGGTTGAAGAGGATCTGCCGCTCCTCGTCGGAGGGCGGCGCGCGGCGCCGCCACTCCTTGCCGAGATCGACGCCGCGCTGTACCGCCGGCCGGTCCCGCACCGCCGCGCGCCACCGCGCCACGTTCGGGAAATCGTCCAGAGGCTGACCCAAGGGCTTCGCGATCAACACCCACGGCCAGGACGCCATGTCGGCGATCGAATAGTCGCCGAGGATGAACTCGCGACCCTCCAGCCGCCGCTCCAACACACCGAGGCAGCGGTTGTATTCATCGGCGTAGCGCTTATGCGAATAAGGATGCTCGCCTTGCGCATAGTTGACGAAATGACTGAGCTGCCCCGCCATCGGGCCGAGATTGCCGACCTGCCAGAACAGCCATTCGCGCATCTCCTTCTCTCCGCGCTTGTCCGTCGGCATAAACCGTCCGGTCTTCTCGGCGAGATGCATCAGGATCGCGCCGGACTCGAAAACCGGCAGCGGTCCTTTCCCGAATTCCGCCGGCGGGTCGTGATCGACAATCGCCGGCATCCGGTTGTTCGGGCTGATTGCGAGGAACTCCGGCTTGAACTGGTCGCCCTTGCCGATATTGATGGGGATCGTGCGGTATTCGACACCGCACTCTTCGAGCATGATCGCGACCTTCCAGCCGTTCGGCGTCGGCCAGTAATAAAAATCGATCATCTCGGGTTCGCCTACGCCGATGCCGTGAAGACATGCGCCTGGATCTTGCCGTCTACCGGGCCCGGCCCGAACCGTTGGGCGATCGCGGTGGCGGCCGCGTCGGTCGCCTCGGCAACGCGAGCGGGGGCCCGCGCCTCAATCTCATTGCGCAACGGCGTACCCTGGCAGAAACCAATGGCCGGATCGCGTGCGGACGACGCGCGGCTGCGGCGCGACACCGTTTCGACCTTTACGTCGGAAAACCCGGCAGCGCGCAGTTCGCCCTCGATCGCTGCAATGTCATGATATCCGTGCGGGGTGCGCGCCAAAAACCGCGGCGGGTCGTCTGGAAACAGCGCTGCCACCGCTTCGGTTAGGACATAGGTGAACTCGTTCTCCTCGATGCGGTCCCAAACATTGAACAGGAAATGCCCGCCGGGCCTGAGCACACGGCATGCCTCCCGATAGGCCACGCCTCGATCGGGGAAAAACATGGCGCCG
>JBKOVT010000051.1:0-9013 GCA_046724035.1 Pseudomonadota bacterium | reverse complement strand
TGTGCCGGCGGTTGCGGTGCTGGAGCGGCTCGGGCCAAGCCGTTTTACGGCGGCGCTCGGCGCGGCCGGCGTGCAGCTGCGCCTTCCGACTCCGACCGCCGATCCCGGGCTCGCGATCGCGCTCGGCGGCGCCGGGATCTCATTGACCGATCTGGCGACGCTCTACGTGGCGCTGGCGCATGCAGGCGCCGTTGCGCCGTTGCGCTTCCGGATGGACGCTTCGCCGGTTCGCGAGACCGCGATCTTTGGCGCGCGCGCCGCCTCTTACGTCGGCGAGATCTTGCGCGATGCGCCGCCGCCCCCGGGCGTGCCGCCCGGCGAATTGCGGCGGCGGCCGCTCGCGGTCAAGACCGGCACCTCCTACGGGTTCCGCGACTTTTGGGCCATTGGCTACGACGCGCAGGTGACGATCGCGGTGTGGGCGGGGCGGCCGGACGGGACGCCGATGCCGGGGCATAGCGGCCGCACGACCGCGTCGCCGGTATTGTTCAAGATCGCCGACCTGCTCGGGCCCGCGCCTGGTCTATCGCAGCCCGCGACTGATCGGTCGAGGCTCAGCCGCCGCGATCTGCCGCCCGGATTGCGACGGCTCGATGCCGCGTCGTCCGACGGCCGCAATACCGATGCCGGCGCGCCGAAGATCCTCTATCCGCCGGATGGTGCGGTTGTCAGCTGGGACGGCGCCGAGGTGCCGCTCGAAGCGGCCGGCGGACGGGGACCCTTGCGCTGGCTCGTCGACGGCCGGCCGCTCGCTCCCGCTACACCGCGGCATGCGCTCTATTGGCGCCCGGACGGACCCGGTTTTGCGCAGCTGACGGTCGTCGATGCGCAAGGTCGCAGCGCGCGGGCGACGGTGCGGCTCACGCGCTAGCTCTGCCGATCTTGTGCCAGAACGCTGAGATCGTAGGGCGGCTGGTGCAGCCCAGCGGGCGAGATCGTGAAGATCTCGTAGCCGGTCGCCGTGACGCCGACCGTGTGCTCGAACTGCGCCGACAAGGAACGGTCCTTGGTGACCGCGGTCCAGCCGTCGCTCAGCACCTTCACCTCGTAGCGGCCGGCGTTGATCATCGGCTCGACGGTAAAGAACATGCCCTCGCGCATGACCGGCCCGTCTTCCGGACGCCCGTAATGCAGGATCGACGGGGCGTCATGAAAGATGCGGCCGACCCCGTGGCCGCAAAAATCGCGCACGACGGAATACCGGTGGCCTTCGGCATAGCGCTGGATGGCGTCGCCGATCGCACCGATATGGACACCCGGCCGCACGACTGCGATGCCGCGCATCATCGCCTCGTAGGTGACCTCGACGAGCTTTCGCGCCTTCAGCGGAATCCGCTCGCCGACGAAGAACATGCGGCTCGTATCGCCGTGCCAGCCGTCGAGGATGACGGTCACGTCGATGTTCAGGATGTCGCCATCCATCAGACGCCGGTCGCCCGGGATGCCGTGGCAGACGACATGATTGATCGAGGTGCAGATCGATTTCGGGAAGCCGCGATAATTGAGGGGCGCCGGGATCGCCTCGTGGCCGACGATGAATTCATGGCAAAGGCGGTCGAGCTCGCCGGTGGTGATCCCCGGGCGGACATGCGGCGTAATAAAGTCGAGCGTCGCCGCGGCGAGCCTCCCGGCCTGCCGCATGCCCTCGAACGCGTCGGCGCCGTGGATCTTGATCTGCTCGCTGCGCGGGGCGCCGCGCCCGAGCCCCAGCCCCGGCATCAGATCCTGCTGCATGGCCCTACGCTTTTCACTCCACTAGCGCAGCCGCGAGGCCGCGCGCCGAGGTCATAATCCGATCCGAACATAGGGGCAATCATCGCCATAGCGGTTCCGGTTGTTGAGGTAAGCAAAGCGCGCCGCGCCTGCAATGCCGTCCGGTCGAAGCATGCGCCGCAATACCGGCGATTGTGTGACGGGCGGGCTTTGCATAGAAAGGCGGGCATATTTCGCGGCACAGAAGCATCCGAGGTCCGATGAGCCAGGCCGAAACCCCGCCAAAGACGGTCACCGCCTGTGTGCTGATCATCGGCAACGAGATCCTGTCGGGCCGCACCCAGGATGCGAATCTCGCCTTTCTCGCCAAGGGGCTGAATGAGGCCGGCATCCGCCTGCGCGAGGCGCGGGTTATCCCGGACGACGCCGACATCATCGTCAACACGGTCAACGAGGTGCGCCGCGCCTTCGATTATGTGTTTACGACCGGCGGCATCGGCCCGACCCATGACGACATCACCTCGGCCTCGATCGCGGAGGCCTTTGCGGTGCCGCTGATCGTGCATCCCGAGGCGAAGCGGCTCCTCGAAAGCCATTACCCGCCGGGCGGGCTCAACGAGGCGCGGCTGCGCATGGCGCAGGTGCCGGACGGGGCGACATTATTGCCGAACCCGATTTCGCGCGCCCCCGGCTTTCGCATCGACAATGTGTTTGTGCTGCCCGGCGTGCCGCAGATCATGCAGGCGATCTTCAGCGAGCTGAAGCATCGGCTGAAGGGGGGCGCGGCGGTGTTGAGCCGGAGCGTCAGCTGCACCCTCGCGGAGGGGACGATCGCCAAAGATCTCGGCGAATTGCAGGCTCGCTACGCGGATCTCGAGATCGGCTCGTATCCCTATTTCCGGCGCAGCGATTTCGGGGTCACGCTCGTGATCCGGGGCACCGACCGCGAGCGCATCGGCGCGGCGATCGAGGAATTGAAGGCCCTGATCCACGCCCTCGGCGGTGACCCGCAGGAGGGCGCAGCGGAGGAATAACGGCCATAGGCGGACGCACAGAGGCCAAAAAGACAGCTTGAGCGGGCGCTTTTTTGCCGGCGACCGAGCATCGGCTCGCGATGCCGGCAACCAGCACGCGAAATCCGAACGGGCGCGCAAAAATACTGTTGCTCAACCGAAGGCTCGTTCAACCGGCGAGCGCTAGGAGGAGCACGGTATGATCAAGAGGACCTCGAGAGCCGGAAAATTCGTCACTCTGGCCGTCGCCGCGGCGGCGCTCGTCGCGGCGGGAGCGCCGCTGAGTTCCGCAAACGCCCAGCTGCTGGGCGACATTTATCTGGGATGGGATTTCGGAAACGGTTTCGGGATCGGCGTGGGGCAGGTGCCGTCCGCTCACAACCCGTGCCCGACCTATGGCTGGCCGTATTACCCCTGGCGCTGCGCGGTTCCGGCTCCGGTAGCTCCCGCGCCGATGATCCGATAAGCCGCTGCACCTCTAGAAGGCGGCCGGGGCGAACGCTTCGGCCGCCTTTATCCTGTTCGCTCAATACAGTTCGGGGGTCAGCGCGCCCTCTTCGTCTTTGCGTCCGCAAGCTCGATCCACGCGGGCGCGTGATCGCTCGTCTTGTCCCAGCCGCGAACCTCTCGGTCGACTTCCGCGACGACAAGGCGGCCGGCAAGCGAGGGGCTGATCAGCAGGTGATCGATCCGCAAGCCGGCGTTCCGGGCATAAGCATTCCGGAAAAATTTCCAGAACGTATAGACCCGCTCACCCGGGTGAAGCGCACGCAAGCCATCGGTCCAGCCTTGCGCGGTGAGGCGATGAAACGCGTTGCGTACCTCCGGCCGGAATAGCGCGTCATCCACCCAGCGCTCGGGCGCATAAACATCGAGATCGGTCGGCATGACATTGTAATCGCCGGCCAGCACGACCGGCTGCTTCAGGGCGAGCAGCTCCGATGCGTGCGCGATGAGCCGCTCGAACCAGCGAAGCTTGTAATCGAATTTCGGCCCGGGTGCGGGGTTGCCGTTCGGCAGGTAGAGGCAGCCGACGATCATGCCGCCGATCGCCGCCTCGATATACCGGCTTTGCGCATCGTAAGGATCGCCGGGAAGTCCGCGCCCGGTCTCCACGGGGTCGCCGCCGCGAGCGAGGATCGCGACACCGTTCCAGCTCTTCTGCCCGTGCCAGATCGCGCCATAGCCGGCGTCGCGGATCGCCGCCTCGGGGAATTTCTCCTGCGGCGCCTTCAACTCTTGCAGGCAGACGATGTCCGGCCGGGATTGCGCAAGCCAGCGCAGCAGAACCGGCAGCCGCCCATTGACGCCGTTGACATTGTAGGTCGCGATTTTCATTCGCGCTTTATGAACGATGCTCGGCCGCGTCGCGAGCCTCCGGCGGCGATCCGGTGGCAAACCCCTTGGAGTTCAAATATCGTTCGCCGAGATCGAATGACCTGAAGGCGAGCAGTTCTGCGGCTTTCGGACCTGAAGCGGACGTGGCGAAACGGTAGACGCAGCGGACTTAAAATCCGCTCCCCGAAAGGGGGTATGGGTTCGACTCCCATCGTCCGCACCAGCTCTTGCATGAGGATGCGCGGCCGATGCGCGCAGACCGAGATCGCCGGCGCGAATCTTTCGCGCAAATGTGAGCCCCCTCACAGGTCCCGATCGCCGAACCCGCCTATTTTCCCTGTCTAAAACGACCACGTTGCGGATCGCCACGGGCTATCGGCAGCTACAGGCAGCCCTTTTTTGACCCTGGCGGCGAGTCGTTGCGGAGCGTTACCAAACGACTCGGGCTGTCGCGGAACGGGCTCTGCTCACGGGTGGTTTTTTTCGAGACGACACAAAAGCGGACAGAGGGAGCACCGCCCCATGAAAGGGATCCTGCTAAGAGCCGCGACGGTACTGCTCGGCATATCGGCGTATGTCGGGCTCGGCATCGCGTTGGCGAGCGCCGGCTGATTACCGCCTAAATGCGGACGCGAGCGGTCCCTAGTCGGGCCGCTTGCGCGCAAGACGCTCCATAAAGCGCGCATGATCGACAATCATGCGCTCGTGAAATCCCTCCCCGATCATCTCCATTTCGTCTCGGCACCGCGCGCGGAAGCGAAAACGGCGCCCGTCGATCTCGATCAGCTCGACCTCTGCGCTCACGATCATGCCGACCGGCGTCGCCGCAACGTGGCTCATCTCGACTCGCGTCCCGACACTGCGCTGAGCCGGCGACAGATACGGCGCCAGCGCGTGAACGCAGGTCCATTCGACAAAGGCAATCATCTGCGCCGTCGCGAAGACGGGCGGCATCTCGGTCGAGGGATCAAAGAGTCGGGCCTGCGCGGGGACGGCCAGCGCCTCGCCAACCGTGATCGTTTCCGTATGGCGGAGGCCCGGCTTCAAATCCTCGAGGGTCACGGCGTCGCCCTAACCTAGGGCTCCTCAGTCCTTGTATTGCAGGATCGTCAGCCCGTCATTGACGTCGGTCAGGTACATCAGCCCGTCCGGCGCGACATAGACATCGTTCGACTGAATGATGCGCGGCCGGTTCGGGCGCGGATCGACCATCTTCTCGGGCGCCGGCGGCACGAAATGCGCGACCTCCTTTGGCGCAAACGGGTCGCGGATATCGACGACCCGCACGCCGGCGTTCTGATAGGTCGCGAAGATCAGCTCCGAGCTTTGGAACGAGCCGGGGCGATTTTCATGCAGATTATGCGGGCCGAATTTCGCGCCCTTCTTGCAATAATCCTGCTCGGCCGGGGTTGGAAAGGCGCTGATCTGCACGGGGTTGGTCGGCTCGCGCACATCGAATACCCAGCAGCGCTGGATCCCGTTGGCGCAATTGTCGAGATTGCCTTCGTCGGCGAACACCGCGAGGTTGCGATCGGGCAGCGGCAGCGGCGTGTGGGTGCCGCCGCCGAAGGGCGGGGACCAGTTGCGGTGCGCCAGCAATTTGGGCGCGGTCGGGTCGGCGACATCGAGGATCGTCATACCGCCGTCGCGCCAGGCGGCATAGGCAAGATTGCCGGCAACGATCGCGTGATGCAGCGCATAGCGCCGGCCGGTCCAGCTCGGCATCTCGCCGGCCGCCTGGTTCATCCCAGGCAACCAGAACCGCCCAACGACCTCGGGCCGGGTCGGCTCGGCCATGTCGATGATCGCCAGGACATGATCGGTAAAGCCCTGCCAATGACAGGAGGCGTAGGCGTAGCGCCCGCCGACATACCACAGCCGATGCAGGCCGAGGCCGTCGACTGGCATAAAGCCGATCTCGCGCGGCCTCTCCGGCTTCGAAATGTCGAAGACGCGCAGCCCGGCGGTGAATTCTTTGTCGCGTTTTGTGAAGGTCTCGGTGATCGACGCCTTGAAATAGTCGTTCGGATCGGAATAGCCCTGCAACACCCAGATGTTCGGCGAATTGACCGTCAGCAGCAGGTCCTCGTGGGTCTGCAGATGAAAGGCGCGCGAATTGGGCGGCGCCGGCGTGAAGTTAACCGGCTTTGGGTTACGCGGGTCGCGCACATCGGTGACCGTGAAGCCGTCCGAAAACATGTGGCCGATAAAGGCGTAGCCCTTATGCACCATGATCTGCACGCCGTCGCCGCGGCCGTTCAGGTCGCAGTGTCCGACGAATTCGATATTGCGCGCGGAGTCGGGTGTCATGGCGCAGGCTCCCTGCCAGCGTTTTAGGTGGCGGCATATTGACGGCCCGCGCCGCGAAAGCAAAGCCGCTGGACCCCAGCCCGGCCGCGGCTCTAGCCTGTGACGAACAAGGGCTTGCGAGTAGGAGGCACCGATGACCCAGGCGGCGCGGTTTCGCGAATTGATGCGGCGGGACGGCATGGTCGTGGCGCCCGGCGCCTATGATTGCATCACGGCGCGCCTTATCGAGCGCGCCAGGTTCGATGCCGTCTACATGACCGGCGCCGGCACCGCCGCGATGTTGGGCTACCCCGATTTCGGCCTCGTCACGATGTCGGAGATGGTCGCGAATGCCGGGCGCATCGCCGCGGCGGTCAATCTACCCGTCATTGCCGATGCCGACACCGGCTACGGCAACGAGCTCAACACCGTGCGCACGGTTCGCGAATACGAAACCGCCGGAGTCGCCGGCATCCATATCGAGGACCAGGGCTTCCC
The DNA here is from genome assembly GCA_046724035.1 of Pseudomonadota bacterium. Taxonomy (GTDB): domain Bacteria; phylum Pseudomonadota; class Alphaproteobacteria; order ATCC43930; family CGMCC-115725; genus DATARH01. Next base: position 2,162 of record JBKOVT010000051.1, on the reverse strand, counting down.
GAAGAAATGCGGCCATCTCGACGACAAGGAAATCGTGCCGCGCGAGGATTGGCTCGCCAAGATCCGCGCCGCTGCGAGCGCGCGCCGCAATGCCGATTTTACGATCATCGCGCGCACCGACTCGCGCGCCGTCGCCGGCTTCGACGAGGCGATCGCCCGGGCCAATGCAGCGATAACCGCGGGCGCCGATATGGTGTTTGTCGAGGCGCCGCAGACCGTCGAGGAGGTCGCCGCGGTGCCGCGGCTCGTCAAAGGACCGTGCCTCCTCAATGTCGTGCGCGGCGGCAAGACCCCCGATCTCGATCTGCGCGAGGCCGAACGCATGGGCTACAAGCTCGCGATCGTCCCGGGCCTCTTGATCAAGAACGTCGTCGGGATCTGCGAGACGATGCTCGACGAGTTGCGCGCGACGCATCGTCACCCCGCGCCGGTGCGCGAGATCACCGTGCGCGAGACATTTCAGCTGTGGGGCGCCGACGAATGGGATGCGCTGCGCACCCGCTTCCGCGATCCCGGCGATGCCCGGCGCAAGGCGGCGGAGTGACGCAGCGGCTAAGGTTCGAGCGGCGGAAAAATGTGCTCGCCGTCGGGGCCGAGCGGCAGCGGGCGCACGCTCGCGGTCTCGGCCGGATCGAGCGGCCCGTAGAGATGCGGGAACAGCGCGCCGCCGCGTGATTTCTCCCATTTGAGGCGGTCGCCGAGCCGCTCCGATTCGACCGCGATCAGCACAAGCCCGCTCTGCCCCGCGCGGTGGCGGCGCGCGCTTTCGGCGATCTGCTCGGCGGTCGAAAAATGGATAAAGCCGTCGCGCAAATCATCGGCGGTGCCGCGATACGCACCGGCGCGCACCGCCGCCTGCCATGTGTCCGCCGGGCACATGTGATAGATCATCCGAGTCATGAGACGAAACTAGCGCATGCCTAGCAACGCCTTCCACTCTCGCGTCCCGGCGAAGGCCGTGACCCATTTTTCAGCTGTCCCGGGCACAGATAGGTGGGTCCCGGCTTTCGCCGGGACGCGGATTAGACGGCAGCTCGGAGCTGTGAGTTGATCGGCGCGAGCCCCGCGCCGGAACCCCACAGCAGCGTTTTGGTGCCCCGCGTGCCGGCATTGGTCGCCGGGTTTCGGGAGGTGTTGTGGCTCTCGCCGGAAGGAGAGATCGAGGCGTTGTCGCCGGAAGAGGCGCGCGCCCGGCTCGATCCGGTGCAGGGCGGCGAGACGCCGATGGTGTGCCATGCGCGCGCCGTCGCGCGGCGGCTCGATATTCCGTCACGAGACTGGGCAGGCTTTGCTGCGTTCGATCTGCTCGAATTGTTCGCCTTTGTACGGCCGGCGCAGTTCTGCGTTCCGACACCGCGCGGGCTCGCCGAAGCGCTCGGGCTTGCGCCGCCGCAGGGCATGGCCGAAGCCTGCGTCGCGCTCGCGACGGCAGCGCGCGCCCTCTTGCAGGATCTCGCAAACGAGACCGGGCCCGATATTCACGCCATCGCCGAAATTGCCGAGCGGGCGGGATGGCCGTGGGGGCCGGCGGTGCTCGCGGCCTTGCCGCCGGCCGAACCCGGCGCGCAGCGGCGCGGCGTTGGTCTACGCGCCTGGGAACGGCTCGAGGAATGGCAGGAGCGCGCCCCGCCGCCGCCGCCCGGCAACGATCCGGTCGGCGCCGATGAGGCGCGGCGCCGTCTCGCGGCATTGCTCGGCGACGGGGCCGAGCCGCGGCCGCAGCAGGCTGATTACGCCGCCGCCGTTGCGGCCGCCTTTGCGCCACGGCAGCGCCCGGATGAGCCGCAGGCGGTGCTCGCCGAGGCCGGCACCGGGGTCGGCAAGACCCTGGGCTATATCGCGCCGGCGAGCCTGTGGGCGGAACGCAACCAGGGCTCGGTGTGGATCTCGACCTTCACGCGCAACCTGCAGAGCCAGATCGCCGGCGAGCTCGACCGCCTCTACCCCGACCCGGTGCAAAAACGCCGCCGCGTTGTGATCCGCAAGGGCCGCGAGAATTTTCTGTGCCTCTTGAATTACGAGGAGGCGGTGCGGGCGGCGCTCGGCCGCGCCTCGCCGGGCGCGGCGCAACTGGCGCTGATCGCGCGCTGGATCGGCGCGACGACGGCCGGCGATCTCGTCGCCGGCGATTTTCCGGGCTGGCTCGCCGAGCTGATCGGGCG
>JBKOVT010000251.1:0-6118 GCA_046724035.1 Pseudomonadota bacterium | reverse complement strand
TGGAACGAGGCGTGCGGCAGAAGCTCGACCCGCTTCAGGATCATGCGGTCGATCATCTGCACATCCTCCTTGTGACAGGAGGCGAGGATCGGCAAGGGCGCGGTCGCGATGTCGCAGCCATATTCGCGGGCGACGATCTCGGCCATCGTGCAATGGCTGGCGAGTGCCGTGGCGTGCAATAGCGCTTGCGTCACGCCATAGCGCAAGGCGGTGTGGAGCGGCTTACCCTGATGTTCGCCGCAGTCGATTTCCTCGGCCAACGGACGGAATTGGCCGACCGGGCGCCCGCGCAGCCGTTCGCACAGCGTCGTTTGCATAAAGGCGAGATGGTCCTCGGCGCGGAACAGCGGGTCGCGGCCGGCGACGCCCGACAGGATCACGTCCATGCAGTCGCCGAATGCGACCTGGCCGTCCTCGAGCAGCAACATGACCGAGATCGCCTTGCCGGGCTGGACGATGCGGGTGAAGCCGGCGCTGACGGGCGGACCCGGATAGGCGAAGCCGTCCGCCTTCGCGCCGCCCTTCACCGCCGCGAGATCGCGGTTGAAGAAACCGGCCCGGCCCGCGACGGCGATCACATCGGCGATGTTCATCCGGCGACCTCCTGCGACTTCGGCCCGCACCCGTCCTCGGCTTCGCCTCGGACGACCTCCCCCGCAAGCAGGGGAGGATCATTCCGACGACCGATCAGGGGAAACGGGAGACGTCGGTGGCCTTCTCAGTGATGAATTCGAGAAGGGCCGGCGTCCCCTCTTTCGTTTTCTGGATACCGCGCTTAATCGCCTCCTTGATCTGCCCCGGCTCGGTGACCCGCTCGCCATAGCCGCCGAGCGCCTTCGCGAAATCGGCGTAATTGCCGCTGATGTCGGTCGAGCGGTACTTTTCGGTCGAGACCGGCATGACCTTCAGCTCGATCGCCATCGAGAAATTGTTCGACAGGATCGAGAGGATCGGCAGGCGCTCGCGCACCGCCGTCTCGAAATCCATGCCGGTGAAGCCGATCGCCGCATCGCCCCAGAAGTTGATGCACAGCTTGTCGGGCGCGGCCAGCTTCGCACCCATCGCGATGCCGAGACCATAGCCGAGCTGTGTCGTCTTGCCCCAGCCTAGATAGGAGAGCGGCGTCTCGCTGACCCAGAAAGGCGAGATCTGGTCGCGCGGGCTGCCGGCGTCATGCGTGATAATCGTGTTCTTGACGTCGACCGTGTGTAAGAGGTCCCAGACGACGCGGTAGGGCGAGATCGGCGCGCTGTCGGAGGTCAGCCGGTGCTTCCATTTGCCGAGCCACTCTTCGCGGTGACCGGCGATCTCGCGCGCAACGGCGGCAGCGCGGTCGCGCGGCTTGCCCTTGAGCCGGTCCTTGACCTCTTCGAGCAGCGCGTCGAGCGTCAGCCCGGCATCGCCAACCGCAGCCAGATCGACCGGGACATCCTTGTTGATGGCATAGGGATCCAAGGTCGCGTGCGCGATCTTTTTGCCCTTCGGCATCGCCGTGCCAAAGCTCGTGCGGGTGAAGCTGCACCCGATCCCGAAGATGAAATCGGTGTTCTGCAAGAAATGCCAGAGATGCGCCCCGATGCCGATACCGCCAGAACCGAGCGACAGCGGGTGGTTTTCCGGGAAGGCGCTTTTGCCGGGCAGCGTCGTCATGACCGGCGCCTCGACGAGCTCGGCCAAAGCCTTCAGCTGCGGCCAGGCCTTTGCGTAATGGATCCCCTGCCCCGCAACGATGACCGGGCGTTTCGCCGCGACCAGCGCCTCGGCGATTTGCGACACCGAACGCGGATCGGGACCGCTCTTCAGCTGTGGGGTCTTCCGATATTCGGCGACAAGCGCGTCCGGTACCTCCTCGCGCAGAATGTCGGTCGGGAACTCGACCAGCACCGGGCCGGGGCGGCCATTCTTGACCGTCGTAAAGGCGCGCCGCAGCGTCTCGACCGTCGCGTCGGCGACCGTCACCTGCTCGCAGAGCTTCGTCACATGGCGGAAGTTAAGCGCCGCGTTAAAGTTCGGATGCACCTGATTGATGTTCCGGGCATAACCGGCCGGCAACACGACCACGGGACAGGAGTCGCCATAGGATTGCGCGACGCCGCCAAAGGCGTTCTCGGTGCCGGGGCCATGCTGCATGACAAAGACGCCGATCTTGTCGCCCGAGGTCACCTTTGCGACCGCGTCGCACATATGCAGCCCGATCCGCTCCTGGCGGACCATGATCGTGCGGATATCGGCCTCGGCCGCGCCCTCGATGATCGGATTGACCGGATAGCCGATCAGAAACTCGATCCCCTCTTTCTTGAGGATCTGGGCGATCGCATTGGTGACTTTCATTCGGGCGCTCCTCATTAAATCGAACGGGTCTTCAGGGCTTGGCGGCAGCTTACGGCATGCGCGGGCCGGGCGTATACCGGGGTCTTGGCGCGTAAGGACAGCGGGCCTCCGGGCCGCATGCGGGCGAGACGCACGCGTTCCAATCCCGACGGAGCCCTAGATCTCGGCTTCGCCGCTCTGGCCAGGGAACAGGGTGGCCTTCGTCCAGCCCGACCAGGCGCCGGCGACGGGGTTGTTCGGGTTGCGGTCGTGCCGCCAGCAGACATTGGCGCCGCTCGGCACGTCGACCGCCTCGGTCTTGTTCTTGCGCATCAGGATCTGCGCGGTCGATATGTAGCCGTCGCGGTTCTCGCAATCCGAGCTGCGGGTCAGCACGATCTCGACATTGACCTGATCCCAGTACGGATTATTGAGCGTCAGCGTCGAGCTGCCGCCCGATTTGGACGAAAACATCGAGCACCCCGCGAGCAGCAAAAACCCGATCATCCAGCCAAAGCGCATGCCGTCTAATCCCCTGTTTCAACCCCGGAAACCCGCGCCCCGGCGAAAGCCGGGACCTGTAGTTCAGCAGTCTCGTCGCCGGGAAATGGGTCCCGGCTTCCGCCGGGACGCGTAGGAATAATATGCGATTGCCGGAGCGCGTATAGCCGTCTTTGAACTGCTGCAACAACGGGCGCTGGCGCCGCTCCGGGGGCACAACGGCCGGTATTGCCGCTCTCCACCAGCGCGGCTCAGCCGATCTAAAATGCCGCGCCGCAGCCCACTAGGCAAACCGGCAGGAGATTGCATCAATGCCTCAAGGAACCGCTGATGCGGCACCCCTCGTCATGGTGACCGGCGCGAGCTCCGGGATCGGGAAGGCCCTGGCGATGGGGTTTGCGCGCGACGGCCATCCGCTGCTCCTGATCTCGCGCCATATCGAGCCGATCGCCGGCTTGCCGGAAAACACGGTCTACCGGCAAGCCGATGTCGCCGATTATGGCGCGATCGAGGCTGCGGTGGACGCGGCTGTCGCCGTACACGGGCCGGTCGAGTGCCTCGTCAACAATGCCGGGATGGCGGATGCGCGGGCGTTCGACGAGGTGGACGAGCCGAGCTATACGCGCGAGCTCGACACCAATCTGAAGGGGGTCTTCAACTGCACGAAAGCTGTGCTCGCCGGCATGCGGGCTCGGCAATCCGGCACGATCATTAACATCAGCTCGATCAGCGACCGCAAGACCTCACCGGTCGCGCTCGCCTATAGCGCCAGCAAGCACGCGGTGCGCGCCTTGGGCGAGTCATTGCGCGAGGCGGAGGCGAAGAACGGCATCCGGGTCATCAACATCGCGCCGGGCTACATTCGGACGAACATTCACAGCGGCATGCATATCAGCTTCGAGGAATACCGCGCGCGGCTCGGCAATCCCGATTTCATGACCGCCGAAGAGCTGGCCGAGATCGTGCTGTTCTGCTGGAAGCAGCCGCCCACGATCTGCATTCGCGACCTCGTCGTCGCCCCGACCCGCACGACCTTCTGAACCGTCGCACCTGCTTTGCCAGGAAATTCTCAGTCAGACCGGTCTCTCCCGCATTGCCCAGCGACCGCGGCTCGGCGCACCTGCCTCGATATAGTTCTTATTTTGTTCTCAATCCGGTTTGGTCAAGAGGCCGTTCGGAAAAAATTTCGCGGCGGCTGAAATCCCGGTCTTGCCGCCGCGATGCTGCCATTGATCCCGCGCGGCGGCGTCGCTACGGTGCCGCAAACCCCTGGAATCGCGCCTTGGAGGAGTTCGGCCATGCCCGACGATGTCCGCCGTCCCATCATCGACAAATCGCGCCTGCCGAGCCGGCATGTGACGGTCGGGCCGGAGCGCGCGCCGCACCGCGCCTTCCTCTATTCGATGGGCCTGACCGAGGATCAGATCAACCAGCCGATCATCGGCGTCGCGACGACTTGGAACGAGGCGGCGCCCTGCAACATCGCGCTGTCACGGCAGGCGCAGGCGGCGAAGAAGGGCGTCGCGGCGGCCGGTGGGACGCCGCGCGAATTCACGACGATCACCGTCACCGACGGCATCGCGATGGGCCATGAGGGCATGAAATCATCGCTCGTGAGCCGCGAGGTCATCGCCGACTCCGTCGAATTGACGATGCGCGGCCATTGCTATGACGCGCTGATCGGCATCGCCGGCTGCGACAAGACTTTGCCGGCGCTGATGATGGTGATGGTGCGGCTCAACGTGCCGTCGGTCTTTATGTATGGCGGCTCGATCCTGCCCGGCCGGTTCAAGGGCAGGGACGTGACAATCGGCGACGTATTCGAGGGGGTGGGCGCGCACAATGTCGGCAATCTGACCGACGAGGAATTGCACGAATTGGAATGCGCGGCCTGTCCGTCCGCGGGTTCGTGCGGCGGCCTCTTCACCGCGAACACGATGGCCTGCGTTTCCGAGGCGATCGGGCTGGCATTGCCCGGCTCGGCCGGCGCGCCGGCCCCCTATGACTCGCGTGACGCCTATGCCGAGGCCTCCGGTGAAGCGGTCATGGAGCTGGTGCGCCGCAACATCCGGCCCCGAGATATCGTCACGCGGAAGGCGATCGAGAATGCCGTGACGGTCATAGCGGCGGCGGGCGGCTCGACGAACGGCGGGCTGCACATTCCGGCGATCGCCAACGAGGCCGGGATCGAATTCGATCTGCACGATTTCGGCGAGATCTGCAAACGCACTCCCTATATCGCCGATCTGAAGCCCGGCGGGCGGTATGTGATGAAGGATTTGCACGACATCGGCGGCGTGCCGGTCTTGATGAAGGCGCTGTTGGAGGGTGGCTATCTGCACGGCGACTGCTTGACGGTGACCGGCAAGACGATTGCCGAAAACCTGGCGAATGTGAAATTCCCGAGCGGACAGGATGTCGTCCGCACGACCTCGAAGCCGCTCGCGCCGACCGGCGGGTTGGTCGCGCTGAAGGGCAATCTCGCGCCCGGCGGCGCGATCGTGAAGGTCGCCGGCATGAAGACCCTGCGCTTCGAGGGCACCGCGCTGTGCTTCGATTGCGAAGAGGACGCGTTCGAGGCAGTCGACAAGCGCCGTTACAAGGAAGGCGATGTCATCGTAATCCGCTACGAGGGGCCGAAAGGCGGACCCGGCATGCGCGAGATGCTCTCGACGACAGCGGCGCTCTACGGGCAAGGGGTCGGCGAGAAGGTTGCGCTGCTCACCGATGGCCGCTTCTCCGGCGCGACGCACGGTTTCTGCATCGGCCATGTCGGTCCCGAGGCGGCGGCCGGCGGCCCGATCGCATTGTTGCGCGACGGCGACAAGATCACGATTGACGCGGTCACCGGCACGATCGACGTCGCGTTGTCGGACAGCGAAATGGCGGAGCGCAAGCGCGCCTGGAAGCCACGCGTCAACAACTACCAATCGGGCACGCTGTGGAAATACGCGCAGACCGTCGGCGATGCCGAGAAGGGCGCGGTCACCCATCCCGGCGCCCGATCGGAGACGCACGTTTACGCCGATCTCTGAGCGTCGAGAATTGTAGCGCCGGCTCCGCGAACCGGAGACAAAAGGGGGCTGGCGCGTGGGGTGGCGGTCCTATGTCTGGGTTGCGATCGGCAGCGCGCTCGGCGGCGTCGCGCGCTATTGGCTGACCGGTTTTGTCGCCATCCTGCTCGGCCCGCAATTCCCATGGGGGACGATCCTGATCAACATCATCGGGTCGTTCATTATCGGCTTTTTCGGTACCGTCACCGCCCATCGCTGGCCGGTTTCCTTTGAGCTTCGCGCCTTTGTCATGG
>JBKOVT010000271.1:0-10859 GCA_046724035.1 Pseudomonadota bacterium | reverse complement strand
GGCGAAACAGACCCGCGCCTGGGAGTTCGATCTGGAAGAGGGCATTCTCGACGCGGCCCGGCTCTCGCGGGTCGTGACCAACCCGGTCCTGCCGTTGTCCTACAAGCGCGAACTCGAAATGGAGTTTCGCGACACCGTGGTTTCGCTGTTGATCGACAATTCGGGATCGATGCGCGGCCGCCCGATCACGGTCGCCGCGATGAGCGCCGACATTCTCGCCCGCACCTTGGAGCGTTGCGGCGTCAAGGTGGAGATCCTCGGCTTTACGACCCGCGCCTGGAAGGGTGGGCAGGCGCGCGAGCGGTGGATCGCCGCCGGCAAGCCGCCCAACCCGGGTCGGCTCAACGATCTGCGGCACATCGTTTACAAGCCGGCGGACGCGCCTTGGCGCCGCGCCCGGCGTAATCTTGGCCTGATGCTGCGCGAAGGCATCCTGAAGGAGAATATCGACGGCGAGGCCCTCGCCTGGGCTCATAACCGGCTGTTGGGGCGGCCCGAGGAACGCAAGATTCTGATGGTCATCTCGGACGGCGCGCCGGTCGACGATTCGACGTTGTCGGTCAATCCCGGCAACTATCTCGAAAAGCATTTGCGCGAGGTCATCCGCGAGATCGAGCGCCAAGGGATTGTTGAGCTGACAGCGATTGGCATCGGCCACGACGTGACCCGCTATTACCGGCGCGCCGTGACGATTGTCGATGCCGAGCAATTGGGCGGCGTCATGCTGGAGCGACTCGCCGAGCTGTTCGAGGAAGAAAAGGGCGCCAGCACCCGCGTCAAGAGCCGCCGCGCCGCTTAGCCCTGCTCAGAACGTCCGGCGGGCTCTCAGGGCGGCGGTCAGAGTGCCCTCATCGAGATAATCGAGCTCGCCGCCAATTGGCACGCCTTGCGCCAATCGCGAGATCTTGGCGCCGGTCGCGGCGGCACGGTCGGCGATGTAATGCGCCGTCGTCTGGCCGTCGACGGTCGCGTTGAGCGCCAGAATCAGCTCGGTGTCGGGCGCCAAGCGCGAGATCAGTCGCGCGATGTTGAGTTCGTCCGGGCCTACGCCATCCAGGGCCGATAAGGTGCCGCCGAGCACGTGGTATCGGCCGCGAAAGGCGCCGGTGCGTTCCAAAGCCCAGAGATCGGCGAGGTCCTCGACGACACAGATCGCGCCCGCATCGCGTTCAGGATCGCGGCAAATCGCGCAGGGCTCCGCGGTATCGAGATTGCCGCATTGCGAGCAGGGCCGGACCGCGATTGCGGTCGCGCTCATCGCGGCCGCCAGCGGCTCCATAACGTGCTCGCGCCGTTTGATCAGGAACAGCGCGGCGCGCCGCGCCGAGCGCGGTCCGAGCCCCGGCAGTTTCGCCAGAAGCTGGATCAGCGTGTCGAGTTCGGACATGGATCTGTTCTAGGACCGCGGCCGTCTCGACCGCAAGCGGACGGACCACTTCCCGCCGAGCGGGTCAAAACGGCAGTTTCATGCCTCCAGGAAGCGCCAAGCCGCCGGTCAGCTTTTGCATTTCGGCTTCCGCATGAGCGTTGACCTTGGCGCGCGCATCGTTGAAGGCCGCGACGATCAGATCTTCCAGCACCTCGGCCTCGGCGGGATCGACGACGCTTTTGTCGATTTTCAGGCGCTTCATGTCGCCCTTGCCGTTCAAGGTGAGCTGCACCATGCCGCCGCCGGCAATGCCGGTCATCTCGACGGCTTCGAGCTCGGCCTGCATCTCGGCCATCTTTTGCTGCATCTGCTGGGCTTGTTTCATCAGCTGGCCGATATTTTTCATGCTTCATCCTCTCCTGCGCTCGCCTCATCGGCCGCATCGGGCGCCTCGACCGCCACGTCATCGTTCGCCTCGGGAGCAGCTCCCGAAGCATCAATCACTCCGGGCTGCTCGCGAACCGCGGCGATGGTCGCCCCGGGAAAGGTGTCCAGCACCGCCCGAACCAACGGGTGGGCCACCACCTCGTTCCGGACAGCGCTGTCGTGCTGGGCCGCCTGCTCGGCCAGCGTCGGTGCGCCGTCAGCCTGCGAGACGGCGACGACCCAGCGCGTCCCAGTCCAGTCGCTGAGCAGCTGCCCGAGCCGGTTGGCAAGGTCGCGCGGCGCGGTCTCCTCGGGCCGGAGTTCGATGCGGCCCGGCTCGAACGTCACGAGATGCACATGGGACCACAGATGAGAGCGGATCAGCGCCTCGCGCCGTTTGTCGAACAGCGCGATCACCTCGGCGAAACTCTGGGGTACTGGATCGTAGTCGAGCGCCGGCGCGCGCGCTGCTCGCGGTTCGGGCGGCAGCGGCGCAACTGAGGGCATTGCTGCTGCCCTGCTAGTGACCGGCGCAAAGCCCTCGCCCGCGCTGCGGGCGAGGGTCCCTGAGGGCGCAAGGCCGAAGGCAGGTGAGGGCATCGCCTCCGCTGATGGCCCCCTCCCCCCCGCCCTCTCCCCCGATGGGTGAGAGGGAGCAGGTGCCGCGTTTGTGGGCGCGCCAGCTCCATCCGTGAGGGCCCGGACCAACTCAGCCGGGACGGGCAGGTCGGCGACATAGGCAAGCCGGATCATTAGCATCTCAGCCGCCTGTCTCGGCAGCGGCGCCGCTTGTACTTCCTCGATGCCCTTCAGAAGCATCTGCCAGGCGCGGGTAAGAATCGGCATCGACAAGGCGGCCGCGAGCGGCAGGGCACGCTCGCGATCGCCTTCTTCGAGCGGGTCGCCGCTGCCGGCTTCCGGCGCCAGCTTCAGCCGCGTCACGAAATGCGTCAGATCGAGCAGATCCTGCAGCACCATCAGTGGATCGGCGCCGCCTTCATAAAGGCTTTGCATCCGCGCGAGCGCCGACTTGGTATCGCCCTTCAGCACGGTCTCGAACAGGTCGATGACGAGGCCGCGGTCGGCGACGCCGAGCATCTCGCGTACCGCCGCTTCCTCGATCCGCCCGGCCGCCAACGCGATCGCCTGGTCGAGCAGCGACAGGCCATCACGAACCGATCCGTCGGCCGCACGCGCGATCAAGGCGAGCGCGGCCGGCGTGATCTCGACCGCCTCGGCCGCGGCGATCTGGCGGTAATGCGCGACCAGCTGCTCTATCGGCACACGGCGCAACGAGAAGCGCTGGCAACGCGACAACACCGTCACCGGGACTTTGTGCACTTCGGTCGTCGCGAAGACGAATTTGACGTCAGGCGGCGGCTCCTCGAGCGTCTTCAACAGCGCGTTGAAGGCCGGCTTCGACAGCATGTGCACTTCGTCGATGATGTAGACCTTGTAACGCGCCGAGACCGGCCGATAGCGCACGCCTTCGGTCAGGTCGCGGATGTCGTCGATGCCGGTGCGCGAGGCGGCGTCCATCTCGATGACATCGACATGGCGGTCCTCGGCGATGGACCGGCAATGAAGGCATTCGCCGCAGGGCGATATCGTCGGCGCACCCACACCGTCGGCGCCGATACAATTGAGCGCGCGGGCGATGATGCGCGCCGTCGTGGTTTTGCCGACCCCGCGCACGCCGGTCAGGATAAAGGCCTGCGCGATCCGGCCTTCGGCGATTGCGTTCGAGAGGGTGCGGACCATCGCCTCCTGGCCGATCACCTCGGCGAAGGTTTGCGGCCGGTATTTGCGGGCGAGGACGCGATAGCCTGTCGCGGAATCAGTCATTGCGGCCATTGCGGCGCGAAAAATGGGGTGGGAGATCGAACAAACGACCCAGGCCGGAACTCGTTACGGCTGCTTCCTTCCGGACCTGACCGGGTTGGCGAGGGGCCTGTCCGCCGCCGACCTCCCACCGCACTATATCAGGAGCCGAGGCCGGCACGGCAACCTTGATCGGCCCCCTCTGCCAAGCTCAAAATTGGCTGTTTTGCTGGGGCAAAATCCGCGCTTCGTGGCGGGTCTTCCGCCGGTTGCGGCCCTCATCGATAATCCCCGGATTCGGGAGGGTGCCGTGATCCGCGTTATTTCCTTGTTCGGCGCGCTCGTGCTCGCCGTCATCAGCAATGCTTCGTTCGCTCAGGACAAGCCCGAGGCCAGCAACATGCAGCTCGTCGGCTACAACGATCTGCAGGGGCGCAGCGCCTACCAGCCCTGGATCCATCACCAGGGCGATCGCTGGATCGCCTATATCGGTCATCATGGCGGCGTCCCGGAGAACGAAAAGCCGATAAATCCGCTGACCGGGCAGGCCGAGTTCAACGGCACCTCGATTATCGATGTCACCGATCCCGCGCACCCCAAATATCTTGCCCATATCCCGGGCGAACAAGGCAATTACGAGGCCGGCGGCGCCCAGATGGTGCGGGTCTGCGACGGCAAGAGCCTCGCCAAGGGCGACCCGAACGCGGTTTATCTGCTGCGCCCCTTCGGCAACCAGGCGCACGAGATCTGGGATACCGCCGATCCGGGGCACCCGAAGCTCGTCACGCGCATCGTCGAAGGGCTGAAGGGGACGCATAAGAGCTGGTGGGAATGCGACACCGGCATCGCCTATCTGGTCTCCGGCGAGCCCGGCTGGCGCGTCGCGCGCATGACGCAGGTCTACGATTTGTCCGACCCGGCGCACCCAGTGAAAATTCGCGATTTCGGGCTGCCCGGGCAACAGCCAGGTGCCGCCGGCGCAACGCCGACGATGCTCCATGGCATGATCTCGTTGCCGAAGAACAACCGAGTCTATTTCGGCTACGGCACGAATGAGGGCGGCATCCTGCAGATCGTTGATCGCGAGAAGCTGATCAACGGGCCGAAGGAGCCCACCGATGAAAACCTGCGCTCTCCGGAAGTTGGCCGGTTCCTGATGTCGCCGTTCAACGGGGCGCACACGACATTTCCGGTGCTGGACATGCCGATCGCCGAATTCGCCAAGGACAAGATCGGCAAGGTGCGCAATTTCGTCATCATCACCGACGAGCAGATCCAGAACGAATGCCTGGAGCCGCGCCAGTTTGTCTGGCTTGTCGATGTAACGGTCGAGAACCGGCCCGTGTCGGTCGCGACCTGGATGGTGCCGGAAGCCTCGGGCAATTTCTGCAGCCGGGGCGGCCGCTTCGGCACGCATTCCTCAAATGAGAACATGACGCCGATCTACTACAAGCGCGTCATGTTCTTTGCGCATTTCAACGCCGGCTTGCGGGCCGTCGACATTCGCGACCCGTACCACCCGAAAGAGATCGCCTATTACATCCCAGCGGTAACGGCGAACAGCGATCAACGCTGTGCGAGACGCGACGATGGCACACAGCACTGCGCCAAGGTTATCCAGACCAACAATGTCGAGGTCGATGACCGCGGCTACATCTACATCGTCGATCGCGCCAATAACGGCATGCACATTCTGGAATTGACGGGACCGGCCCGCGAAGCGGCGAACTTTCCCAAATAGGCGCACTGCGAAGGGCGGCAGTCTACATGCCGCCGCTGCCGCCTCCTCCGCCCTCCGAATTCGGTCGCGCCGGACACTCGCCGGCGAGCAGGACGACCGCGCCGTCGCGCCGGGCGGCTGCATCAGTCCAATAGCTCTGCCGCTCGCCGGTTTTCACCGCGCAGACCGCAGTCCCACCCGCCGGCGAGAACGCGACTTGTTGTGGCGCACAGCCCAGGAGAAGCACGGTAGCGAATACGACAACGGGGTACCGCGTCGCCGGGTTTCGCACTTCAAGACCTAGGCGATGCCGTGAATTCGCTCGCTGTCACCTCGCGCAGCAGATCGCGTAATGCGGCGGCGCGCTCGGCGCCAAACACTTCGTCAAACCGCTCTTGCGCCAGCTTCCAGCCCTGGCGCGCGGCGCGCATCCGCGCGGCGCCGGCCGAGGTCAGCCGCACCTCGCGCCGCCGCCGGTCCTTGGGCGACGCGCCGATCTCGATGAGGCCGTCGCGCTCCAGCGGCAGGATATTGCGCCCGAGTGTGGTGCGGTCCATGACGAGCGCGGCCGCGAGCGCGTTGATCGGCATCGGCCCGCTGCGCTGCAGCCGCCCGAGGATCGCGAATTGCGTCGTCCGCAGCCCGCTCGGGGCCAGGAGCTGGTCATAGAATTGCGTGACGTGCCGCGAGGCCTGGCGGATCGCCAAGCAATTGCACAGTAGCGCATTCTGATCGTCGACGAGGCTCATCTTAAAACTCAGGGCTGGACAAAGGTGCATATACGCCTACATATAGGCGCATCTGCGCATAATTAAACCCTCGCGCGGCCGGAGCATAGCATGTTGCTCGACGAGACGCCCTCCCCGTCCGATCCTCGCAGCGCCTCCGAACGGACGGAGGGCAGCACGATACCGGGCAACGGGCGCGAGGCGGAAAGGCTCCGGGAGCTCGCCCTCTGGTACCGTGTCTTTGCCGAACGGGCCGGAAACCCGAGCATTTCGGAGGCGCGGCTGCGTATGGCGGAACAACTCGAAACGGAAGCCGACCGGATGCCGCGGATCGACCCCCGGCCCCAGCCCGTCGTAGCCGCGGACGAGCCGCGCGCGCTCGATCCGCGCACCCGGCTCCTCCTCGAAGCGCCGATCTTGCCGACGCTGCTCCGCCTGGCGTGGCCCAACATCGCGGTGATGCTGGTCATGGCATCGACCGGCCTCATCGAGACCTGGTGGGTATCGCGGCTCGGCACCGATGCGCTCGCCGGGATCGCGCTCGTCTTTCCGCTCTACATGATGATGCAGATGCTGTCGGCCGGGGCGATGGGCGGCGGCATCTCCTCGGCGATTGCCCGGGCTCTCGGTGGGGGCCGCCACGCGGATGCGGACGCGCTTGTCTTACATGCGATCGTCATCAACCTGGCGATCGGGATGCTGTGCTCGGCGCTGGTGCTGGCGTTTGGTCCGGCGCTGTACCGCACAATGGGCGGCGAGGGCGCCTCGCTCAACGCGGCGCTCGATTACTCCAATATCGTGTTCGCCGGGACGGTGCTGGTGTGGCTGATGAACGCGCTGGCGAGTGTCATCCGCGGCGGCGGCAACATGTGGCTGCCGTCGGTCTGGATCTGCGTCGGCGTCGTTTTGCTAGTGCCGTTATCGCCGTTGCTGATTTTCGGGCTCGGACCGGTCCCGGCGCTCGGCATTGCGGGAGCGGGCGCTGCGGTCGTCGCGACCACGGCGCTGACGACGCTGGCGCTCGGCTGGTACATCGCCGCGGGGCGAAGCGTCGCGCGTTTCCGCTGGGCACCGCTACGTTGGACCTCCTTTGCCGACATCCTGCGGGTCGGCGCCGTCGCCTCGATCAGCACGTTTCAAACGAGCCTTGCGGTGCTGTTGACGACGGGATTGGTCGGCGTCGCGGCAGGGCCCGAGGCGATCGCCGGTTACGGCACCGGCAACCGTCTCGAATTTTTGCTCGTGCCACTGGTGTTCGGCCTCGGCGCACCGCTGGTCGCGCTGGTCGGCACGAATATCGGAGCCGGGCAGAAGGAGCGCGCGTTGCGCATTGCTTTGATCGGCGGCGTCATCGCGTTCGCGCTGTCGGAGACAATCGGGCTTGCCGCCGCGATATGGCCGACCGCGTGGCTCGGCCTCTTTGACGATCACCCGCGTATGCTGCAAGCCGGCGCCGCTTATCTTCGGCATGTCGGACCGGCATTCGGGTTTTTCGGGCTCGGCTTGTCACTTTATTTTGCCTCGCAGGGAGCCGGACGGTTGTTGTGGCCCCTCTCGGCCGGATTTGTGCGGCTCGTCATCGCGGTCGGCGGCGGCTGGCTCGCCTTCTGGCTGGTCGGCACGGTCGATGCGATCTTCGCCGCATTGGCAGCCGCGCTGGTGACTTATGGAGTCATGATGTCGACGGCAGTCGCGTCCGGCGTATGGTTCCGGCCTCCGCTGAGCGCCGTCTTCGCCAACCGGATCGTCGCATGGCGGGGGCTAGCGCGCTGACCGGCTCGCGGTCAGCGATAGGCGCGCAGATTGTTCACATCGCGGAGCGCAACCCCGTTGCGGCCCAATTCGTCGATCAGTTTCGCCGCGACCATATACGGCTCGGCAAAAGCGAAGGTAACCGCGTTGCGTCGGTCGAGGCCGATGAGTGACAGCACCGAACTGTGGTCGATCACGTAATCGTCGTTCCCCGCAAGCACCTTCCGGTACTCGATGCCGAGCGTCTCAGCCGCGGCGGCGATCTGTTGCTGGGATCCGGTCAGACCCACAAGCCGCTTGTCGAAAGCGGCGGTGAACTCATTGAGCGCGGCGCCGTGATCGCGCTCGGGATCGACCGTGACGAATAAGGGCTGGATGTAATCGGCGGCCGGACCGATCTCGGCGAGCGCTTCGGCCATCGCGCTCAACGCCGTCGGGCATTGGTCGGCGCAATGGGTGTAGCCGAAATAGATCAGCAGAAATTTCCCCGGAAAATCGTCCGAGCTGACCGTCTTGCCGTTGGCGTCGGCGAGCACGAACGGGTGTTCGAGCGCGATCCGCTTCTCCTGCCCTCGTGCAAGGGTGATGGAGGTGGCGAGCAGCGCAAAAACCAGAACGAGCGCGCGCAATTGCATTATCCGAATATCGCCGCCGCCCGGCGGAGCACCGCGCGGGCATCCCCGTCGCGGCGGGTGACGCCGATCCGGTCGAGATATTCGAGCACCTCGATGGTCAGATTGCGGCCGATACCGGATCGGTCCTTGAATTCGGCCGCGGTGAAGCGGCCTTCGGGCGAGCTCTCGGCCAATTCGCGCGCGACCTCCGCGAGGCGCTCAACCGTCTCGGGCAGGAAGAAGCGGTTCGGCGCGACCTGTGCGACCCGGCCGAACCGCTCGATCCGCTTCAAGGAGCGGGTCAACAGCTCCGGTTGCAATGACAATTCGGCGGCCAATTCGCGGACCCGCAACGGCCGCAAATCCGCAGTGGCGAGCAGCGGATGCACCTGCTTCCACAGCCGCTCGTCCTCGCGGCTGAGCCGCGGCTGATGCTCGGCAAGCCGCAATACAGCGCCGTCACGCACGGCCTTGCCGGTGCTCTGCAATTCGGCCAGCGCCGCATCCAGCGCCGCTTCCGGCGCCTCGCCGCGCAGCCGCCGAAACAGCGCGGCGCGTGGTGCTCCGAGCGCATCGGGTTGCGCGGCATGCCACTGGCTTAGCCCGGCAAGTAGGCTATCGCCGAGACGGGCGAGGCGCTCCGCGCCGATCGCGATCGCTGTGCCTCCGGAGCCGAGGCGATGAAAACCTGACATGTCGGCGAGCGCCTCGACCTCGCTTTGCGGCAGGTTCCGAACCAGCGCGAAACGCGCCAGGTCGATGATCCCTCCCCCGGCGACGAGCTTCTCAAGCGCATTGCCGGCGTCCGCCTCGGCCATCGCCGCCAGCACCGCCAAGCGCTGGGGCCGCGACCGGCCACGGCGCGGCGGCAGCGGATCGAGCGCCCGCCCACCGGCCAGCGTGTGCCGGGCGGCATGGTCGCGGAGGATGATGCGGTCGCCCCAGAGCGCGCCGATCGGCTGCTCGAGATCGAGCTGCACAAACCCGCTGTCCCCGGGCCCGATGGCGCGGGCTCCGAGCACCGCGGCGCGACCGACGACATCCTCGGTGCCGAGATGGACATGCACCGGCAGCCCGTCGCGCAGCGGCGCCGGCGCAGAACGCGACATCGTGAGGTGGCAATCGATGCGGCTCGTCGGCAGATGCGCGGAGGGCCGAACCACCCAATCGCCACGCCGCGGTTCACCGCCCTCAGGAAAATTGCCGGCGAGATTCAAGGCGCAGCGCTCGCCGCCAACCGCGCGCTCGATCGGCCGGTTATGCGCGTGGATGCCGCGCACCCGCACTTCGATGCCGCGCGGGCTCAGCAGCAGGTGATCACCCGGCGCGACCTCGCCCGCTGCGACTGTGCCCGTAACGACAAGACCGATGCCCGGTAGCGAAAAGGCGCGATCGATCGGCAAACGGAAATGGCCCGTCGGCGGGCAAGCGGCGCGCGCGGCATCGGCAATGCGGGCCGTCCGGCTCAGATGTTCCGAGAGTTCCGGGATGCCCGCGCCAGTCACGCTCGACACGGCAAAGATCGGGGCGCCCTCGTACCCGGCTTCGGCGAGCAGCGCCGCGAGCTCCGCCTCGATCGCGACGCGTCGCTCTTCGGGCACGCGGTCGATCTTTGTCACGACGCCGGTCACCTCGGCGACCTCGATCAATTCGAGAATGTCGAGGTGTTCAAGCGTCTGGGGCCGCGGTCCATCATCGGCGGCGACGATCAGCAGCACGCGGTCGATCGACAGAATGCCGGCCAGCATGTTCGGCAGAAAACGCTCGTGCCCGGGCACATCGACAAAGCCGAGCTCGGTGCCGTCCGGGAGGGACGCATAAGCAAAGCCGAGATCGATCGTCAGCCCGCGCCGCTTCTCCTCCGGCAGCCGGTCGGCATCCACCCCAGTCAGGGCGCGCACCAGCGCCGTCTTGCCGTGGTCGATATGCCCGGCCGTCGCAAGAATCATGGAGCGAGGGCGGAGAGCTGCGCGACGAACTCCGCCTCACTTTCGAGACAGCGCAAGTCGAGGAGGACGCGGCCGCGTTCAATCCGGCCGACCACCGGGATCGGTAGAGCGCGCAGCCGTCGCGCGAGCGCTTCAAGCGCCGCGGCCGATGCATCGATTGGGGTGAGAGCGAGCGCGGCGCTCGGCAATAACGACACCGGCAAGGCGCCGCTGCCGATCTGGCTTTTTGTGTCGACGATCGCGATGGTCGCAAAACCAGCCAGCGCGCGCGCCATGGCGGGCAGCAGCCGCTGTCCGAGTGCCGCGATCTCGTCACCCGAACGGATTAGCAGCCGCAACGCCGGAAGGCGCGTCCCGAGCCGGTCGGGATCGGCATAGAGCCGCAACACCGCTTCGAGCGCGGCGAGGCGGATCTTGTCGAGGCGCAACGCGCGCTTCAGCGGGTTTTTGGCCAATTTGGCGATCAGTTCGGCGCGTCCA
>JBKOVT010000095.1:0-8574 GCA_046724035.1 Pseudomonadota bacterium | reverse complement strand
CGGCCCTATTGCCCCGCTTTTTTTGTGAGCTGAGCTTTGAGCAAACCGCCGCGGCGAGCAGGCCGCCCTAGCGCCCGACCGCGTAGGTCTGCATGCCGCGCGGGTTGGCGCCCGCCTTCAGGATCGTGCCTTCGGGAGTCGTCTCGCGGGCGCAGGCGGTCAGGCGGCCGCCCGACCAGGTCTCGCCATAGCGCACGTTGTGCCCACGCTCGGCCAAGGCGCGCAGCGTCTTCTCCGGAAAGCGCCCCTCAAGCAGCAGCGAGCCGGGATGCGCGGCGCGCGGATAAAACGAGCTCGGTGCGTGGTCGTTGCTGAATTCCGGGCAGTCGATGGCCTCCTGCAAATTCATCCCGTGATGCACATGATGCAGTAAGAGCTGCGTCGACCACTGGTCCTGGCCGTCGCCGCCGGGCGTGCCGAATGCCATCCAGGGCTCGCCGTCCTTTAGCGCGAGCGTCGGAGACAATGTGCTGCGCGGGCGTTTGCCCGGCGCGAGGCTCGACGGCGATTTCTCGTCGAGCCAGGAGATCTGCAGCCGCGTGCCGAGACAAAAGCCGAGCTCGGGAATGACCGGCGACGATTGCAGCCAGCCGCCGCTCGGCGTCGCGGAGACCATGTTCCCCCAGCGGTCGATGATGTCGATGTGGACGGTATCGCCGGCGACCGCGCCGAGCGGGCTCGTCGTCGGCTCGCCAATGCCGTCATACATCCCAACCGTCGGCTCGCCGATGCCGGGCCCCGTCGCGGCTTCGAGGCCGCCGACCAGGATGTAGGGCTCACGCCCATCGGGCCGGCCCGGGCGCAATTCGAGCGAGGCGCAGTCGCCGATCAGCTTGCGACGCGCGTCGTTGTAGGCGGGACTAAGCAGCGTCGACATCGGGACATCGACAAAATCCGGATCGCCATACCAGGCCTCGCGGTCGGCATAAGCGAGCTTGGCGCATTCGGTGACGATGTGGACGAATTCCGGCCCGACCGGGTCGAGGCCGTCGAGGTCGAAGCCCTGCAGCAAGGCGAGTTGCTGTAGGAGAACGGGTCCCTGGCTCCACGGGCCGCCTTTGATGACGGTGTAACCGCGGTAGTCATAGGTCAGCGGTGTCTCGACCGGCGCCTGCCAGCCCGCCATGTCGTCGGCGGTCAAGAGCCCGCCATGACGCCGGCCGGAGGCATCAAGGACTTTCTGCGTGCGGCAGAACCGGTCGATCGCCTCGGCGACAAATCCGCGATACCAGGCGTCGCGCGCCCGCTCGATGATGCGCTCGCGATTGGCGCCATCTGCTTGCGCTTCGGCGAGGACACGTTTGTAGGTCGCCGTCAGCGTGGGGTTGCGGAACAACTTGCCCGGGACCGGCGGCTGGCCGTTCGGCAGATAGACGGCGGCCGATGTCGGCCATTCCCGGCGGAACAATTCGGCGACCGTCACGATCGTATCGCGGATGCGGCCGACCACCGGGTAGCCCTCTTGGGCATAACCGAGCGCCGGGGCGATTAACTCCGGCAGCGGCATCGTCCCGTAATCGCGTAACAGCCGCATCCAGGCGTCGAACGCGCCGGGCACCGTCGCGGCGAGCAGCCCGGTGCCGGGAATGAGGTCGAGCCCGAGGCTTTTGAAGCGGGCGATCGTCGCGGCGGCCGGCGCAACGCCCTGGCCGCAGATCATGTCACAGCGGCGATTTTTCGCGCTGTAGACGAGGATCGGCGCCTCGCCGAGCGGGCCGTTTAGATGCGGCTCCACGACCTGCAGGGTGAAGCCGGCGGCGACAGCCGCGTCGAAGGCGTTGCCGCCCTTTTCGAGGACACTCATGCCGACCGACGAGGCCAGCCAGTGGGTCGTCGCGACGACGCCAAAGGTGCCGCGGATCTCGGGGCGCGTCGTAAAGCCGGGCATCAAGATTCCTCCAGTTTTCGTTATCGCGGTCCGTTACCCGAGCAGAGCTTATCGGAACCGCTTACTTAGGCAGCACGTTTCCACGCCGGGTCACCGCCATCCAGCCATTTCCCACGCGGCATTTTCGGGCCGGCTCGCATCGGTTTCGCTGTCACGGATCAGCCGCGATTGTCGACGGCACTCCTCCACGAATCCCGGATCGCGTCTAGTATCCGGCAGCCACTTCTGCACCGGACGCAATCCGGCGGCCCGCAGCTTGGTCCGGCGGCGCACGACCCTTTCGGCCGGAGGTCTCGCATTGGACATTGGACAAAACTCCTGACGCTTCATTTAAACCCCGCGCAGTCCCGATGTGAGATCAAAGCCGGGTGAATTCGATGTCTTGCGCGCCCTGCCACAGCGTCAATTCGCCGAGCGGGCGGAGCCGGTCGAGGCCCTCGACGATTGTCAGGAAATGGTTGCCGGCGAGCTGGCCGACCTTGCTGGCAAACGGACGGCGCCATAAGCGAGGAGGATCTCGGTCTCGCTGATGCCGCCCGGGTAAAGGAGGATCTGGCCCGGCGCCGGGAAGCTCGTCGCGTTTTCGTGGCCGAGCCCAAGATCGAGCGCGCCGAGCGGGATCCAGCAGGCTTCGCCGCTCCACCGCACGTGGATCAGCCGCTCGCGGTAGGGCAACAAGCGTTCGAAGCGCTCGCAGGTCAGCGGCGCCGCATCGCGCTCGAACCGCGCCGTAAAGGCGTACGGCCCGGCGTTGATCGAAATGTCGGTCAGTCTGCGACCTACTGGCTGCGACCTACTGGGCGGCGACACCGGCGTCTTTGAGGCGCATCTTGGCGTCGAACTCCTCGGCGACGCGGGCATCGTTGTCGAGGAGCGCCGCGGCGTCGATCTTCGCAAACTCGATCGCGCCCATCGCGGCAAAGGCCTCCTGCACCTTTGGTCCCCAGAGGCCGATATCCTTCACGGTCGGCACGATGCGGGTGAACAGGCGACTGCGGAACAATTGCATTGTCTCGGAATTATCGAGAATCTCGATGCATTCATCGACAGGCAGCCCCAACCGTTCCCACACCTCTTTCTGGTTGAAGCGGTCGCGCATGTGCCAGCAGGCCTGCACGACAAAATCTTCGCGTTCGGCGCGCTCGGCGTCGGTGAGCTGCGGGTAGTAGTCGCGCAGGGCAAGCCGGCCGAACGCGACGTGGCGCGCCTCGTCCTGCATGACATAGGCGTTGACCGCGGCGGCCAGCGGATTTTTCGACTGGTCGCGGATGCGCTGAAAGGCCGCGAGCGCCAGCCCCTCGATCAGGATCTGCATCGTCAGGTAGGTCATGTCCCAGCGGCTGTCGCTGAGGCCGCTTTCGAGCAGCGATTTGAGGCCGTGCGTGATCGGGTAGGCGAGCTCGAACTTATCGTGCAGCAGGCGCGAATAGGCTTCGACGTGGCGCGCCTCGTCCATGACCTGTGTCGCGGCATAGAATTTCGAGTCGAGATCAGGAACGGTCTGCACGATCTTCGCGGTGGCGATCAGCGCGCCTTGCTCGCCATGCATGAATTGCGAGATTTGCGAGGCCTGCTGATGGTGGCGGAGCTGACGGCGCTCCTTCTCGGTCATCCGCTCCCAGATATGCGAGCCAAAGATCGGCACGACGCGGTCGTCGAGCTGCATCGGGTTTTCGGGATCGAGATCCAGCGACCAGTCGATGCGATCGGCGGCGTCCCATTGCTGCTGCTTGCCTTTTGAGTAGAGCTGCAACAGCCCGGCGCGGTTTTCGTCGTATTCCCAGGTGAAGGTGACATTGGTGTGGCCGTCGAACTTCCACTCGGACTGCTCGACCGGCAAGGCATAGCGGTAACTCGTCGACATCCGGGCCTCCGTCGACGCCTCCCTTAGGCGTCATTTACAAATATGTTAGCACATTCGGCGGATCAACGCCCGGCCAGCTAACACCCGGTTTGGTGCGCCGCGGGCGATATGGTTAAGCCGGCATTCAGCGGTTCAGGATCTCGACCGTGCCGGCGGCCGGGTCGATGCGCAGCTCGTCACCGGTGCGGATCAGATCGGTGACATCGCCTTCGAAGCGGTCGACCATGGTCACGCCGCCAAAAGCGGCGCCCTGCGCCAAGATCGGGTTGACCCGGTTGAGGACGAGGGCCAGCGGCACGATCCCGCGCGATTTCATCTCGTGCAGCATCCAGGCGGTCGCGACGCCGCCTTTTGCCTGATCGAGCACGAGGATCCGGCCGGCATAGCTCTGGCCGGCCAGCGCGTGGGTCGGCCGCGAGAAAATGCCGGCCTTGCGGTCGAGGTCGTAGCGCGCGCTGAAATTATCCCTAGCGACGAGCGCCATGCCGGTGACATTCGGGCCGATGCCGGGGTGACATTTCAAGACGGTCGGCATCAGACCACCCGCCCGGTGATGGCGGATTCGACACAGCGCTCCAAGCTCAGCAAGGTCGGGCGGTAGCCATAACCGCCGATGATGTTGACGAGCTTTGCCGAATTGGTGACGAGCCGTTTCCAGCCATTCGCTTCCGCCATCTCGCCGGCATAGCTCTGATAAAAGCAGATGCCGGCCGCCACGACGGCGCCGGTGTCCTCGATGCGGCGAGTCAACCCCATGCGGTCGGCCGCATGCTTGATCTCGGGCGAAGTCGCGACGAGCAGCGTGGTGTCACTGTGTACCTTACGGCCGCCAAGCGCGTCGGCAAGGGCGGCCATCTCGACGAGCGACAGATGCGGCGCGGCGAAGACGACGACATCGACCTTGTCGCCGGCCGCGCCATAGGCAGCGACAAAGGCGTCAAGGTCGGCGCGACTTATCGTATGGCCGGCGAGACGCCGGCGGTCCCGATGATCAGCGTCGGGAGTGACACCGGACATAAGAAAAAGGGCGGTCGAGCCGTAGCTGGCCATCGCGGCGCCGAAATGCTTGAGCGCGTCGGAGCCGGGCGGTTCGTCGACACCCTCGATCAGCGGCACCTCCCAATAGGAGCCACATTCGCGGCCGATGATGCCGCCGAGCGCGCCCCATTCCGAGAGATCGCGCGGCTGAACCTCGAGCTGAAAGCGGCGAGTAGCGCGGCGGCGTTCATCAAGGTGATAACCGTAGCGCGGCGTGCGGCCCGTCAGTGCCGCGGCGAGAGCGGAGGGACCGCCCTCGAAATTGCTGCGCGCGCCGAAGACACTATTCGAATAGATCACGACGCCGGTGTCGCCCATCGCGAGATGTTCGCCGTGGGTCGGTGGCAGGATGGTCTGGTAGTTGATGCAGGTGTCGGTCATCAACACGCCGAACGCCTTCAGTGCATCGATCGCGCAGGTTTCGAGCACCGCCATGGCGTCGGTTTGGCCGAGTCGCTTGTACGTCTGGAAATCGAGGCCACGCGGGTCGGTCAATGTGGGCACGCGCACGCGGCGTTCGGTTTCCGGCGCGGCGGCCAGGCTTTCGAGAAAGCGTATCCCGGCCTCTCCCAACGACTCGGTATCGGCCATGATGTGCGCCTGCGACACCGGCACGAGATCGGCGGCGTCGAAGAACTCGCCGACCGCGATCTGGTGCTGGATCGCCCAGCGCCGCGGCTCGCCGGCCGCGCCGGCCAGCATCGCCTGTTCTTCGTCGGTGAGGCGCATCACGGCTTACCGCAATTCCGAGACGTGTGGCGCGATGCCGCTCTCCGGCATTGCGTGCGTTTGAGCGACGGCATCGCGGCGCAGCAGAAACCAGGTTTCGAGCGGGCCGAGGCCCTTGATGTCGATTTTGCCGCGCGGCTCGCAATCGAACGAGGTCAGCGCGCCGCGCGCTTCGGGGGATAGCTGCACCCGCTCGGGTTCGCCGCTCGATTCGAGGCGGGCCGCGAGGTTTACCGCGTCCCCCCAGACATCGTACGAGAACTTCCGGCTGCCGATGACGCCCGCCATGATCGGGCCGGAGGCGAGACCGATGCGCATCCGCATCGTCACGCCAAAATGCGCGGCCACCGCCTCTTTCTCGGCGAGCATGTCGAGCGCCATATGCGCCAGCCGGTCGACATGATCGGTGACCGGCTCCGGCACGCCGGCAACCACCATGTAGGCGTCGCCGATTGTCTTGATCTTCTCGACGCCGTAGCGGTCGGTCAGCGCATCGAAGCGGCGCATCATCTCGTTCAACAAGGCGACGGTGCGCTCGGCGCCGAGCCGCTTCGACAGCGGCACAAAGCCCTGAATATCGGAGAACAGGATCGAGGCTTCCGGGACCGCGTCTGCGATCGGCTGATCCGGGTTTTCGCGCAGCCGGTCGACAATCGTCCCGGGTAGGATGTTGCGCAGCAACCGTTCGGTCTCCGCTTCCGCGCGTTCGGCCAAGCGAAAGGCGTAATAGGCGATCGCGGCGCTCAGGCCAAAGGTGGTGATCGCCGACGACAAATAGAGCTGGGCGAGAAAGCCGGGCTCGACGGGCACGATGCCGACCGGGAACAAAAACCAGGCGGCAATGTGCAGCGTCACGCAAAGGACGACGATGCCGAGGCTCAGCACCAAATGATCGAGGCCCAGAATGAAAAAACCCGCGGCGGCGCCCACGATCAGGTTCAGCTGTATCCCGGAATCGCGGCCGAGCAGCGCGACGAGCCCGAACAAGGCCGCACCTTCGGCGCCGGCGATGACCAGTCCGCCGAGGATCTCACTGACGCGATGCATCAGCGGCACGCAGAGCGCCATCGCGACCAGGGCCAGATTGATCGCGATAATCCAGCGGTAATTGGACGCATCGGTCGTCGCGTATGATAGCGCATAGGCGCTCGACGAAATCACGATCAGGATCGCCAGCGCATTGAGGATCTTGAGCCGGCGGCGGATACGCAGCGGATATCCGGCAGTGCCAAGATCGAGAAGATGAGCGATCAGATGCGCCAAGCCGCGTTTCATCGATAACGGCCTCCCCCTCTAGCGGCGACAGTCCAGACTGGCGATGCCAAAGGCGCGCCGGCATATTGATTTCACCGAGAAGAGAGCTTACGGGGATCGGGCGATCAGCCAAGAGGAAAGGCCATGCCGGTCCGGATCTACCACAACCCGCGCTGCAGCACGTCGCGCAAGACGTTGGCCTTGTTGCGTGACAAGGGCGTCGAGCCCGAGATTGTCGAATATCTGAACACGCCCTATACGGCGGCGCAGCTGAAGACGCTGCTCGGACAACTGAAGATGCCGGCCCGAGCGCTCATCCGCAAAAAAGAGGCCGCCGAAGCCGGCATCGACCCCGGAAAGCTGTCCGAAGAGCAGCTGATCGCCGCGATGGCGAAACACCCGATCATCGTCGAGCGGCCGATCGTCGTCTCGGGCAACAAGGCGGCGCTCGGCCGCCCGCCCGAGAACGTGCTGGACGTGCTGTAATTAACTCCCTCTCCGCCCCGAGGGCGGAGAGGGATTTTGCTGCCCTACTCCGCAGCCTCGGCCCGCGGCGCCTCAGCCGAGGCGCGCAATTTTTCCATGACCTCCCAGTTCGTGTAACGGGTGAAGCCGTTCTCGTCGAAGAACAGCACCGGCCCGTTCGAGATGAAGAGATAGGTCGTGTCCTCGACCGCTTTGGTCTCGTCGTGCAGGACGCCGGAAGGCTCATAGACATAATCCCCGGCGTTCAACGTGCCGTCGCGCACCTTCAGCTTGCCGGACAGGATGTAGACATGCGCGCCGGCGAGATGCTTGTGCGGCGGCGCGGCATAGCCCTTTTTCCAATGGTGCAGCGACGCCCAGGTGCCCGTCTCGCGTCCGATCCACAATACCTTCACCTTGTCCTTTGGCGAGCGCTCGATCCACGGCGACTCCGAGCGCACCAGCGTGTCTTGGATGTCCTGGAACACCGGTCGGATGTCTTGCGGCAATGGCATGTGGGTTTCTCCTGGTGTGAGGGAAGGATCAGGCGCGGCCGCGCGCCTCGATCAAAGCGAGGGTACGCAGCATCTCGTTCATTTGAATCATCAATGCCTCGTCGCCGCCAAAGCCCGGCTTCGACAACAGAAAGCTCGGCCGGGTCGCGAGCCCGATCTGGGCGGTGATGCGGGCGGACTGGTCGGTCTCGTTACCGCTGCCGCCGAGACAGCAGCCCATGCCCTTGGCGCGGGCGTAGAGCACCGCCTCGATCGTGTTGTTGATGCCGCCGAGATCGGGGGTCTTGATCTGCGCGTAATCGGCGGCACCGGCATCCGCGAAGGCCTTGATGTCGTCCAACGTGTTGCACCATTCATCGACGATGAGGCCGACGCGATGGCCGGCATCGCGGAGCATGCCGCGGAGCGTGCCAAAGCGCTCGATCTGTTCGGCCCGACTCGCGGCGATGACAAAGCTCTCGACGAGAAGCTCATGCGGCTCGACCGCCGCTTTCAATTGGCCGAGGTAGCGCGCGATGGCGGCGGTGTCGTTGCCGAACAATTCGCCGATCGTGCCATACACATCGAGATGGATGACCGGCCGGTAATCGGGATCGCCGATCTCGCGGATGCGGCGGACGATGCCCTGCGCGTAAGCGATCAGCTTTTCGCCCTTGAGGCCGATATCGCGCTCGACCTGTTGGAACGAGGCGTGCGGCAGAAGCTCGACCCGCTTCAGGATCATGCGGTCGATCATCTGCACATCCTCCTTGTGACAGGAGGCGAGGATCGGCAAGGGCGCGGTCGCGATGTCGCAGCCATATTCGCGGGCGACGATCTCG
>JBKOVT010000258.1:0-5195 GCA_046724035.1 Pseudomonadota bacterium | reverse complement strand
CGTCGAGAATGAGCCCGGTATGCTGACGCAAGGCTTTGGCGGCGGCGAGGATCAATTCGCAGGAGATCGGGTTCCGTTTCTGCGGCATCGTCGAGGAGGAGCCGCGCCCGGCGACAAACGGCTCGGCCGCCTCGGCAAACTCGGTCGCGGCCATCAGCATGACGTCATAGGCGATCTTGCCGAGACTGCCGCCGAGCAAAGCCAGGAACTGCACGGTCTCGGCGATCCCGTCGCGCGCGACGTGCCAGGTGATCGGCGGCTCGCCCAGCCCCAATTCGCGCGCCAGTTCGGCGCGGGAAGCGAGGCTTTCGGCGCCTGGGCCGAGCGAGGCCAATGTGCCGGCCGCGCCGCCGAACTGCACCTGCAAGACGCGCGGCCGCAACTCGGTGAGCCGGGTCGCGTGGCGGTCGAAAGCGGCAAGCCACACTGCCGCCTTGTAGCCGAAGGTGATCGGTAGCGCGTGCTGCAGATGGGTGCGGCCGGCCATCGGCGTGTCGCGCCAGCGCCGCGCGAGCGCCGCAAGATGTCCGCGCAGCGCTGTCAGGTCGGTTTCGATCAATTCGAGGCCGGCGCGGATCTGCAACACCGCCGCGGTGTCCATGATGTCCTGGGTCGTCGCGCCCCAATGCACCCAGCGCCCGGCCTCGCCGGCGCGGTCGGCGAGCTGGCGCACCAGCGGCAGGATCGGGTAGCCGACCGTCTCGGTCTCGCGCTTGAGCCGGGCGAGATCGAGGGATTGCGGTTCTTCGATAATATCTGCAGCGGCCTTGGAGATCGCCGCGGCCGCCTGGGCCGGCACGATGCCGGCGCGCGCCTGGGCCCGCGCCAACGCCGCCTCCACCTCGGCGCAGCGGCCGAGAAAGGCGAGTTCGCCGAACACCGCGCGCATGGCCGCGGTGCCGAACATGTCGCCGAACAAGGTCGACGATAAAACGCCAATACTCATCGGATCACCGCAGCCGTGCAGAGATCGAGATAGTCAAACAGTTAACGCGGGGACCGGCTCGGATACGCAAGGCCGCACGGTTTCGGCTGCCTTTGCGGTGGCTTTGCGTCGAATGCCGGTCTCTTAGCGGCTCGGGGCGAAGGTGGCCCAGCCCTTTCCGGTGAGACGCTCCAGAGCCGGGAAACGCGCCTTGTAGGCCATCTTCGGGCTCTCTTCGATCCAGTAGCCGAGATAAACGTAAGGCAGGCCCTGCCTGCGGCATTCCTCGACGAGCCAAAGAATGCTCCAGGTGCCGAGGCTCTCCTTGCCGCGGCTTGGATCGTAAAAGGTGTAAACGGCCGAGAAGCCGTCATCGAGCCGGTCGATCAGCGCCACCGCGGCGAGCGCGCCCTCGGCATCGCGGAATTCAGCGACCGCGGTGCGCACCGCGCTGTCCTCGACCATGCTGCGGTAATCGGCATAGGTCATCGCCGCCATGTCGCTGTCGCGGTGGCGCGAGTGCTGGTAGGCGGTAAAGAGCCGAAACTGCTCGGGCGTGGCGCGCCCGGTCATGAGCCGCGCGCGCAGCCCACGGTTAATATTGCGCACCCGGCGGGTCGAGCGCGTATCGGCGAATTCTTCGACGGCGATCCGCACCGGCACGCAGGCGGCACATTGGCGGCAGGCCGGGCGGTAGGCAAAGCGGTGGCTGCGGCGGAAGCCGGCTCGCGACAGCTCGTCATAAAACCCGGCGGCGCCGCGGCCGGTCAACTCGACGATCAGCTTGCGTTCAGCGCGGTCGGGGACGTACGGGCAGGGGACAGAGGTCGTCGCGAAGAACTGCGGGAGAGAGCCGAGCCGGCCGCGCAGCGCGGCATCCGATCGGGTGGCCTGGAGGCCGTCAACGGGCCGCTGCGCTGTCGTTCTGCTCCCGCCCGAGCTGATATCCATACCGATCCCCTCGCTAACCGACCGCGGCCGGCCGCGCCGGCTTTCCGCCGGCATCTCGTCGCAGCATGCCAGAGGGGCGCATCCCAGACAACGACGCCGGTGTTGCCCAGTCCGCTACGGCCGCTCCGAGGAGGGTTAAGGCCGGGCCGGCACACAGCCCTTTGCCTGGAGCGGCCCGGTTTCTCTGGTGTGTTTACCTTAATAAGGAATCTTTAAGTAAAAGCGCAGTTAAAATCGCTCACTGAGCCACGGTTTACCGGTTAGATTCACGAATCGTCAATAGACCGACGCCATCTTTAGCGGGCGCCAACCCTCGGAGGGCGCGTAATGTTTTGTCGGCCGTGGATCATGTCTCTACATAATTACCCGCCATCCGGCTGGCTAGCCGCGGCGTTGCGGCCGTGCCTTGTCCGGATCGGCGCCCGGATCGGCGCGCTGGCGCGCGACCGACGCGGCATGTCCGCCGTCGAGTTCGGGCTCGCCGCGCCGGTCTTTCTCGCCATGTTGACGCCGGTCATCGATCTCGGCCTCGCCTTCTCGGAGCAGATCCGCCTCAACCAGGCGATCGAAGCCGGCGCGCAATACGCGTCGAGCAACCCGTACGCCGGCACCACCTGGGCGAGTAACGTCTCGAGCGCGATGACGAACGCCACCACCCTCTCCATCAGCCCGAGTGTCGGCGGTGAGACGTGCGGCTGTCCCAATTCGACGAATACAGCAATCGTCGCCCACGACGCGCTGTCCACATGCGGACCCCGGAACGGGGGCACGCTTTGTTCGGACGGCAGCGTGCCCGGCTACTACGTCACGATTTCGGCATCGCTCACCTACACCTCGGTCATGCCTTACTCGATCCTCACCAACAGCACGAGTACGAGCTGTGGCCCAGCTGCCCAGGTTTGCCTGTCGTCGCAAGCCGTCGTGCGCGTGGAATAGCAAGATGAGTATGACAATGCAGCTCGCCATGATGCATCGGGTCAGTAAGCGCCTGCGCGCTCTTGTCGGGGATCGCCGAGCCAACACCGCCGTCGAGTTCGCGCTCGCGGCGCCCGCCTTGTTCCTTTTCTTGTTCGGGATCATCGAGACCGGCTACGCGCTCTGGATGCAGAACGCACTCGATTATTCGGTCGCGGCCGCGGCGCGCTGCGCCAGCCTGAGCACCAGCCAGACCAGTAGCCCTTGCGGGCCATCCGGCGGCAACAGCCAGGTGACGACCTACGCAGCCAGCGAGTCGGGCGCCTCTCTCGACAACACAGCCTTCGCCTATAACAGCGCCGCCGCCTGCGGCTGCCAGGTCACCGGCAGCTATCCGATGTCGCTCGATATTCCGTGGGCCAACTTCACGGTGACCCTGTCGTCGAGTGCCTGCATCGCGCCACCGCCCCAGAAGAATTGCGCATCTTAACCCCCAATAGGTGAGCAAAATGTCTAAGTCCCCCCAGGTCCTGAAACGGTCATTGCTGCAAATCGACCGGCTTCTTCGCGACCGCCGCGGTGCTACGGCCATCATGCTGGCGATCGCGCTGTCCGGTATTGTCGGCTTTGCCGGTCTCGGCTCGGAAGTGGCCGCGTGGTATTTCACGACGCGCGCGATGCAAAACGCGACTGCTTCCGCCGCGGCGAGCGCCGCGGCGTCATTAGCCGCCGCGGAGGTTACGTCAGGCACGACTCAGTGCCCCACGTCGCCGAACTTTTGCCGGGATACGGGCCGTGCAGTGGCGGCGTCGTTCAACTTCACTCAGGGCGTCAGCAGTACGACCGTCACGGTCAATAACCCGCCCGCGACCACGGCCAACCTGCCAACGTGCTCCTCACCGTTCACCTCGTACAATTGTTATGTCGAGGTCGTCATCAGCCAGCCGCAGGCCGCGATGTTGTCAGCCGTGGTGATGCCGAGCGGCTGGAGCCCGACGATCACTACGCGTGCGGTTGCGCGGGCGAATACGAAAGCCACCAGCACGGGCTGCGTCCTAGCGCTCGACGGCGTCGCGAGCCGCGCAGCGAATGCTGGTGGCACCGGCACGCTGACCTTCAACGGGTGTTCCATTTACTCGAATTCCAGCGCCTCCGACGGGATCTATGTCGGCGGCAGCGGCGTGGTTTCTGCGCAGGGGGCTTATGTCGTCGGTAATATTAACGGCACCGTCCACACGGACCCGACATACGGTACGAATACCGGGGTCAATCCCACTGTCGACCCCTATGCCAACGTGGCGGTGCCGAGCTCCAGCACGACCTGCAACGGGTGGACCCCGAACGGCAACAACAGCTTGCATCTTTCGAACAGCACCGATACAGCGACCTTGTATCCATCGACGGCGGGCGGGACCTGCGCGATACCCCACGATGTACGATTGGACGGCGGCACGCTCAATCTTTGCCCCGGGGTCTACGTCTTCAACAGCGGCTCTAACCTGACACTGACCGCGAACGCTATTGTGAATGCGCCGCCGCAAGACGGTCCGATCCCGCCCGCGACAAACCCCCCAATGTCTGCTTCGTCTTGTCCGGTTCATACAGCCGGCGGTGGCGTGACGATCGTGTTTGTCAATAGCAGCGGCAATCCTGGTACGGCGAGCATCACTGGCAGTCCAACGGTCAACATGGTCGCCCCGACGAGCGGGACAACCTCGGGCATCGCGATCTTCCAGCAGCGCACGACCTGCACCAGCAACGGCAACGGCAGCGGCGGTTGCGCAGCGACGCTGCAGGGCGGTAGCACGCAAAACATTAATGGTGCGATTTATTTCCCGAACAACGCTATCTCGTATTCGGGCGGCAGTTCGACCAGCGGCTACCAATGCACGCAGTTGATCGCAGACACGATTACCTTCGCCGGTGGCTCGACGTTCAGTAGCGACTGCACGGGATCCGGCACGCAGGGGATCGCCGCTACAAACGGCACGCTCGTGATGTAACGCGATACCGGCTCCGGTCCGGGCGGCTCAATGCCACCGCGGATCGGGGCCGGTGCGCACGCCGTTCGGGCGGCGCAGCATCAGCGCCCGCAATCAGGATCCGGCGCGGGCCCATTTCACGAAAACACCTCTAAGCGAAAAAGGCGCATGGTTTCCGCGCGGGCGCGCATCCCCTAAGCTGAGCCGCGAAATCAGCAGGAGGGAAAGATGCCAGCCTATTTTGTCGCCGAAGTCGAAGTCACCAATCCGACGGGATACGAGCCCTATCGCGCGCTCGCCGGCGCGAGCATCGCGCAATATGGCGGCCGCTTCGTCGCCCGCGGCGGCAAGGCGGAGCTGATCGAGGGCAGTCCCGAACCACAACGCGTCGTGATCATCGAATTTGCCGACGCGGCTGCGGT
>JBKOVT010000332.1:0-18467 GCA_046724035.1 Pseudomonadota bacterium | reverse complement strand
GGTCGGTCTCGAACGCGCCTTCCGCGACATCCAGGGGGCGCGCTTTCATCCGCTGCAGGAGAAGGCGCAATTGCGCTACACCGGCCGCCTCGCGCTCGGGCTCGACATCGACGGCTGACGTTGCCGCTCCATAGGTCCCGGCGTAAGCCGGGACCCATTTCCCCGCTGTCTCGAACGCCATCCGGCGAAACTCGGCCTTTGCCCGATGGCGGCGTTATGCACCGCACCGAATCTGCTCTAACCTCGTAGTTGCACCATGCAAACCCTCCCCCGCGAGCGGGGGAGGGAAGCGCCGCATCTGCGGCGCGGGTGGGGGTTAAAACGCGATACAAAGAGGAGATGCTGCAATGCCAGAGACCGCAGCCCGCCACGCGCATCTGATCACCGGCGGTTTTCCGCCCGGCTCCTATGCCGGCCACGATCACGATTATGCCCGCCTGCGCCTCCTCGAATTGCTCGCCGAGCAGGATGTCGCCGCTTCGGTCGCCAACGATTTCGCCGATGTCGCGCGCTGGCTGCCGCTAAGCCGCCTCATGATCACCTATGTCGCCGGCCCCTATCCCGATGCGGCGCAGACCGACGCGATCCGCGAATGGGCCGCCGCGGGCGGCCATTGGCTCGCGCTCCATGGCACAAGCGGCGGCCGCGCCGAGCGCGTCGAAGGGGCTCGCTCGCGCCGTACCGTCAAAGCCGAGCATCACGCGCTCCTCGGCGGAATGTTTCTGACGCATCCGCCGATCTGCGAGTTCCGCGTCGAGGTCAGGGCCCCGGATCACCCGCTGACCCGCGGCCTCGGCAGCTCCTTCACCGTCGAGGACGAGCCCTATTTTGTTGAATTGCAGGATCTCGCCGCGACGCAAATCCTGCTGACCGCCGATTACGGCGGCCTCACTTCCCCGGCGATCGGCACGCTCTATCCCCGCGACACCTCGCTCCTCGCCGACGGCAAGAGCCGCGTCATCGGCTATACCCGTGCGGTCGGCCGGGGCGCGGTGACGTATGTCGCGCTGGGCCATTGCCACAACCCGGCGATCCGCGCGGCCCGCGCGCCCGATCCCGCCGACGCGACACCGCCCGTCTTTCACGGCGCATGGGAGCGCGACGCGTTCCTGACCTTGCTCCGAAACGCGATCGCCTACACCCCGGCCGCCTACCCTTCCCCCGCGCTCGTCACCACGCGAAGGTGACGCCGACGCGGCCGCCGACATCGCCGTGATTGACGCCGACGCCGAGAGAGCCGTTCAGGGTCGCGTTGTCGGTGAGGCGGAACGCGACGCCGCCGGCCAAGGCGGTCTCGCCGCGATAGGCGCCGAGATTGGCCGAAACGGCGTAGAGCTTCGACTCCGGCACCGCGATCCCGCCCATCGCCATCGCGGTCGCGACGCCGCCATAGGCGCGCTTGGCGCTCTGGTTCACCTGCCCGACCGTCGCCGCGTCATTCGAGGCGATGCCGGGCGCGATGTTGGTCAGCCGGCGTCCGCCCAAGGAGACGGTGTTCGGCTGGTCGGCGACCGTGTTGTTGCCGATTGCCACGGAGTTGGTCGCCAAAGCCTGAGCGCCTTGCCCCAACGCCACCGAGTTGGTGCCGGATGCGACCGCGCCCTGGCCGCCGCCGACCGCGGTCGAGCCATCACCCGAGGCCTGCGCCGCCTGGCCCAAGGCGAGCGAACCGTTGCCGGTCGCTTGCGAGGCTTAGCCAAAGGCGGAGGCTTCATTGCCGGTCGCCATAGCGCTCTGCCCGACCGCGGTCGAGAAATCGCCAGAGGCGACGCTCGACTGTCCGGCGGCGAACGCGAAATTGCCGGTCGCGCGCGCGCCGACCGCGAGCGCCGATGACGCGATGCCCGTGGCGACCGGCGGTGGCAGGTTGAAACTGTTGACCCCGGTAAAGCCGAGCTGCGACACGGTCGCGACATCGGTGGGTGCGGTGCCCGGCGCGACATTGACGATGCGGCGCAAGGCGGTCGGGGTGCCGACTGAGACGGTGTTGGCCTGATCGGCGACGGAGCCCCGTCCCAACGCAACGGCGTTCTGCGCAGTGGCCTGCGCGTTCTGGCCAAGCGCGGTCGATTGGGTACCACTGGCATTGGTGCCGGCGCCGAACGCGGTCGAATTGCCGCCGCCCGCGCTTGCGCCGGCACCGAGCGCGGTGCCGCTGCCGCCGGCCGCCGATGAGGCAAAGCCGATCGCGGTCGAGCTGACTCCGGTCGCCGTGCTGAATTGCCCAAAGGCGCTGGCGCCGCTGTTGTTCGCATTGGCGCTCTGACCGACCGCGGTCGCGCCGCTGGCATTCGCTGTCGCGCCCTGTCCCACGGCAGTCGCGCCCGCGGCATTGGCCCGCGCGCCCTCGCCGACCGCCGTCGCGCTGTTGCCATTGGCCTGAGCGCCATTGCCAACTGCTGTGGCGTTGGTCTGGCCGGTTCCGATACCGGCCTGCGAGCTTTCGCCGAGCGCGGTTGTGCCGCTGTTGCCGGCCGCTCCGCCGGCGTTGGCGAATGTTCCGAGCGCGGTCGAAAACGTGCCGCTCGCAACGGTAGAGACGCCGATTGCCATCGCTTCGATACCGCTCGCGCGGGCGTTCTGGCCAAAGGCGCTGGCGCTGGCGGCAGTAGCCTGCGCACTTTGACCGAGCGCTGTTGTGTTGCTGCCGGTGGCCTGCGCGTTCTGGCCGATCGCGGTCGTGTTGCTAGCGGTGGCCTGCGCGCCCTCGCCGAGCGCGCTTGCACTGCTGCCGGTCGCCGTCGCTCCGTCGCCGATAGCCGCCGAGTTGCTGCCGGTCGCCCTCGCGGTTCCGCCAAGAGCTGCCGAATTGCTGCCGGTAGCCTCCGCGGCCGCGCCGACCGCCGTGCCGTTTGTGGCAATGGCGCCGGTGCCGACCGCGGTTCCGCTAGTGGCGGTAGCGTTGCTGCCGAGCGCCGTTCCGTTCGTGGCGCTGGCGCTAAAGCCAATGGCGGTGTCGAACCCTGTGTTCGCAGTGGCAGAGGCGCCGATCGCCGTCGAAAACTGGGCCAACGCCCGGGCGTTGTCGCCGACCCCAGTCGCATTGCCAGCGCCGAAGCCGCCGCCGGTCGCAGCAGCTCCGACGCCACAGCTGAAATCATTGATGACGTCCGAATTGCAGACGACCGGTATCTGCGCCCATGCGCCCGGCACTCCGGTGAACATCAGCTCGAGGAAAATACCGGCGGCCAGCAGGGCAAGTCGCAGGCTTTTCCGGATGCGTGGTCCGCGGGTTGATGTATGGGTCATGCCTCCCTCCCATGGTTGAGTCGTGACCAACCGGCACGTCAAAGACGGTACCACCAAAACAACCACTGGTTGCATAGGGGCTGACCCCGGATTGCGCCTCCTTTCCTCTTTCGCGATGGCCGGGCTTGACCCGGCTAGCTTTGATATCCGCAGGTCATACCCGCGGATGACGGTTGTCGGACGCGTTTCTATCTGATCGGATCGTGCCCTAGGCGAGTGCGCGGGCGAGGGCGCAGAACTTCTCGATCGAGAGTTCTTCGGCGCGCGCCGTCGGCATCACGCTGGCCGCCGCGAGCAGCGTCTCGACCGGGACGCCGAGGCTCTTCAGGCTCGCGCGCAGCATCTTGCGCCGCTGTCCGAACGCCGCGGCGGTAACGCGTTCGAGCGTTGCTTTATTGGCGGGTGCGAGCGGCATCGCGCGCGGCATGAGCGACACGACGCTCGATGTCACCTTTGGCGGCGGCACAAAGGCGCGCGGCGGCAGATCGAACAGGATCTTCGGCTCGGCGAGCCACTGCACGATGACGGACAGCCTGCCATAGGCCGGGCTGCGCGGAACGGCAACGAGGCGCTCGGCGACTTCGCGCTGGAACATCAGCGTCAGGCTGTCATACGCGCCGATATTGTCGAGCCACCGCAACAGCAGTGCGGTCGCGATGTTGTAGGGCAGGTTCGCGACGATCTTGCGCGGCGCATCGGTGAGGGCTGCCGGGTCGAGTTCGAGCGCGTCGCCTTCAACCAATTCGAGCCGCCCGGGATAGGCCGCCGCCAGTTCTTGCAGCGCGGCGCGGGCGCGCCGGTCGCGCTCGATCGCGACGACGCGGCGAGCGCCCGTTTCGAGGAGCGCGCGCGTCAGCCCGCCCGGCCCCGGGCCGACCTCGATGACATCGAAGCCATCAAACGGCCCCGCAGCCCGCGCGATGCGCCGCGTCACGTTGAGGTCGAGGATGAAATTCTGCCCCAGGCTCTTCTTCGCCATAAGCCCGTGCCGCGCGATGACGTCGCGCAGCGGCGGCAGCTGGTCGGTGTTCGGTTCTGGGCTCATTCTCGCATGGCGCAAAAAAAAACGCGGCGTCCCGGCGCAAGCCGGGACCCGCCATCCGCTTCTCGGCGGCTGAACGGTGCATGCCGGCCTGCGCCGGGACGCCAAATTTAACCGGATTGTTTGGCGCGGCGGGCGGCCATCTTGGCGGCGAGCTTCAGAGCGGCGATGAGGCTGTCCGGCCGGGCCGCGCCGGTCCCGGCGATGTCGAACGCGGTGCCGTGATCGGGAGAGGTGCGGATGAACGGGAGCCCCAGCGTCACATTCACCGCGCCGTCGAAATCGAGCGTCTTGATCGGGATCAGCGCCTGGTCGTGATACATGCAGAGCGCCGCGTCATAGCCCTGCCGCGCCGCCGCATGGAAAATCGTGTCGGCCGCCAAAGGCCCCTTGGCATCGATGCCTGCCGCGCGCAGCTCGGCGACCGCAGGCGCGACGATGTCGCGATCTTCGCTCCCGAGCGCGCCGCCTTCGCCGGCATGCGGGTTGAGCCCCGCCACCGCGAGCCGCGGCGCCGCGATATCGAAATCGCGTTGGAGCGCCCGATGCGTGACATGCCCGGCCGTGACGATCGACGCGCTGGTGAGCGCCGCGATCGCCTCGCGCAGCGCCAAATGGATCGTCACCGGCACGACGCGCAATTCGCGCGACGCCAGCATCATGACCGGCGTCACCTCCGTTGCGCCATAGAGCCGCTCCGCGAGCTCGCCCAGATATTCGGTATGGCCGGGGTGACGGAAGCCGGCGCCGTACAGCGCCTCCTTGTTGATCGGGTTGGTGACGAGCGCCGCCGCTAGGCCCGCCTTCACATCCGCGACAGCGCGGTCTATCGCAGCGATGACGAGCCGCGCATCGGCCGGGTTAGGCCGCCCCGGTTCGGCAAGGCATTTGCCGCCGACCGGCAACACCGGCAACGCATCGTGAAACACCGTCGCGGCGTCTTCGGGCGTGGCGATCGCCTTGACCGGCGCCCGCATGCCGAGCCGCATTGCCAAGGCCGAGAGCCGGTCGGGGTCGTCGATCGCATAAAACAGCGGCACGCCGTCACCGCGCCGCGACCAGGCCTGCAGCGCGATCTCGCCGCCGATCCCGGCCGGCTCGCCCATTGTCAGGGCGAGCGGCAGGCTCATGCGCCGCCCGCCCTCACATCGACATAGGCGGTGCGCCGGAGGTCGCGCATATAGCGGCGCGACATCGTGTCCAGGCGTTGGCGGAGCAGCGTATCGGCGACCTCCTCGCGGGTCACCCCGGTCGGGCTTTTGCCGGTTGACTTGTCGCAGATCATGATAACGCCGACCCCGTTCTTCTGCACGATCGGCTGCGACACCTGTCCGATCGGCATCGACTCGATGACCTTGCGCATCTCCGGCGCGATCTGGCTCGCCGCTAATTTGCCCTGGCTCGATAATTGCGGCGCCTTCTCCTGGCCGATTTTTAGCATCGACGGGCAGTCCTTGGCTTGGCCGCGTATCGACGCCGCCTCGGCCAGTGCAGCATGCTTCGCCGCCTGGCTCGCCTTTGGTGGAAACGCGAACACGACCTGCACGATGTCAAAGATCGGCTCCTGCTCGGCGCTGCCGGCCCCAAGCTTGCGGTCGAGCACGAGCAGCAGGTAATAGCCGCCGCCGCTGCGGATGGGCGACGACAATTCGCCGGGTTTGAGCGTCGCCACCACCTTGCCCAGCTCGGGGGGCAGCTGGTCGGGCCGCATATAGCCGATGTCGCCGCCGACCGCTGCCGAGGCGGCTTGCGAGAACTGTCGTGCGACCGCCGAGAACCGCGCGCCCTGCTTCATTTGCGCGGTGAGCCGGTCGGCGAGTTGGCGCACCTGGTCCTCCTGCGCCGGGTTGTCGATCGCGAGAAAGATTTCGGCGACCCGGCTTTGCGGCTCGCCGGCATGCTCTTTGAGCCGCTTCAGCGCGTCGTCGATCTCGTCATCGGAAATCGTCAGCCCCTGCGACGCCTGCCGCTTGACCAGCTTCGCCCAGAGAAGAGACGCGGTGAGCTGGTCGACGATTGCGGCGCGCTCGATGCCGCGCGCCTTCAGGAATTCGTCCAGTTGGCCGGGCCGCATGTTGTTCTGTTTTTCGAGCTGGTCGATCCCCTTCTTCAGCTCCTCTTCGGTGATGGTGACGTTCTGCCGCTTCGCTTCTTGCAATTCCAGTTTCTCGTCGATGAGCGAACGCAATACCTGCGGAGCGATTCGCTGCCGATTCTCCGGTGTGTCGGGAATATTCGATGAAATCAGCACCATCCGCGCCCGCGACGCGAGATCAAAAAACGAGATCGCATCGTCGTTGACGACGGCCGCAATGCTGGGCGCCGCCGCGCTGCGTTGCGACTGGCCCGGAGCGCCTTGTCCGGCAGCATTCGCCGCCGCCGCGCGACGGCCGGAAACCTGCGCTGGCCAAGCATTTCCGGCGCCAATGACGAGCGCAATCAGTAAGGCGCAGAGCGAACGCAAGACCATCGACAACCACCCCCTTCGGCGACCCCACTCGGCACCCTACACCCTTCGCCTTTTGGTGTCAGTGCCCCGCGGCCAAAGCGTCGGCGCGGTGCCTCGAAAACTGCGCGCTTTCTTTCGGCCGCGAGTTTAGCCAAGTATTAACCATTAGCCTTCACATGTTCGACTTTCGGTTTGGGGGGAAGTCTGATGCCGAAGGACGATTGGTTTTTGCTGTCGGTGCCGCTGGTCATCTTCCTGGCAGTAATGATCGCCGCGGCGTTGACCCTGCCGCAACCGTGATTGCGTCGCGCCTCGTCCGCCGCCGCAGCGTTGACCCGCGGCCGCGTCCGGCGCGGACCGCCATTGCCGGCATGACCGAAACCGCGATGGCCGAGCGCCGAGCCAGCCGCGCGCGCCTCGCTGCCATGACCGCCCGTTCGGTGCGCTCCCGGCTCGCACTGGTCAGGTGATCGGGACAGCTACAACAGGCTGCCTTGCGTCGACAGCACGGTGCCGCCGATCTCGCCGAGATTCTTGAAGACGATGCTGAACATGACCGAGATGCCGGGGGTCACATCGCCGCTGCGGATCCCCGATTGGGTCACCGAGGCGATGAAGGCCATGCACTCGTCCTGGTATATCCCGGCCACGGTCGCATAGAGGCTCGTATTATTTGATTGCGGCGTCGGGATGCCGTTGATGAAGTTTGTCGAGTTCGACAGGTTCAAGGTCTCGCTGCCGGTCAATGACCAGTAGCGGGTCAGCTTCGCCACCGTGCTGAACGTGATCTGCTCGCGCTTGCCGAACAGGATGCTCTGGCCGATCGGGTTGGTCACCAGCTCGCTCTGCTGCTGCGGCGCGAGCAGCAGGAAATTGGCCCCAACCCGCAGGCTCTGCGGCCCGGCATTGATGCCGACCTCGCTCGCTTTGTTGCTCAAATCGCTTTTGGATAACCGAAAGCGGTAGACCAGATCGAGATAAGAGCTCGGCGACATGACGACGCGTCCCACGACATCCGACAACCGCGTCTCCGCGCCGGAGCCCGGCGGCAGGAACGGGTTGACCTGGGCGCGATAGCTCTGCCCGATCAGCATCCGGTAATTGCCGGTGTCCTTGTTGTAGAGGCCAAGCTTTAGCCCGTAATCGACTCGCTGCCCGGTATCGACCACGTCATACCCGGCGAGCCGGTCGGGGCGGAACAGGTCCGAATCGCGGAACTCGAACCCGAGGCTGTCCTCGTTCGGGATGCGGCGCTGATTGCCGCCCGTCGGCCCGGCGAAGATTCCGGTCATCGGCTCGATCGTCGCGGTGATGTCGTCGCTGCGATGAACGAGCGGATAGCTCCAGGTCATGCCGAGCTGCGGGAAAGCGCGCCCGGTCAGGAAGTTGTTGCTGATCGGGCTGAGCGGCGGCATGCCGTTCTGCGAGAAGAAGGCGCTCGGCAGCTCGGGGTTCGATTTGTTGCTCAGATCGTTAACCGAATAGGCGTCGCCGCGCAGGCTTGCGGTGAGGCGGTATTGCCCACCGATGCCGTCGCGGAAGCTCTTGTCGTAGACGCTGCCGAGCGACAGCCGCCGCGTTTGCGTGCCGACCTCCCGGACGATGTTCAGGAGATTGGCATTGAGCCGCCACCTTCCGCCCCAGCCATCGGGCTCGCTGACCCAGTAGCGGTTGGCGACCGGCAGGACGATCGGCTGTGTCGAGTCGCCGAGCCCCGGCGTCAGCGGCTGGAACATATAGCCGTTGATGTCGGTCATCGCGTTCGGCTGGAAGCCTTCGACATAGGCGCGGCTGATCATCGCGTTGAGCAGCGGCACCCCGAAGCCGAAGCGGAGCAGATAGGTCTGGTCCGAGACGCGCTGCACCTGGAAGCCGGTCCGATAGGTCGGGTCGAGATCCCAGACGCCGGACGCGTTGACGTGGCCGCGCCACTGATGCTCGATGCTGCTCTCGCCGTTCGCCCCGACATTGCTGTAGTTGAGGCTGCCGAGCGCGTCGAGGACGCCGTTGCCAAAGCGCTGGCGATATTCGGCGGCAAGCAACGGCCCCGCCCGGCTGTAGAACCGCGGACCCAAGGTCAGGTCCTTGTCGACATCGATGGCCCAGAAATACGGCAGGCCGAAATGAAACCCATTGGTGTTCGAATTGCCGAAGCTGGGCATCAAAAAGCCGCTGGCGCGTTTCACCCCCGGCTCGGGCTGCGACATGTAGGGCGCGTAGAATACCGGCCAGCCGTCGATCTCCATAACGACGTCGCGGAATTCCAACAGCTTGTATTCCTTGTCGTCGCTGATCTCCCGCGCCTTCAATTGCCAGGCCGGCGGGGCCGACGGGTTGTCGCGGCAGAGGTCGCACGGTGAGTAGACGCCGCGTCGGAGTTCGGTGCGGTTACCGGCGATCCGCCGCGCGGTGTTGGCGGCGAGCCGCGAGCGGTCGGCGAGCAGCATCCGCACATTCTGCGCGAAGGCGTTGTTCATCGAGTCGCGCAACTCGATGAAATCGGAGAAGACGATCTCGCCGGTCGGGCTCAGAAGGCTGACATGCCCCGAGGCGGTGATCGTGTCGGTGCGCT
Source organism: Pseudomonadota bacterium (assembly GCA_046724035.1). Lineage (GTDB taxonomy): Bacteria > Pseudomonadota > Alphaproteobacteria > ATCC43930 > CGMCC-115725 > DATARH01. The sequence continues at coordinate 9,155 of JBKOVT010000332.1, read as the reverse complement.
GGTTATAGCTGACCTGATCGGCGAGCAGGACCTCGCCGCCTTGCGAGATCTCGACATGGCCCTTGGCGATCGTGAGGCCGAACTGGTCGTCGTATTGGACCTCGTCGGCCTGGAACAAGACAGGCGCGCCGCGCTCCCGGTGACCGCCTGCCGAAAATTGGGCGCCGGCGGGCGCAGCGCTGCAGAGCCATGCGACGACGCCGCACGCCAGCAGTAGGCCGGCGCGGCCTATCCGCATCGGGCGTCCTCCAGGTGGGGGAAACCTGTCATTCGTCGTATTCAGCCCAGTGAAGCTCGGTGGAAATTTGCCTGAATTTATCGAGAACCTATCGAGGAATGTTCTTGGGCGGCGGTGTCAAACGAGAGCGTCATGGCATCGGGCGTCGTCATCCGTCCTCGAGGTGCAGCAGCATCGAGGCGCCGAATGTCAGGCTGACGGCTGTCGGAGTCCAGGCGGCGAGCAGGACCGGGATCTTCGCCGACAGGCCGAGCGCAAACACGACGTCGGATAGGAAATAGAGGAGAAACCCGGCCGCCACGCCGCTGACGATCATCATCGTCGCGCCGCCGCGCCGTTGCATCCTCAGGCTGAAGGTCGCCGCCACCAGCACCATCGCGCAGAACAGGAAGGGCCGCGCCAGCAGCACGTTGAAATGTAGCCGGTGCCGCTCGGCGGAAAACCCGGATTGCTCCAGCAGCCCGATAAATCCCGGCAAATCCCAGAACGACATCGTGTCGGGCGAGGCGAGGCTTTCTTCGATCTTGGCGGTCGTCAGCTTGGTCGGCAGCCGCAAAGACTCAAAGCGCTCCGGCGTCTCGTTCGGCTGGAAGCGCTGCCCATCCTCGAGGAACCAAAAGCCGTTTTCGAGCCGCGCCGATTTCGCTTCGATCCGCGAGGTGAACGTCATCAGCCGATCGATAAAGAATACCGTGACCCCATTGAGCAGCAGCAGGTCGGAGGCCGTGTGTTTCTCGCCATGGATCAGGATCTGTCCATCCGCGGCATCGCTCTGGCGCAGCCACAACCCGCCCCGCGACAGGGCCATCGGGTCGCCGGCCTGCCGCAGGATGCGGTTGTCCAGCTTCTCGTAGCGCCCTTCCATCGCCGACGCGATCGGGTTGAACACCGTGACCGCGGCCACCCCGACAACCAGCGCCACGAGCACCGCCGGGGTCAGGAACTGCCACACCGAGACGCCCGAGGCGCGCGCCACGATCAGCTCGTTGCTGCGGGTCAGCCGCCAGAAGGCCAGCATCGTCCCGAACAAGATCGCGAAGGGCATGACCTCCTGCGCGGTGTGCGGCATCTTCAAGGCCGCCATTTCCAATAGGATGCCCCAGCCCGCCTGCGCCCGCCCGCCGGCGCGGCGCAGCAGTTCGAGATAGTCGAGCAGAAAGGTGACGGCGACCATCGTGCCGAACACCCCCGCGAACCATGTGAAGAACTGGCGCGCGATATAGGCAGACAGGATCCGCGCGACCTGCACCGAGACTCCCCCTGTCCCCTGCCGCCTCGGCGGCGCTCTCCGGCCGTCAGGCCGGCTCTGCGACAGCGGCCGCGGGCCGCCAGAACCCGAACCGGATGCCGCCGAACAGCAGCATTCCAAACCCCAGCGCCAACGGCAAGAGGTCGATGACGTACATCAAGGGGATCGCGGCATAATGGCTCGCCGCCAGATTCTTGATCCCGAGATCCGTCGACTGGAAGACGAGCGCGAAAACGACCGCGAGGAGCACCCGTTTTAGCTGGCCCCGCCGGTTGAATTCGCCCGGTAACAGGCAGGCCAGCGGGATGATGACGAAGCTGAAGATCGACAGCGGCACGGCGAGCCGCTGGTGCCCCTCGACGATGAAATTGCGGTAGTTCGTCGCGTCGAGATCCCCGGGCGGGAAGAACAATTCGCCGAGGAAGCGCTCCTGCGCCTCGCGGAACCGCACAACCGGGGCGTCCCGCAGCATCGCCAAATCGAGGGTATAGCGCTCGAAGGTCAGGACCGACAACTTGCCGCTCGCGCGCTCATAGCGCTGCCGGTTGCCGTTGACCAGGATGATGCGCGAGCCCTCCGTCGTGTCGGCGAAGGCGCCGCGCTCGGCAAAGATCGTGACCGGCTGCTGCGGGTCGCGCTCGTCATTGATCAGAACGCCGCTGATCTCGCCGCGCTCGTTACGGCTGCCGATATAGATCGTCAGCTTATCCGAGATCGTCGTGAACGTCCCTTCCTGTAAGAGGCTCGAGACGAAGCGGTTGCGGATCTCGAACTGCAAATCCTTGAACTCGCGGTTCGAGGCCGGCAGGAAATAGGCCGAGAGGCTCATCAGCCCAACAAAGCCGATGCCGGCAAGGATCATCACCGGCTTCGCAAGCGCCAGCGGGCTCAGCCCCGAGGCGCGCATGACGATAAGCTCGCTCTCCGAGGTCAGCTTGTTGAAGACGAAGAGGACCGCGATAAACGCCCCGATCGGCAGCACGATGTCGATAAAGCGCGGCAGGATCAGCAGCGCGAGGTAGAGGAAAACCTCGGCCGCGAGGCCGCGGTTGACGATCAAATCGACCAGCCGCAACGATTGCGCGAGCCACACCGCTGCGCTCAGCGCCGCTGTGACGAACAGCGTCACGCTGAGGCATTGCCGCAGGATGTAGCGGTCGAGGCTGCCCAGACGGAAGCGGTCGAGGCTGGTGAGCTGCGGGATTAGCGGCGTCATGGGCGCCGGATCATAGGGCTCGTCGCCCGCCCCGGCCACCCCTTCGCCGCCCGCCCCCGTCATAGGTTGCGCGGCCCGTACGCTTCCGGCGCACAGCCGCGAACTTGGTGCAGCGCTCGCCTGTTCCTGCATCGCGGTTGGCCGATCGAGTAGATGACCTTTCGTCAGGAAGCCCGTTTCTTGCGGCAGCGTGCCGAGCGATTGCGTGAGATCGCCGGTACGCATCGCACGCTTCTTTCAAGCCAGCTGCTCCGGATGGCCGATGAGCTCGACAGGCGGGCCGAGGAATTGGAGAAGACGAACCCGTCCTCCGAATGATCCGCTGCCGGCATTTGCCTGGCCCGTATTGCTGCCCTGTCGTTCGCGGCATTGACTTGCCGCGGGCGGCTGTTCTCTATCGGCCGAGGCAAAGCGTTTCCCCAAGGAACCCGCCAAGGACCCAGCATGGACATCCGTTTCGCCGAGTTTTCGCTGCCGCAATCTGGCGCCGTCGTGGTCGGCGTCTGGGAGGATCGGGCGCTCACCGGGCCGGCCCGCCGCCTGGACGAGGCGACGCAGGGCGCGGTCGCGCGCGCCGTTGCCGCCGCGCCCCGGTTTCACGGCAAAAAGAACGAGCTCGTGCCCGTTATCGGCCCGCCCGGACTGCCGCTCTCGCGGATCGTGCTCGCCGGTCTCGGCAAGCCCAAGGCGGTCGATGCGCGGCTGCTCGAGGATCTCGGCGGGACGCTCGCCGCGCATCTGAACTCGGCCGGCGAAAGCGAGGCGATCTTTGCGGTCGATCTCGGCGAGGGCGCATCGGTAAGGCCTGCCGAGGCGGCCGCCCGCCTGGCCTATGGCGCTGCGCTGCGCTCCTACCGTTTCGACAAATACCGCACCAAGCAGAAGCCGGAGCAGAAAGCCTCGCTGGCCTCGATCACAGTCTCGGCCGCCTCGCCCGGCGAGGCGAAGCAGGCCTACCAGGCGCTCGGCGCCGCCGCCGAAGCGGTCGCCTTTACCCGCGACCTCGTCTCCGAGCCGGCCAACGAGCTCTACCCCGAGAGCATGGCGGAGCGCGCCGTCGCCCTTGTCGGCCCCGATCTCCCGGGCCTGATGGTCGAGGTGCTCGATGAAAAACGCCTAAGCGAGCTCGGCATGGGCGCGCTGCTCGGCGTCGCGCAGGGCAGCGCCCGCCCGCCGCGGGTCGTCGTGATGCAGTACCGCGGCGCTGCGGCGGATGTCGCTCCCGTCGCCTTTATCGGTAAGGGCGTCACCTTCGACACCGGTGGCATCTCGATCAAACCGGCCGGCGGCATGTGGGACATGAAATGGGACATGGCCGGCGCCGGGGTCGTCATCGGCCTGATGCGCCTGTTCGCCGCTCGCCGGGCGCGAGTCAACGCGGTGGGCCTGGTCGGCCTTGTCGAGAACATGCCGTCCGGCAACGCGCAGCGCCCCGGCGACATTGTCCGCTCGATGTCCGGCCAGACAATCGAGGTGTTGAACACCGATGCCGAAGGCCGCCTCGTCCTCGCCGATGTGCTCTGGTACTGCCAGGACCGCTTCAAGCCGAAGGCGATGATTGATCTCGCGACCTTGACCGGCGCCGTCATCGTCGCGCTCGGCCACGAGAATGCCGGCCTCTTCGCCAACAATGACGAGCTCGCCGAGCGTTTGATCGCCGCTGGCAAGGCGGTCGGCGAGTCGGTCTGGCGTCTGCCGCTGGCCGAAAGCTACGACCGCGCGATCGAGAGCGACGCCGCCGACGTCAAGAACATCGCCGGCGACCGTGCCGCCGGCAGCATCATCGGCGCTCAGTTCGTGCAGCGCTTTGTCAACAACGTGCCCTGGGCGCATCTCGACATCGCCGGTGTCGCCTGGTCGAAAAAAGATGCACCGACCGTGCCGAAGGGCGCCACCGCCTTCGGCGTCCGCCTCCTCGACCGCTTCGTCGCCGATTATTACGAGACCGGCTGACGCAATGACCGAAGCGTCGACCGTTTCGTACGAGACGGATGGGCCGGTCGCGATCGTCACGATCGAGCGCCCCGCGTCGCGCAACGCCGTCAATCGCGGGACCGCTCAGGCCCTGGCGGCCGCGTTTCGCCGCTTCGATGCCGACACGTCGCTCTCGGTTGCGATCCTGACCGGAAGCAGCGGGTATTTCTGCGCCGGGTATGATTTGAAGGAGGTCGCTGGCGGCGGGCGCGCTCACCGCGTCGAGAGCGGCGACGGCCCGATGGGGCCGACCCGGCTCAAACTATCAAAGCCGGTCATCGCCGCCGTCGAGGGCCCGGCGGTCGCCGGCGGCCTGGAGTTGGCCTTGTGGTGCGATCTTCGGGTCGCGGCGCGCGACGCCGTTTTCGGCGTGTATTGCCGCCGCTTCGGCGTGCCGCTGCTCGATCTCGGCACGATCCGGCTGCCGCGCCTCATTGGCCACAGCCGCGCGATGGATCTGATCCTGACCGGCCGCGGCATCTCCGGCGAGGAGGCGGAGCGCATTGGCCTAGTCAATCGTGTCGTCGCGCGTGGCGAGGCGCTCACCGCCGCGACGCAACTGGCGCACGAGTTGGCGCGGTTACCGCAGGCGGCATTGCGGAGCGATCGGTTGTCGGCGATCGAGCAATGGGGGCTCGGCTGGGACGCGGCGGTGCTGAACGAATTCCGCCTCGGCATCGCGACGGTGGCGAGCGGCGAGACCGAAGCCGGCGCACGCCGCTTCGCGTCTGGAATCGGTCGCCACGGCACACCGGCCGACGAATAAGGTCGAGCCGGACAAGCCATGGCCGAGATCGGGTTCTACCATCTGCTGTCGACGCCGCTCGAGCGCGCCCTGCCGCGGCTTTTAGAGCGCGCCTGCGCGCAGGGGCACCGCATCGTGATCCGCGCTGCCTCGCCCGAGCGCGTCGAGCATCTAAACGCGCTCCTCTGGACGTATGACGATGCGGGTTTCTTGCCGCACGGCTCGGCGCGCGACGGCAATCCGGCGGCGCAACCGATCTGGTTGAGCGATCGCGCCGAGAACCCGAACAGCGCGACGATCCTCTTTCTGGTCGATGGCGTCGAGGCCGAGGATATGCCGGAGTATGCCCGCTGTATCGACATGTTCGATGGCAATGATGAGGCCGCGGTCGATGCGGCGCGGGGCCGCTGGCGCCGGGCCCAGGCCGGCGGCCACACGCTGACCTATTGGCAGCAGACCGAAGCGGGTTGGGAAAAGAAGGCCTAGCGCTTCAGCCCGCCGCATTGCCGCCGGCAAGGCCGCCCGCTATAAACCGCGCCTCTCCGAGCCTCAGAGTCCCCCATGGCCATCGAACGCACGCTGTCGATCATCAAGCCCGATGCGACCCGCCGCAACCTGACCGGCGCGATCAATGACCGCTTTGAAAAGGCCGGCTTGCGCATCGTCGCGCAGAAGCGGCTGCGGCTCTCTCAGGAGGTGGCCGAACGCTTCTACGCCGTTCACGCCGAGCGGCCATTTTACCGCAGCCTGGTCGATTTCATGATCTCAGGCCCGGTTGTTGCGCAGGTGCTCGAAGGCGACAACGCGGTGCAGAAGAACCGCGACGTGATGGGCGCGACCGATCCCGCGAAGGCCGCCGCCGGGACGATCCGCAAGGACTTCGCCGAGTCGATTGAGGCCAATTCGGTGCACGGCTCGGACTCGGCCGAGAATGCCGCGCAGGAGATCGCTTTCTTCTTTTCCGCGATCGAGATCTGCCCTTAACCCCTGAACCGAGCGCATCCGCCGTTTGCAGGAAGCGGCCATCTCGGCCGGCCCTCTCGGCCGCTTTGCGGGTCCCTGTCTTAGCCGGACCGACAGCCCGGATCAGAGCAGGAAAAGCGCCATCAGGATCAGGATGATGACGACGGTCAGCAGCGAGATCTTGACGAACCAGGTAAACCCGATCCAGGTCCGGCGATGCCGTTCGAGTTCTGGGTCAACCGCCGTCATCGCCGCCTCGCTCGTGGGGAACGCTGTGCGCGAGATATAGCCGAACGGCGGTGAGAGGCAAGCACGCCAAAGGGCTCACAAGGCGGGGTTGAGGGCGGCGATCTCCGGCGGCTTGCCACCCGCCACGGTGACCCGGTTGCCGTCGATGCGCAGCCGCCCCTCGGCATAAAGCCGCAGCGCCAGCGGATAGAGCCGATGCTCCTGAGCGAGGATGCGCCTCGCCAACCTCTCCTCGTCGTCATCATCGTGCACCGGCACGACCGCTTGCGCGATGATCGGCCCGCTATCCGTCTCGGGCCGCACAAAATGCACTGTGCAGCCGGAAAACCGAGCCCCCGCCGCCAGCGCCTGCCGCTGCGGGTGCAGCCCGGGAAAAGCCGGCAGGAGGGAGGGGTGGATGTTGATCATGCGGTCGCGCCACGCCTCGACAAAGCCGGTGTCGAGGAGGCGCATGAACCCGGCCAGCGCGATGAATTCGACCCCGTGGCGCCGCAACGCCGCCTCTGCCGCCGCGGCAAAGGCGGCCCGGTCCGGCTCCGCGATGACCTCCCGGGGGATGCCGGCCTCCGCGGCGCGTTGCAGACCCTGCGCCTCGGCCCGGTTGCTGATCACCAGCACGATTTCGGCGGGGTACGCGAGGTCAGCCGCGGCCTCGATCAGGGCCTGCAGATTCGAGCCGCGCCCCGAGATCAACACGCCGACCCTGAGCCTTGCCAACCCATTGCCTCCGCGTTCTCCGCCGGGCCGCCGCATCCGGACCTGGGCTCGGTGGCATCGCCGCGGAAACTGCGTTATGACCAAGCCTGCGGCCGCGGCGCCGCGACGATACGGGATCGGGGCCGGTTTGCAATGAGCACCTTGCCGCCGCTGCGTCGGGCGGTCGATCGGTGTGGCGGCATCATTGTCGCCGCGTTGCTGCTTGTGCTTCTCGCGACCGCGCCGCTCCGGGCTGCCGAGGACGATCCCTATTCCGTCACGGTCAGTGTCGATGCCACCGGCGAGACGAGCGGCAAGGCGCGCGATCAGGCGCGTAATGACGGCGAGCGCCGGGCTTTAGCGATGCTGGCCGAGCGTCTCTCCGGCGCGACTGCGCCGGCCAAACTCGCGAAGCTCGACGACAACACGCTCGCCGATCTCGTCGCCAGCTTCGAGGTCGCCAACGAACGCATGTCGGGGGTCCGCTACATCGCCGAGATCACCTATCATTTCCGCCCGGCCGAGGTGCAGCGCCTGTTGCAGAAGTCCGGAATCGCGGCCGGAGGCGCCGGCCCTGCCCCCGATTCCGGGAAATCGCTGGTCGTGGTTCCGGTGTATCAGTCCGGCGGGGCCTCGTTGTTGTGGGACGACCCCAACCCGTGGCGCGATGCCTGGGCCCAGCAGCCCTCCGGAACCAGCCCCGGCGCGCCGCACTTTGCCGTGCCGCTCGGCGATGCCGGCGATCTCACCGCGATCGATGCCGCGAAGGCGCGCGCCGGCGATCCCACCGCCCTCGCCGCGATCGCCCGGCGCAATGGCGGCGAGGAGGCGATCGTCGCGATGGCCACATTGCGCGGTTCCCCCGGAAACCCGACAACGCTCGAGGTCGCGGTGCGGCGCTATCGCGCGGGGCAGCCGGTCGATGTCCATACCGATACGGTGGCCGCCAACCCCGGCGAGCGTCCGGAGCAACTGTTCCGCCGCGCTGCGTCTCAGATCGCCACCGACATCGAGAGCGGCTGGAAGAAAGGTCCCCTTCCGCGCTACGATCAGCAAGGGAGGCTTACCGCCGTGTTGCCGATCACCGGGCTTGAAGATTGGGTGCGGGTGCGCGAGCGCCTCGCCGCGCTGCCGGCGATCCGGACGGTTAACCTCGTCACCCTGTCGCTGCAGGAGGCGACGATCGAGCTCGATTATCTCGGCAGTATCGACCAGCTGAAGACGAGCCTCGCAGAGGCAAAGCTGGATCTCGTCCGCGGCGATCCGCAGGGCTCCCCGCAAGGCGCGTCGGTGTGGCGGCTCGCGCGCTCCGGCGCGGCTGCGCGATAGCGCTGCGTCTGCGGGGTAGTCGCGCAATGGTTCCGGAGATGCCCGAAGGGCGGGCGGTGCCGGCGATCGTGCGGCAGTGGAGTCTGAGCCGGCTCGATCTGAACCTGCCGAACCTGATCACGCTAGGACGGCTCCTCTGCGTACCGCTGGCGATCTGGCTCATCCTCGGTGAACGCTACGGCCTGGCCTTTTGGGTCTTTGTGGCGGCTGGCGTGTCCGATGCGCTCGACGGCTGGATCGCGAAGCGCTGGGACCAGCGCACGCCGCTCGGCGCGCTACTCGACCCGATCGCCGACAAGGCATTGCTTGCCGCTGTCTACATCACGCTCGGCTTCGCCGGCGAGCTGCCGCACTGGCTCGTTATTCTCGTCGTGTTGCGCGACCTGCTGATCGTCGGCGGCTATCTGTTGAGCCACGGCGCGAATGCGCCGGAGCCCCTCTTCATCAGCAAGGTCAACACGCTGGTGCAGATCGCGCTGGTCGGCTTTGTCCTCGC
>JBKOVT010000252.1:0-7830 GCA_046724035.1 Pseudomonadota bacterium | reverse complement strand
ATGCCGGGCTCGGCGCCGTCCTGGCGCTGCTCGGTGTGCATTTCTCGGCCAGCCTCACCGGGCAGATCGCGCAATCTCTCGCCGCGCTCTGCGCTCTGGCGGCATTGCTCCTGAAAGAGCGCGGAATCATCAAAAGCCTCGCCCTCGCCGGCATGCTCGGCGCCGCCGCGACACTGGCCGCCTGCGCGCCCGTCGCCGGCCGGGCGATGATGATCGGCCCCGCGCTGATCGCCGCCTGCGACGCGGCTATGGCATTGTCGCCCGTCGCCGGCCCCTATGCGGTGTGGATCGATGCCGGCTGCGGCACCGCCGAGGCGGTCGCGAGGCTCGCCGCCGATCCGTCGAGCGCTGCCTGGGTCAACAGCCTCATCGCCGCCGTGAAACAGCTCCGGACGGACCGACCCCCAGCTGATCCCGCTGCCCGTTAAGGCCTGCGTCGGCCGATGTTTGCTTCCTGGTGTCGGATTAATAGAATAGCTCTCATGTCCGGCTTGTAAGCAACAACTGGCGTTGAACGCGCAGAGCCGGGGTCTTGACTTCAGAAGGCGAAGGGACCGTAGCGCCTGTTGAGGCCGACACAGGGAGGCTGCAATGTCCGATAATGTGCTTTCGATGCCCGATACTGCGTTGACGTCAAATCAGCCGCCGCAAGAGAACACCGTCCAGCCCGGCTGCTGCACCTTCGTTAAGGAATGGTACGAGGGTATCGCCGCGCAAAAGCCGGGTGAAAATCGGTTGTCGACAAAAATCTGCGACCGCTGCCACGGCTTGTTCACCAGCTCGACCTCGCTGCTGCCGAACATGAAGTTAAAATCCCGCGATAAGATGGGCGAAACGATAAAGCAGATGTATCCGTCGGGTGAGGACTTTGCGATTTATCGGACGCGCCAGGGAGTGATCATCAATTTCGCTGATTGCCGTGCCCGAGAACGCGAACAGCGAAAACAGTATGCGGTGATTTCGGAAAAGCTGTGCCGCCTGCGGTTTTTGACGAGCCAGATGGCGGGCTGGCTAGGTTTGAAGCGGCTGAGCAGAACCGGCGGCTTCTACGAACATCAGATCGCCGAAGCGATCTACCTGGTGATGCAAGGGAAACCGGACCAGGCGGGCGAACTTCTGGATCTGGGCCTGAAACTGGCCAATGAGCGTCTCACCAATGAAAATCGCGTCCGATATTTGATCGCGTGCCTCGCGACGGCCGTGATCCCGGCCCTCTTCTGGGGTGCGGTTCATCTAGGGTTTATCACCTTCGCAAATTGGCAAGTCTATTCACCCTATTTCCTGTCGGGATTGGCGGGCGCGGTTGGTGCCGTGTTCTCGATCGCCTTGCGGATTCAGCAGCTGAACTTGGAGCCCTGCGCTCAGTCCGTAATGAATTATGTGATGGGCGCGTTGCGGATCCTGACCGGGTTTACTGGGGGCGCGATTATTCTGCTGATCATCAACGGCACCGGCCTGGGTGACGGGATACTGAGCCTCTTCAAATCGATCCGGATGGATTCGGTAACTGATGCGAGCTGGAAGTGCATTGTGCTGGTTGGCTTCCTGGCTGGCTTCGCCGAACGCCTCATTCCCTCGCTCCTGCAGACGCTCGAATCCCGTGTCGAGAATCCTGCGGTCGAAACCGAAGCTGCGAAAGCAAGAGCGAAGGACACTGGAGCAGTTGGCGCCGGTCAGAAAGTGGCCAGTCCGGCGGCGTAGTATCGATACTCGGATAATACCATTCGCTACGGGACGAACGGTCGCCCCGCCACCGCTGCGGCTTGATCCCGGGGCCGCGTCCCGGCATCGTGCGCCGCGCCGGGGAGGGGGTGGATGCGTCCGACACGACACGCGTCAGCATATCGGTTTGCCGCGCTGACACTCGCGGTCGGACCGATGCTCGCCGGCTGCGGCAGCAAATGCCCGGTGCCGGTCCCCTATAGCGATGCGCAGCTGACCGAAATCCAGAAGGCGCGGCAGGCGCTCCCTAAGGACAGCATCCTGCATCAGGTGCTCATCGACTACGAAAACGAGCGCGACGACCTGCGCTTCTGCCGCTGATCGTCTAACCGGACGGCGCCTTTGACACCCGCTCCCGCGGGGTCCGGTGTCCTGCATTAATTTGGATCAATTTTAATCAAGACAGCCCCCGTAAGGTGGCAGATGCTGGGGCGTGGACCCCAGCTGGATCGGCCAGCTTGGATTCGCCTGCCTGGATCCGCTGGGCGGATCGGCGCGGCTTCGCAAAGGAATATTTGGGATGGCTTTGATCGCGATGAGCAGAACGCACCGGCGGCCGTCGGTCGCGAGCGTCGCCCTCCTGGCCGGGCTGTCCCTGGCCGTCATGCCGGGTATTGCCTATGCCCAGCGCGGTGGCGGTCATGGGGGCGGTGGCCATGGCGGTGGCGGCGGCTGGGGCGGTCATGGCGGCGGAGGTTGGGGCGGCCATGGCGGTTGGGGCGGTCACGGCGGCTGGGGCGGTCACGGCGGTTGGGGCGGTCACGGCGGCTGGGGTCACGGCCACGGCGGTTGGGGCTGGGGCGGCTGGGGTTGGGGCGTGGCTGGCGGGTTGCTGGCCGGCGCGGCGATTGCCTCGGCCTACCCCTATTACGGCTATCCCTATGATTACGGCTATGGCTACGGCTACCCCTACGCCGGCTATGGCGGCGGTTACCCGTACGCCGGCTATGGCGACCCGTATGCCGGTTACGGCGGCTACGCCGGTTATGGCAACGGCTACGCCGGTTATGGCGGCGGCTACGCGGCGCCTTATGCGGGGGCCGGTTACGGCAATGGCTATGCCGGCTATGGCGGCGGCTACGGGTACCAAGGCGCCCCGGGCGTCCAGTATTACGCTCCCTATTCGGGCGCGTCCTACGGTCAGCCAAACCAGCAGGTCGGGGTTCCCGGCTCGCACCAGCCTTCGGCCAGCTCGCACCCGCCCTACTGAGTACCGCCCCGCCCGGCATCCCCCCGCTCGCCGCCTCTACGCGGCTTGACTCCCCCGCCTGCCTCTCTATGACGGGCGGTGGGGAGAAGGCGGCCGGAGGGGGATGGCGGCGATGAAACGGGCGTTTGTGTTTCCCGGCCAGGGTTCGCAATTCCCCGGCATGGGGAAGGAGCTCGCCGAGGCCTCCCCGACCGCGCGCCATCTTTTCGAGGAAATCGACGACGCGTTGTCGCAGCATCTCTCGGGGCTGATGTTCGAGGGCCCCGAGAGCGATTTGATGCTGACCGAAAACGCTCAGCCGGCCTTGCTCGCCGCGTCGCTCGCGGTCATGCGCGTGCTCGAGGCCGAGGCCGGCTTCGACATCGCCCGAGGACCCAATAGCGCCGCCTATGTCGCCGGCCACTCGCTCGGGGAATATTCCGCGCTCGCCGCGGCGCGCGCGCTGTCGGTCCCCGATGCGGCGCGTCTCGTGAAGCGCCGCGGCCAGGCGATGCAAAAGGCGGTGCCGGTCGGCGAGGGCGCGATGGCGGCGCTGCTCGGTCTCGATATCGATGCAGCGCGCGAGGTCGCCAAGGAGGCCTCCGCTGGCGAGCTCGTCTGCGCCGTCGCCAACGACAATTCGCCCGGCCAGATCGTCGTCAGCGGTCATGCCGCCGCCGTCACGCATGCGATCGCGCTCGCCGCCGGACGCGGCAGCCGCCGCTCGATCATGTTGCCGGTCTCGGCGCCGTTTCATTCGCCGCTGATGCAGCCCGCCGCCGACATGATGCAGGAGGCGCTCGCCGAGGTCGCGCTGCAGCGTCCCGCCGTGCTGCTCGTCGCCAATGTCACCGCCAAGGAAACCGCCGACCCCGACGAGATCCGCAAGCTCCTCGTCGAGCAGGTCACGCACATGGTGCGCTGGCGCGAGACGGTCGAATTGTTCGCCGCGAACGAGGTCGAGGAGATCGTCGAGATCGGCGCCGGCCGCGTCCTCGCCGGTCTCGTCAAGCGCATCGATCGCGACCTCGCCGCCAGCTCGATCGGCGTCCCGGCCGACATCGAAGCCCTCCTCAAACGCCTCTGAGCGCCTTCACGTCACGAGTTCTCTGCACGAAGCGCAAAGAAAAACCACTCGACGCAAAGGGCGCAAAGGCCACGCGATGGGACGCGAAGGCGCTTCGATCGTTGGGATGCCATCGCGTCCTTTGCGTACCCATAGCGTCCTTTGCGATAACTAGGTTTCACGGTCAAACCGCCGTCTCTCCGGCGTGAATTGAAATGGATTGCCGGCATCATGGCTGACATGTTCGACCTGACGGGGCAGGCGGCGCTGGTGACCGGCGCCTCGGGCGGCATCGGCGGCGCGATCGCGCGCGCGCTATACCGTCACGGCGCCACCGTCGCGCTCGCCGGCACGCGCACCGCCGCGCTCGAAGCGCTCGCGCAGGAACTAGCCGCCGAGTCAGCAGGGCGCACCCACATCCTGACCGCCGATCTCGCCGATCCCGATGCCGCCGACAAGCTCGCGCGCGACGCCGAGGCGGCGCTGGGGAAGCTGGATATCCTCATCAACAATGCGGGCATCACGCGCGACAATCTCGCCTTGCGCATGAAGGATGAAGACTGGCAGGCGGTGCTCGATGTCAATCTCACCGCCGCCTTCCGGCTGACGCGCGCCGCATTGCGCGGCATGGTGCGCCGCCGCCACGGCCGCATCATCGGGGTCGCCTCGGTGGTCGGCGTCACCGGCAACCCCGGCCAGGCCAATTATGCCGCCGCGAAAGCCGCGCTGATCGGCATGACAAAATCATTGGCGGCCGAGGTCGCGACGCGCGGCATCACCGTCAACTGCATCGCGCCCGGGATTATCGCGACCGCGATGACCGACAAGCTCAATGACGAGCAGAAGGCGCGCATCCTGGCCCAGATCCCGATGGCGCGGCTGGGGCTTCCCGACGATGTCGCGCCCGCCGCAGTTTATCTCGCCAGCGCCGAGGCCGCCTACGTCACCGGCCAGACGCTCCACGTCAATGGCGGCATGGCCATGATCTGACCGCTACGCATTGACCGGATATACGGCATTGCCGTAGTATCATGCCGCTCCAGATCGAATTTGATCCGGCGAAGAATGCCACTAACCTGAGGGTCCATGGCGTTTCACTCGCCCAGGCCGGGGTCCTGTTGCAGGGCTTTGTCGTTGCGCGGGAAGATCAGAGATCCGATTACGGCGAAACCCGCATCCTCGCGACCGGCGAAATAGAGGGCCGAGAATTTGTTTGTGTCTACACGCTGCGAGGCGAGACGTATCGCGTGATCTCGCTGCGTCGCGCGAAGAGAAGGGAACGCGATGTCTACCGAGAAGCGAAAGCCGCCGCGGGACGCGGCGAAGAAGCATGAACCGGATTGGGCGGCGCTAGACGCGCTGACCGACGAGGAAATCGATGCGCAAATTGCCGCCAACCCGGATGCTGCACCCGACATATCGGATTGGTCGCTCGACGATCCGAAGGTCCGCATCATGGTGCCGACCGACGTCAAGGCGATCCGTGCCAAATTCGGCCTGTCGCAGGAGAAGTTCGCGAAGACCTTCGCGCTCAATCTCGCGACGCTGCGCGATTGGGAGCAGGAACGCCGGATGCCGCATGGCCCCGCGCGCACGTTGTTGCAGATCATCGATCGCGAGCCGGTGGCAGTTCGCCGCGCCCTTGCACCAAAAAAGGCGCGCACGGTCGGGGAACGAGCCGTGCCGCGGACCAAGGGGGCGCGGCGGAGAACCGCTGCCAAGAAGCGTCACACCGCATCGCTTCCACGGCCCGAGAAGCGCCCGCGATGACGCAACCGTGATTCGGAAATGGTGCGCGCGCGGGGATAAATCGCGAAGCGCTGCCCAATAAACAGTTGGGCAATAAAACAGTCGGGCCGGAAACCCAGGAGCCCCGGCCCGACCGGCTGCCATGGGGCTTCCTAGGGGCACCCGGGCGGGTACGCCACCCCGCGACAGCCGGCCCTTATCCCGCGATCCGCGCTAAGGGTCAATCCGCCTATCCTGCCGGATAGGGTGGAGGCTGAAGCCGGATCGTTGGGCAGGATGACCGGCCCGAAGCGGCCGGCTGGAGCGAGCTCGCTCGAACCTGCTTGGCTAACCGACTTGCCGAAGTGGAGGCGCTTCCCGCGGTGCGCTTCTGACCGCGGCGAGGCATTCCCGGTAGGTGACAAGGATCTTTTCTTTCGACCAGCCGCCCTTGTCTTTGTCGAGCTGAACGCCTTCGGCTCGCGCGACCGTCATCAACAGCTCCAATGCGATTGCTTCCGCGCTGTCCCCCGTAATTTCGGGCATTCTCGGCCTCCCCGCACGCGTATTAACCACTCGCAGAATGAATGCAGGAGAGCGTGCCGGCAACCGTTTCCCGCAGGCGATTGGAATCGCTCGCTAGGAGGAGCGCTCTTTGCGAAACGCGAGCTCGGCCTTGAGCTGCTCGATCATGCGGGCCAGCGTCGCGGTTGGCCGCCGCTGGTAATTGGCTTCCATTTCCGCGAGCGCTTTTTCGAGCGAACGGCGCTGCTTCATGACCTCGTCGAGGTCATCGACCATGGGAGAGCATGCTCTAAATACCCCGTTCGCGCGCGTGGTTGTCGCCGCCCAGTTGTTGCTGGTCCCCGCGCGTCGGCTGGATGGCGTGCGCCAACAGTGCCCGCCAACAATTGCCGCGCCAACGGTGCTGTTTGAAAGCGGGTTCCGGTGATGCGACAGCCCGCCGCATCGCTCTTCGCCGAAGATCCTTACCCCGGTTTAAACCGGCACGCCCGAGAGCCTGTCGCCAGAAGTGTCGCGGCCGCGATCAGTGCTTGCCGGCTGGTCCCGGATTGAGCGGCGTCTGGCCCGATCCTCCGGGATTGAGCGGAGCCGGTAGGGAATGTCACGGACTGACGGGCGGCTTGCCCGATACTCCAGGATTGGGCGGATCCGAGACCGGTTCGCCAATATCGAGCCGACGGG
The DNA here is from genome assembly GCA_046724035.1 of Pseudomonadota bacterium. Taxonomy (GTDB): domain Bacteria; phylum Pseudomonadota; class Alphaproteobacteria; order ATCC43930; family CGMCC-115725; genus DATARH01. The sequence continues at coordinate 919 of JBKOVT010000252.1, read as the reverse complement.
TCAGCGATGACTTGACCGTCACGTTGCCCGACGTGGTCGAGCAGCCGGCGGCGAGCGGCCCGCCGGGGCAGCCCCAGTAGTTCTGTGTCGCGTTGACGCGGCCGGCGCCCTGATTGGCAACACCAATCCCACCACCGAGCAAATCGTTGAGGTGAACGTCGATCTGGGTGGACGCTTCGGTCCTGATGGCCACGTCGACCGACTCGTTTTCAATGACATTGCCGATGATGCTGTTGCCGGTCAGCGGCACGCCGCTGGCGCCGCCATCCACGTTGATGCCGGTCGGGCCCGGTGTCGCGTTGTCGGCGACATCCGGCCCGTTGAAGGCAATATAGTTGCCGGTAACCAGGTTCCCGGTGAGGGTCGCCCCGGCCTTGTGGGCGTGCAACGCGACTCCCGGCTGGCCATTGCCGATCAGCCGGTTGCCGATGACGACATTATCGTAGGCCGCTGTCTGCATTGTTGGGAAAGTGGGAGGGCCGGGAGAGGTGAATATCCCGACCCCGATGCCGTTCCCCGAGACTGCCAAGCCGTTATTTGAGGACTCGTTATAAGCAACCGTATTGCGGAACACGCCAAAGGCCACGGTGGGGTCCGAGCCAAACCCTAAATTCGTGGGCGGCCGATGCGACGCTAGGGTGATGCCGCAATCATACCCGTTTTCGGTGATCTGATTCCCGGTGATCAGGTTGTCGTGGTTAGGGCCGGTCTCGTCGGTGAGCAGGATGCCGCCGGCATTGTGATCGACGATGTTGTTGGCCACCGTCGAATGACGAATTGCGGCGAGATGGATGCCCTCGCCGCAATCGAAGCCCTCGCTGGTTTCCCATGGCGGAATGAAGGGACAACCGCCGGGATTGGTCGGAACCTGTAGCCCCCGGTTGCTGCCCGTAACATGGTTTTCGACAATCGTGATGTT
>JBKOVT010000144.1:0-14672 GCA_046724035.1 Pseudomonadota bacterium | reverse complement strand
CCAGGTCATGGCGACGGGCGAAAACGGCGCCGCCTCGGGCGCGCTTGTCCGCGGCATCCGCCCCGACGATATTCGCAGCCGCGGCCTCATCGCCGAGCACATCGTCGCCGGCTCGCTCGCGGATTTCGGCGATGACGGCATTGTGGTCGGCGAGCGTCTGGCGCGCCGTCTCGGGCTCGGCGTCGGCGGCCGTGTCACGCTGATCGCGCCGGAAGGCACCGACACGGCCTTTGGCACGATGCCGCGCCTCAAAACCTACGAGATCGCGGCGCTGTTCAATGTCGGCTTCTACGAATACGACAACAGCTTTGTCTATGTGCCGCTCGCGGCGGCGCAAATCTTCTTCCGCATGCCGAATGCCGTGAGCGATCTCGAAGTCTTTGTCGCTGACCCGGATCGAGCGAGCCAGGAGGGCAGGGCGATCGCCGCCGCGCTTGGCGGTCGGGTGCGCATCGTCGACTGGCAGCACGCTAATTCGAGCATCGTCAATGCCGTCGAGATCGAGCGCAACGTCATGTTCCTGATCCTCGCGCTGATCATCTTGGTTGCTGCCTTCAACATCATCTCCGGCATGATCATGATGGTGAAGGACAAGGGCCGCGACATCGCTATCCTGCGCACGATGGGCGCCTCACGCGGCATGGTGCTGCGCATCTTCATGCTGAGTGGCGCCTCGATCGGCGTTGTCGGAACGTTGGCCGGATTTGCGCTCGGCGTTGTGTTCACCGAGAACATCGAGCCGATCCGTCAGTTCATTCAAGGCGTCCTCGGGGTTAATTTGTTCTCGGCCGAAATCTATTTCTTCACGCGCATCCCGGCGCACATCCAAGCAGAAGACGTTGCCACCGTCGTCCTGATGGCGTTGGCGCTGTCGTTTCTGGCAACGCTCTACCCGTCGTGGCGGGCGGCGCGGCTCGATCCCGTCGAGGGACTGCGCTACGAATGAGCGACCGTCCGCCGGCGCTCGAATTGCGCGGCGTGCGCAAGGTGTTTCGCCAGGGCAATGTCGAGCTGGCGGTGCTGAACGGCGTCGACCTCATGCTTGCGCCCGGCGAAATCGTCGCGCTGGTCGGGCCATCAGGGGCCGGCAAATCGACGATGCTGCATGTCGCCGGCCTGTTGGAGCGCCCCGGCGGCGGCGCCGTCTTGATCGAGGGGCGCGATTGCGGGGCCCTTTCCGATGAGCACCGCACGATGCTGCGCCGACGGGCGCTCGGCTTCGTCTATCAATTTCACCACCTCCTGCCGGAATTCTCGGCCGTCGAGAACGTCATGCTGCCGCAGATGATCGGCGGCATCCGGCGCGCCGATGCCCGGCGCAAGGCCGAGGCATTGCTTGGCCGGGTCGGCCTTGCGGAGCGGCTGGCGCACCGCCCGGCGCGGCTCTCGGGGGGCGAGCAGCAGCGCGTCGCGATCGTGCGCGCGCTCGCCAACGATCCCAAGATCCTGCTGGCCGACGAGCCGACGGGCAATCTCGATCACACCACGGCGGCGGGCGTCATGGAGACGCTAATCGAGATCGTACGCGCTCATGGCCTCGCCGCACTGATTGCGACGCACAATCTCGAGCTCGCCGCCCGTCTCGACCGCACGGTCATGCTGGAGGACGGTCTGCTCAAATCCGCCGGAAATTAACCGCGCCGAAACCCTTTAGCGTGGAAAAGACCGAGGCGTCGCGCCAGCGGATTGGAGGCCGACCATGCGGGATAAATATCGGGCAGCCGTGCCGGTGGGCGGGCAGGTTCGGCAGATACGCACCACTCTTGTTCCGGTGATCTTCAGCGTCGCGGTGCTCGCTTTCGTCTCATTCGCCGCGGCGGAAGAAGGGGACATGACCGCGCCCGCCGAGCCGCCGGCTGTTACCTCCGCCGAGTCTAAGCCGGGCGCCGCGGACGATCTCTTTCGGAAGGGCCTCGCCGCTAAAGACCGCGACGACTACAGGGAGGCGACCAGGTGGTGGCGCGAGGCAGCGGAGCTGGGCGAGATCCGCGCGATGCTGCAGCTCGCATGGGTCTATTCGCGAGGTGCGTCCGGCATCTCGCGCGATCATCCGGAATCGGCGAAGTGGTATCGCAAGGCCGCCGAACGAGGCAATCCAGCCGCGCAGCATTCACTCGGCGTGCTTTATCGTGACGGACAGGGCGTTCCGCGAGATTACGAACAGGCGATGCTGTGGTTTCAGAGGGCGGCGAAGCAGGGCAATACCAGCGCACAGAGCGATATCGGCTGGCTTTACAAAAACGGCTGGGGTGTTCCACGCGATTACGGCGAAGCGATGGAGTGGTATCGCAAGGCGGCCGAGCGCGGCAACCCGTCGGCGCAGAACCGCATCGGCTTGCTTTACTATTATGGCCAAGGTGTTGAGCGTGATTACCGACAGGCGATGCAGTGGTTCCAAAAGGCCGCCAGCCAGGACTATCCGGCCGCACTATTCAACATCGGCCTTCATTACCGGTACGGCCAGGGCGTCGAGCAGGACTATGTAAAGGCGCTGCAATGGTTCAGCAGGTCAGCCGACCGTGGTTATGCGCAGGCCCAATATCAGCTCGGGTTGTCCTACTACCACGGCCGAGGAACCGCGAAGGACTATACTCAGGCGATGCATTGGTTTCGCATGGCGGCGGACCAGGGAAGCCTAGATGGGCAGACCGGTGTCGGCATACTGTACCGAGACGGCTGCGGCGTGGCGCAGGATTACGCCGAGGCGTTGCGCTGGTTTCGTATGGCGGCGGAGCGCGACAACGCCCACGCACAATACCTAATCGGTCTCATTTATCAGAAGGGCCAAGGCGTCGACCAGGATTACCGTGAGGCAATGAATTGGTTCCGCAAGTCCGCAGATAGGGGACACATCGACGCGGCGTTCGCTGTCGGGTGGCTTTATGAGAATGGGCTTGGTGTGACGGAGGATAAGGCGAACGCGATTGAATGGTATCGTCAGGCCAATGCGTTGGGTAATGGTAACGCACGCCAAGCCCTCGAGCGCCTCGGTAAAATCCAATAGCTACTCGCGACCATGCTGGAGGACGTCCGGCTGCGTGCCGTAGCCTAGAGGCGGCCCGGCATCCTGTCGCGGGGAGCACGTTATGAGCATTTACGACGATCTGCGGATCGCCTATCGCGCCTCGCAGGAAACCTATCGCGAATATGCCCGCAACTCGCTCGGCGCGGCCCAGGAGCTCGCGCATTCGTTCCGAGAACATATTGGCGCGCCGGAAACCTATGCCGACCCCGATGGCGAAACCCGCCGGCCCTATGTCCATCTCCTCTCGTTCCAGATCCCGGAGGGCGTGCCCACCGCTGTGCAGCCGGAGTCGCAGAACGACATTCTGACTCGGGAGCCCGATGGTTTCTGGCGGTTCGCGATGTCGCTGACCTTGGACCGCGACTTGGAGACTTTCCCGAAGCAGCAGCTCGTCTTCTTTCTGCGGCTCAAAGCGCGCGGTGGCGTCTGGCAGGTACAGCTGCTCGATGACGGGTTTCAGGAGTTCCGCATCTCGCCGCCGCGGGAGAGCGACAGGAAACCGCTGTTCGACCACATGATCGGGATGGTGCGCCGACTGTTGGCGACCAAGCCCTGGGAAGGCGTCGAGAAACTCCCGATCGGCTTTGAGCTGCAGCACCCCAACCCGGTCGATGACAGCGAGACCCCGGAGGCGCCTCTGGCGCAACCATAGCGGGTGGGCGTACTACCGATTCGAGGCGAGCCGAGGCGACAAACTCTGACGCCCTCACCGCCGCGGCGGCATCTTGTAAGCCCGGCGAGAGGAGCGTGTATTCGTTCCTTCGCCATGCCTATCTTGAGGTCGGGCCAAACTTGCTAGAAACGCCATGCCGCTCGCCGATTTTATCCATCTCCGGGTGCACAGCGCCTATTCGCTGTCGGCCGGCGCCATCAAAATCAAGGAGCTGGTTCAGCTGTGCCGCGGTGAGGCGATGCCGGCAGTCGCGATCACCGACAGCGGCAATCTGTTCGGCGCGCTCGAATTCGCCATTGCCTGCGCCGAAGCCGGCGTCCAGCCGATCATCGGCTGTGAGATCGCGCTCGCACCGAATGCGAGCGGGCGCAACGGCCGCGCCGCAAACGGCAATGGCAACGGCCATGGGCATGCCCCAAATGGACATGGCGAGCCAGACCGCCTCGTGCTCTTGGTCCAGAGCGAGACCGGCTACCGCAATCTGCTTAGCCTCGTCAGCCGTGCCTTTCTCGATGGCGAGGAAGGCGGGGAGCCTTCGGTGGCGCTGGCCGATCTCGCCCAGGAAAGCGACGGGCTGATCTGCCTTGCCGGTGGCGCAGGCGGCCCCGTCGGACGTCCGCTCGCCGAAGGCCAAACCGAGGCCGCAGAAGCCGCGCTCGCCGCGCTAAAGGAGATTTTTCCCGGCCGGCTCTACATCGAACTGCAGCGCCACGGCTCGCCCGAGGAATTGCGCAGCGAGACCGGCCTGGTCGATCTCGCCTATGCGCATGACTTGCCGCTCGTTGCGACGAACGACGCCTATTTCCCTGACCGCGATTTTTACGAGGCGCATGACGCCCTCATGTGCATCGCGCAGGGTCGCATCGTCGCGGACGACGACCGGCGGCGCCTGACCCCGGAACATTTCTTCCGACCGGCGGAAGAGATGCGGGCATTGTTCGCCGATCTGCCGGAAGCCTGCGACAACACACTGGTCATCGCCCGGCGCTGCGCCTTTATCCCACAGTCTCGCAAGCCGATCCTGCCGGCCTTCCCGCTGCCTGCCGGTGAGGACGAAGTTAGCGCGGTGCGCACCGCGGCGCGCGAGGGGCTTGCCGCGCGTCACGCCAGCCCCGCTTTCGCCGGGGCAGACGACGAGGCGTTGCGGCCCTACCGCGAGCGTCTCGAATTCGAGCTCGACATGATCGTCAAGACCGGGTTCGCCGGCTATTTCCTGATCGTCGCCGATTTCATCCAATGGGCGAAGCGGCAGGGCATCCCGGTCGGGCCGGGGCGCGGCTCGGGTGCCGGCTCGGTCGTCGCCTGGGCCCTCACGATCACCGATCTCGACCCGTTGCGTTTTGGACTGCTGTTCGAGCGCTTTCTCAATCCCGAACGCGTGTCGATGCCGGATTTCGACATCGATTTCTGCCAGGACCGGCGCGATGAGGTCATCCGCTACGTCCAGCAGAAATACGGCCGCGACCGCGTCGCGCAGATCATCACCTTCGGCAAGCTGCAGGCGCGCGCCGTGTTGCGCGATGTCGGCCGGGTGCTTGCCATGCCTTATGGACAGGTCGACCGGATCGCCAAGCTCGTGCCGTACAACCCGGCGCATCCTGTCAGCCTGGACAAGGCGATCCGGAGCGAGCCGCAATTGCAAGCGGCGCGTGACAGCGACGAGGCCGTGGCCCGGCTGTTGACGACAGCGCTGCGGCTGGAAGGCCTTTACCGCCACGCCTCGACACATGCCGCGGGGGTCGTCATCGGCGACCGGCCGTTGCGCGAGCTGGTGCCGATGTACCGCGACCCGCGTTCCGACATGCCGGTGACCCAGTTCAACATGAAATGGGTCGAGCTGGCGGGCTTGGTCAAATTCGACTTCCTAGGCCTGAAGACGCTGACCGTGTTGGCGCGCTGCTTCGATCTCTTAATGGCGCGCGACGTCGAGCTCGATCTCTCCAACCTGCCGCTCGACGATCCAAAAACCTTCGAATTGCTGTCCCGCGGCGACACGGTCGGCGTGTTCCAGTTGGAAAGTTCGGGCATGCGCGACTACCTGCGCAAGCTGCAGCCGAACCGGTTCGAAGACATCATCGCGATGAACGCGCTCTATCGGCCCGGCCCGATGGAGAACATCCCGCGTTACATCGCGGTAAAGCACGGCGAAGAGAAGCCCGATTACCTGCACCCAGCGCTCGTGGACATCCTGAAGGAAACCCACGGGATCATGATCTATCAGGAACAGGTCATGCAGATCGCGCAGGTGCTCGCGGGCTACACGCTGGGCGGCGCCGACCTGCTGCGCCGCGCGATGGGGAAGAAGATCCAGTCCGAGATGGACGCCCAGCGCAAGAGCTTCGTCGAGGGCGCTGTCGCGCGCGGCGTCGCGCCCGGCAAGGCCGAGCAGATCTTCGACCAAATGGCGAAATTCGCCGGCTACGGCTTCAACAAATCGCATGCCGCGGCCTATGGGCTGGTCGCATATCAGACGGCCTACCTGAAAGCCAATTACCCGGTCGAGTTTCTTGCCGCGTCGATGACGCTCGATCTCGGCAATACCGACAAGCTCAATCATTTCCGGCAGGAGTTAGGCCGGCTCGGCATTGCGCTGCTGCCGCCTGACATCAACCGTTCGGAGGTTGCTTTCTCAGTCGAAGCCGATCCCAAGACTGGTAAGCCCGCCATCCGCTATGCGCTCGCTGCCGTCAAAGGCGTCGGTCAGCAGGCGATGCGCGAACTCGTTGCCGAGCGCGCCGCGCATGGCCCCTACAAGGATCTGTTCGATTTTGCGCGCCGGCTCGATACGAAAAGCTTCAATCGCCGGCAGTTCGAAAATCTCGTCAAGGCTGGCGCCTTCGAATGTCTCAATCCGAACCGCGCGCAGAGCTTCGCCGCCGCCGATCTCTTGCTGCGCCAAGCGAGCCGCGCCGCCGAGGAGCGCGTGACAAAACAGGAGAACCTGTTTGCAGGCGTCGATCCCGGCTTCGCGGCGCGCCCGTCATTGCCGGTCGTCGCGGACTGGCCGCCGGTCGAGCGCCTGCAGCACGAGTTCGACGCGATCGGCTTCTATCTGTCGAGCCACCCGCTCGACCCCTATGCCAAAAGCCTGGAGCGCGCCGGTGTTCTCCGCTGGGTCGATCTGCCGGTTGCCCTCGCCGCGAATGGCTCGACGCGCTTCCGCCTCGCCGGCATCGTGATCGGCAAAAAAGAGCGCACCTCGGCGCGCGGCAACCGGTTTGCCTTCGTGCAATTGTCGGACAACTCGGGCGCGTTCGAAGTAACCGTCTTCTCCGAGGTCTTGGCGCAGACGCGTGGTGTGCTCGAGGGCGGTCAGCCGCTTGTCGTTACCGTCGATGTCCGCCGCGAGGAAGAGAACCTGCGCCTCACCGTGCAGAAAATCGAGCCGCTGGATACGATCGTCGCGCAGGCGGCGGCGGGGCTACGCATCTTCGTGGCCGAGGCCGAGGCGTTGCCGCGCCTCAAGAGCGTCATCAGCCGCGAGGCGGGCGGGCGCGGCCGCGTCACGATCGTTCTCGACCTGCCGAGCCGCGAGATCGAGATGGCTCTCCCCGGCGGCTTCCGCATCGATCCGAAGATCCGCGCCGCGGTAAAATCGCTGCCCGGCATCATCGATGTCCACGATATTTGACCGAGCCAAACACCCCTTGCCGGGGCTCATTGCGGGCTTCACGGGTTTAGTCACTGACTTGTTGCGTCGAAGCCGTGGATGGCCGGGCCGCGACAAGCCCGGCCTCGGGCGATAGCGCAGGTTTCGCGGCTTACTGCACGGTCGAGCGGGCGGTCGGGACGATGCGGGTGACGACCATCTTCTCGCGGTCGAGCAGGTCGGGGATGCGCGGCGCGATCTCTTTTTTCCAATGGTCGCTCTCATAGACCGCCTTGTAGAGCGCCTCGCGTTGCGCCTCGCTCTCGAACCGGCGCAGCCACACATATATGGAATCATCGGCCTCGCCGCGGAAGCTGCCGGTGATCACCATGCCCTTGGCGACCTGGAACGGGATGATCTCCTGTTCCATGACCTTGAGCCATTCCTGCATCTTGCCGGGGCGGACCTTGTATTGCCGCAATTCATAGAAGGCCATGTCGGCATCTCCTCTCGCGTATTCCGTAAAGAGCTCCGACCTTAGGTGCCGCATCGGCGGCGGTCAAACCACCAAGAGTGCGCACCGCTTGCCAAACCGGCCGCAGACCCTTACCTAGTCGCGGCATAACCCACACGCAGGGTTGCGGCCTCCCGAACGGGTGGCCGCTCCGGTGTCGGGCTTCCGCTTCGTCGGAAGGCTCCGATTGTCCCCTGCGGCGGTCTAACCGGAAAGGAAGAGCTTATGGCACTCCCCGACTACTCGATGCGCCAGCTATTGGAGGCTGGCGTTCATTTCGGCCACCATACGCGCCGGTGGAACCCGAAGATGTCGCCGTACATCTATGGCGTTCGGAACGGCATCCACATCATCGACCTCGAGCAGTCGGTGCCCTTGCTGCGCCAGGGGCTGGAAGCGATCCGCGACGTGGTTGCCGGGGGCGGCCGGGTGCTCTTTGTCGGCACGAAGCGCCAAGCGCAGGAGGCGATCACCGAGGCAGCCAAGCGCTGCGGCCAGTATTACGTCAATTACCGCTGGCTCGGCGGCATGCTGACGAATTTCAAAACGATCTCGCAATCGATCAAGCGCTTGCGTGAGCTTGAGGAGCGCATCACCGCGGAGGAGAGCGGGCTGACCAAGCGCGAGCTGCTCGAGCTGACGCGCGACCGCGACAAGCTCGAACGCGCGCTCGGCGGCATCAAGGAGATGGGCGGGTTGCCCGACATCCTGTTCGTCATCGACACGAACAAGGAGGCAATCGCCGTCCAGGAGGCGAACAAGCTGCGCATCCCGGTCGTCGCGATCCTCGATTCGAACTCCTCGCCCGACGGCATCGCCTACCCGATCCCGGGCAACGACGATGCGATGCGCGCGATTCACCTGTATTGCGATCTGGTCGCCGGGTCGGTCCTGGACGGGTTGCAGGCCGAACTCGCCGCTTCGGGCATCGATGTCGGCGCCCGCGCCGAGATTCCGGGAGAGGCCGTGCCTGAGGAAGACGAGCTGGCCGACGAGCCGGCACCGGAGGCACTGGCCGAGGAAACCGTCAGCGAGCAAGCCGCCTCCGAGGCCACACCGGCCGCAAAATAGCGCCGGCTCAAGGGATGCCGGCCCGGAACGATTTTACGAGAGGATGATGCGATGGCCGAGATAACGGCGGCGCTGGTCAAGGAATTGCGCGATCGGACCGGCGCCGGGATGATGGATTGCAAACGGGCGCTGGGCGACACCAGCGGCGATGTCGAAGCCGCCGTCGACTGGCTGCGCAAAAAGGGCCTCGCCGCGGCGGCAAAGAAGGCCGGGCGGATCGCGGCTGACGGGCTTGTCGGCGTCGCGGCACGCGGCACGGCGGGCGCGGTCGTTGAAGTCAATTCCGAGACCGATTTTGTTGCGCGCAACGAGCTGTTTCAGGCTTTCGTTCGCGCCGTTGCGGCGCTCGCGATTACCGGAAACAGCGATGTCGAGGCCCTGAAGCAGATGCCTTATCCCGGCACCGGCCGCACGGTCGACGAGGAATTGACCGAGCTTATGGGGCGCATTGGCGAAAACCTCGTCTTGCGCCGCGTGGCGCGGCTCGCGGTCGAGAAGGGGCATGTCGCCTCCTATGTCCATAATTCGCTGGCGCCGGGCCTCGGCAAGATCGGCGTTCTGGTCGCGCTGGAGTCGGAGGTATCGGGCGAGGCGATCGAGACGCTCGGCCGCCAGCTCGCGATGCATGTTGCCGCCGCCAACCCCCAATATCTTGAGACGGCTGCGGTCCCCGGTTCAGCGCTCGACCGCGAGCGCGCTGTGTTGCGCGAGCAGGCGCAGGGCAGCGGCAAGACCGAGGCGATTATCGAGCGCATGGTCGAAGGGCGGCTGCGCAAGTTCTACGAGGAGGTCGTGCTCCTCGATCAGATCTTTGTCGTCGATGGCGAGAGCCGGGTGTCGAAGGTCGTCGAGGCGGCTGCCAAAGCGGCCGGCAAGCCGATCCGGGTCGCCGGCTTTGTCCGCTTCGCCCTCGGCGAGGGTGTCGAGAAGCCGCCCTCCGATTTTGCCGCTGAAGTGGGGGCCCAGCTGAAGACCTGATTCTGGCGGGCTACGCCCCGGCGCGGCGTCAAATTCCGCTGCGGCGGCCCGACTTTGGTGTAATCTTCGGGCTGCCCGCCGCGGCGGGCCTTTCAGCCGGATGGGCGCGGGACGCATGGCTGCCGCTCTGAAGTATCGTCGCGTCCTCCTGAAAATCTCAGGCGAGGCGCTGATGGGCGAGCGCGAGTATGGCCTCGACCCGGCGATGATCGGCCGCATCGCCGACGAGATCTGCTCGGTTCATTCGCTGGGCGCCGAGCTGTGCCTGGTCATTGGCGGTGGCAACATCTTCCGCGGACTGTCGGGCGCCGCGGTCGGGATGGAGCGCGCCTCAGGCGACTACATGGGCATGCTCGCGACGGTGATAAATTCGCTGGCGATGCAGAATGAGCTCGAGCGCCGCGGCGTTACGACGCGGGTGCAGTCGGCAATCTCGATGCAGGCGATCTGCGAGCCCTATATCCGCCGCCGTGCCCTGCGCCACCTCGAAAAAGGCCGGGTCGTGATTTTCGGCGCCGGCACCGGCAACCCTTTCTTCACGACCGACACGGCAGCCGCCCTGCGCTCCTCTGAGATGGGCTGCGACGCGCTGTTGAAGGCGACCAAGGTCGACGGCGTCTACGATGACGACCCGCTGCGCAACCCGAATGCGCGCCGCTTCGACCGGCTCGATTATCACGAGGTCCTGACCCGCGACCTGCAGGTCATGGACGCCGCCGCGATCTCCCTGGCGCGGGAAAACGGCATCCCGATCCTGGTCTTCTCGATTTTCGAGAATGGCGGCTTTGCCGAGGTCGTCCAGGGGCGCGGGCGCTATACGATCATTGAAGAGCCACAATAAACCCCAATAAGAGAGTTACGAAACCGGTACGGGGAAGTGCGAGGAACTGACGCCATGGCCCAAGAGGAACTGCTGAACGATCTTCGCCGCCGGATGGACGGCGCGCTCGAAGTGCTGCGCAAGGAATTTGGCGGGCTGCGCACCGGCCGGGCCTCGACCAGCCTTCTGGAGCCGGTCCAGGTCAATGCCTATGGCGGGGTGGTGCCGCTGAACCAGGTGGCGAGCGTCAACGTGCCCGAGCCCCGGATGATCAGCGTTCAGGTGTGGGACCGCGGCGTCGTCAAGGCCGTCGATAAGGCAATCCGGGAGGCCGGGCTCGGCCTCAACCCGCAAACCGAAGGTCAGGTAATCCGGGTGCCGATCCCCGAATTGAACGAGGAGCGGCGCCGCGAATTGACCCGCGTTGCGGCCAAATACGCCGAGCAGGCGCGGGTCTCGGTGCGCAATGTGCGGCGCGATGGGATTGAGGCGTTGCGCAAGCTCGAAAAGGACGGCGAGATCTCGCAAGACGAGCACCGCAAGCTGGACCGCGAGGTGCAGCACCTTACCGATGACCACATCAAGCGCATCGACGAGACGCTCGCGCAGAAAGACAAGGAAATTCTTCAGGTCTGATGAGTGTCGAGCCCTCGCCCGGCGGGTTGCCGCGGCACATTGCGATCATCATGGACGGGAACGGCCGCTGGGCGCAGAGCCGCGGCCTGCCGCGGATCGCCGGCCATCGCCGCGGCGCGGAGGCGGTGCGCCGGACGTTGAGCGCGGCGGTCGAGCTCGGTATTCCTTATTTGACGCTCTTTGGCTTTTCGTCGGAGAACTGGAAGCGCCCGCTCGACGAAGTCGACGATCTGATGGGCTTGCTGCGCCACTATCTCCGCGGCGAAATCGCCGAATTGCATCGGAACGGCGTGCGTCTCAGGGTCATCGGCGAGATCGGGCGCCTCTCGCCGGACATCATGACCCTGATCGACAATGCCGAGGCGCTGACCCGCGACAACCGCGCGATCAATCTGACGATCGCGCTGTCCTACGGCGGCCGTGCCGAGATTGCCGCCGCAGCTCGCGCCATCGCGGCCAAAGCGCGATCCGGCGCATTGCCGCTCGACGCGATCGATGAGGAGCTGATCGCCTCGCATCTGTTGACCGTCGATCTCCCGGATCCGGATCTCCTGATCCGCACCAGCGGCGAGCAGCGCATCAGCAACTTCCTGTTGTGGCAATGCGCCTATGCCGAGCTCGTCTTTACCAAGACGCTATGGCCGGATTTCGGACGCGCCGATCTCGAGCAGGCGATCGCCGATTATTGCGGCCGGGAGCGCCGCTACGGTACTTCTGTTGGCTCGCGCTGAGCCGAGCCCATTCGCGCTGCGCATCCTGTCCGCGCTGGTCATGGCGCCGGTCGCCATCGCCGCCGCTTGGTTTGGTTCGCCGTGGCTCGGCATCCTGACCGCACTGGCCGCCGCCATCATGGCCTGGGAATGGGTGCGGCTGTGCCGCGGCGGCCGCCTCGGCGTATCCGGCATCGTTTTGATCCTCACCGCCCTTACGGCAACGGTCGCGGCGGCATCGAGCGGCGCAGTACTCGGGATGGCGGTGGCGGTCGTGGGAGCCGTGATTGTCTTCGCGATCGCCCGATACAATCGCGACGCCGAGCCGCGCTGGCTCGCACTGGGTCTCTTATGGATATCCCTCCCTTGCGTCCTCTTCCTGTGGTTGGCGCATGGAGAGAGCGGCGGCCGCCTGACCCTGTTGTGGATCTTCTCAGTCGTGTGGGCGACCGATATCGGCGCCTATCTGATCGGGCGGCAAGTCGGCGGCCCGCGGCTCGCGCCAAGCTGGAGCCCGCGCAAGACCTGGGCCGGCATGATCGGCGGCGCCGGCTGCGCCGCCCTCGCGGGCTGGGGGGCGGCACGGCTCGTCGACACCTCGGCGCTACCTCTGGTGCTGGTCAGCGCAGGACTTGCGATTGTTGAGCAGTTCGGCGATCTTGCGGAGTCGGTGGCCAAGCGAAGGTTCGGCGTGAAGGACGCGAGCGGCCTCATTCCCGGACATGGTGGCCTTCTTGACCGGCTGGATGGCCTTTTGGCCGTGATCCCGGCCGTGGCGCTCCTCACACTGATCGGCGGCGGCAGCGTGCTGACATGGCGATAAGTGCCGCCAATCGGCTAGGGGCAGGGCCCCGCGAAACTCCGCCCGCGCGCTCTGCGGAGCGTGCCGCACAACCGCGGCGCGTCAGCATTCTCGGCTCGACCGGCTCTGTCGGCCAAAGCACGGTCGATCTCCTGTCGCGCAACCGCGAAGACTTCACCGTCGAAGCGCTGACCGCCAACAACAATGCCAAGCTGCTCGCCGAGCAGGCCCGCGCGCTCGGGGCGCGTTTTGCGGCAGTCGCCGAGCCGGGCGAATATGATGTGTTGAAGGATGCGCTTGCCGGCACCGGCATTGAAATCGGCAGCGGGCGGGCCGCGCTCGTCGAGGCCGCCGAGCGCCCCGCCGACTGGATGATGGCCGGGATCGTCGGCGCCGCCGGCCTGGAGCCCACCCTCGCGGCGATCCGCAAGGGCCGCATCGTCGCCTTCGCGAACAAGGAGGTGCTGGTCTGCGCCGGCAGCCTGTTCATGCGCGAGGTGCTGGCACATGGCGCGACGCTGCTCCCGGTCGACAGCGAGCACAATGCCATATGGCAGTGCTTCGATTTCGAGCGCGTCCATGGCATCGAGAAGATCACGTTGACCTGCAGCGGCGGCCCGTTCCGCGAGCGCAGCCTCGCCGAGATGCGAGACATGACGCCGGAGCAGGCGGTGGCGCATCCGACCTGGCGCATGGGTGCGAAAATCTCGGTGGACTCGGCGACATTGATGAACAAGGGCCTTGAGCTGATCGAGGCGCATCACCTTTTCCAGCTCGGCCCCGAGCGGATCGACATCGTCGTGCACCCGCAGTCCATCGTGCATGGGCTTGTGACTTACCGGGATGGCTCCGTCCTGGCCCATCTCGGCTCCCCCGATATGCGGACCCCGATCGCCTACGCGCTGGGGTGGCCGGACCGCACGCCGGCCCCGACGAAGCGGCTCGATCTGGCCGAGATCGGTCGGCTGACCTTCGAAGCCCCCGATCCCGAGCGTTTCCCGGCTTTGCGGCTGGCGCGCGAGGCGTTGACCCGGGCTGGCGGGCCGACCGTGCTCAATGCTGCCAATGAAACCGCCGTCCACGCCTTCCTCGGCGGCGAGATCGGTTTTCTCGACATAGCCGCGACCGTCGAGCGCACCCTCGAGCAACTGCCAGGGGGTAATCTTGACTCCCTTGAGGATGTTTACGATTTGGATAAGGCTGCGCGCGCCACGGCGGCGCAGATCGTTGCCAAGCGCGCCGCGGCGCGCCAGGCCTGATCGGCGGACAAGAGATGAGCTATCTGACACCGTTATTGGAAGGCGGGGTTTACCACTTTCTGTGGATCGCCTTTTGGTTTGTCATCGTTTTGACGGTCCTCGTCTTTGTCCACGAGTTCGGCCATTACTGGATTGCCCGCCGCAATGACGTGAAAGTCGAGGTGTTCTCGATCGGTTTCGGGCCGGAGTTGTTCGGCTGGTGGGACCGGGCGGGCACCCGGTGGAAGTTCAGCGCGATCCCCCTCGGCGGCTACGTCAAGATGTTCGGCGATGCCGATGCCAGCTCGGGCTTGCCGATCGCCGG
Source organism: Pseudomonadota bacterium (assembly GCA_046724035.1). Taxonomy (GTDB): domain Bacteria; phylum Pseudomonadota; class Alphaproteobacteria; order ATCC43930; family CGMCC-115725; genus DATARH01. The sequence goes on along the minus strand of JBKOVT010000144.1, from coordinate 291 downwards.
GATGAACCAGCTGAGCCCGGCGGAATGGGCTGTATCGTTCCACGGCAAGCGATTGGGGCAGCGCGCCGCGATTGTCGCCGGCGGGCCGATCGCGAATTTTGTGTTCGCGATCGTCGTCCTCGCGGTCCTGTTCGCGACTTATGGTCAGCCGTTCACGCCGCCCGAGGTTGGCCAAGTCCAGCCGGGCAGCGCGGCGGAAGCGGGCGAGATCCATCCCGGCGATGTCATCACGAACATCAACGGCACCGATATCCAGCGCTTCGAGGATGTCCAGCAGATCGTCCGGATGAA
>JBKOVT010000299.1:0-10868 GCA_046724035.1 Pseudomonadota bacterium | reverse complement strand
CCACGGCCGCCAACAGGCCGCCGAAGATCAGCCACAGGATGTTGAGCAGGAAATTGAGCGGCGACATCGGGCGCGATTTGCCGCCGATTGACGGACGCGGTCAAGTCGCCCGCTGACATGAAGCCGCCGCAAAGCCGCACGCTCTATGAGCTTGTCTGCGAGCAGGCCGCGCGCTTTCCCGAACGGCCGGCGGTGATCTGTGGCGAGCGTAACGCGAGCTATCGCGATCTCGCCGACGCTGCCGGGCGGATCGGAGCGGCCTTGCACGCCGCCGGTTTCGATCGCGGCGATCGCATCGGCATCCTGATCGAGAACCGGCTGGAATGGCTCGAATGCTGTTTCGGCGCTGCCGCGGTTGGCGCGACAATCGTGCCGTTCAGCACCTGGTCGAAACCGCCGGAGCTCGCCTACCTCCTCGCCGATGCCGAGATCGACGCGCTGTTCGCCGTCGAGGCATTCGCCGGCCAGAATTTTGCCCAGGCGCTCGCCGAGCTGGTGCCGGAAGCGAGCGATGCTCTGCCTGGCGAATGGCATTCGCGCGACTTCCCGCGATTGCGGCAGATCGGGATGTTGGGCGGCACGCCGCAGCGCGGCTGGATCGAATACGACGCGTTTTGCCGCGACCGCGCACCGCTGCCGTCCGACGCCGGTGCAAAACCCGAGGACGATGCGCTGATCCTCTACACTTCCGGGTCGAGCGCGCGGCCAAAGGCGGTACGGCTGCGGCACGGCGACGCGATCGAGAACGGCTTCAACATCGCCGAGCGGATGCGGCTCGGGCCCGACGATCGCGTGCTCTTGGCGCCGCCGCTCTTCTGGTCCTACGGTGCGGTGAACGCATTGCCGGCGACGTTGACCCACGGCGCAACATTGGTGTTGCAAGCCCGCTTCGAACCCGGCGAATGGCTCGGGTTGATCGAGCGCCACCGTTGCACCGCAATCTACACCTTGCCGAGCATGACCGGCGCCGCGTTGCGGCATCCCGAATTCCGGCATGAGCGCGTCGAAAGTCTGCGCACCGGGCTGATGATCGGCTCGCCCGAGGAGGTGCGGATCGCCGCCGAGGAGCTCGGGGTCGCCGAGATCTGCAACATCTACGGCGCTACCGAAACGTACGGGAATTGCTGCGTGACTCCCTGCGATTGGCCGCTCGAACGCCGCATGCGCAGCCAGGGGCCGCCCCTGCCGGGGATGACATTGCGGGTTGTCGATCCGGACAGCGGGCGGGTGCTGTCGGCCGGCGAGACCGGGCATGTCGAGGTCGGCGGCCTTGTGACGCCGGGTTATGCCGGCGCGAGCGCCGCGCACAATCCCGCCGCCTTCACCGCGGACGGCTATTTCCGAACCGGCGATCTCGGCTTTCTCGACGCCCAGGGCGACTTTCATTTCGGCGGCCGCGACAGCGACATTATCAAGCGCGCCGGCATCAACGTGTCGCCGGCCGAGGTCGAGAGCCTGTTGCTGCAATACCCCGGTGTTGCACAGGCCGCTATCGTCGGCGCCGAAGCGGGCGAGCGCGGTGAGGCGATTGTCGCTTTCGTCGTGCCGCTTCCGGGCGCATCGCTCGATGCCGATGCGTTGCGCGAGCATTGCCGCCGGCTCGCCTCAAACTACAAGGTGCCCGACCGTGTCGAGATCCGTGCCGCGCTGCCGGTCACCGAAACCGGCAAGCTGTTCCGCCGCGCCCTGAGAGACGAGGCGCAGGCGCTGATCGGCGAAAGCTGCTCGTGAGGCCTAAATACCGCGTCCCGGCGAAAGCCGGGACCCACCGATCCGCAGCGGGATTGTCTGACAAATGGGTCCCGGCTTTCGCCGGGACGCGGTTAGGAGCAAAGCCTTGGCGGGTAGCCGCGCAGGGCCACATAAGGGCGGTGCGGCGGAACGGAGCGGCATGGGCATGAGCGCGGTCGAGGCGACCACGGCAGAGGGCGGGCGCGATTTCATCCGCGACATCGTCGCGGCTGATCTGCAATCCGGCCGCCGAAAGGAGGTCGTCACCCGCTTTCCGCCCGAGCCCAATGGCTATCTCCATATCGGACATGCCAAATCGATCTGCCTCAATTTCGGGGTCGCCGAGGAATTCGGGGGCCGTTGCCATCTGCGCTTCGACGACACAAACCCGACCAAGGAGGAGCAGGAATACATCGACGCGATCGAGCGTGATGTGCGCTGGCTCGGCTTTGATTGGGGCCGGCATCTCTATCACGCATCGGATTATTTCGAGCAGCTTTACGACTGGGCCGAGCACCTGATCCGAGACGGCCACGCCTTTGTCGACGACACGCCGCCCGAGGAGATGCGGGCGATGCGCGGCACCTTGACCGAGCCGGGCCGCAACAGCCCCTGCCGCGATCGCAGCGCCGATGAAAACCTCGATTTGTTCCGCCGCATGCGGGCCGGCGAATTTCCGAATGGCGCGCGCGTGCTGCGGGCCAAGATCGACATGGCTTCCGGCAACATCAATCTGCGCGATCCCGTCCTCTACCGCATCCTGCACGCCGAGCATCCGCGCACCGGCACGAAATGGTGCATCTACCCGACCTATGATTTTGCGCACGGCCAGTCGGATGCGATCGAGGGCGTCACGCATTCGATCTGCACGCTCGAATTCGAGGACCATCGGCCGCTATACGATTGGCTGATCGAGCACCTCACGGTGCCGTCGCGGCCGCGGCAATACGAATTCGCGCGGCTCAATCTGACCTACACCGTGCTGTCGAAGCGGTTTCTGACGCGCCTCGTGCAGGAGGGCCACGTCGCGGGGTGGGACGATCCGCGCATGCCGACCCTCGCCGGGTTGCGGCGGCGCGGCGTGCCGCCCGAGGCGATCCGCGAATTCGTCCGCCGCGTCGGCATCGCACGCGCCAACAGCCTTGTCGATGTCGGCATGTTCGAAGCGGCGGTGCGCGATGTGTTGAACAAAAGCGCATCCCGCCGCATGGCGGTGCTTCGCCCGCTGAAGCTCGTCATCGAGAATTATCCCGACGGACAAAGCGAGGAATTGGAGGCGGTCAACAATCCGGAGGATGCGACGGCCGGCACGCGCCATATCCCGTTCGGCCGCGAGCTCTATATCGAGCGCGACGATTTTCTCGAAGACCCGCCAAAGGGGTTCTACCGCCTGGCGCCGGGCCGCGAGGTGCGGCTGCGCTACGCTTATTTCGTCACCTGCCGCGATGTCGTGAAGGACGCGGCGGGCGAGATCGTCGAATTGCGCTGCACCTACGATCCGGCGACCCGCGGCGGCAACGCGCCCGATGGGAGGAAGGTGCGCGGCACGATTCACTGGGTGGCGGCATCGCCGGCGATCCCAGCCGAGATCCGGGTCTACAACCCGCTCTTCACGCGCCCCGATCCCGGCATCGAAGGAGACCTGATGGCCGACCTCAACCCGAACTCACTTGAAATACTGCAGGGTGCCGTCGTCGAGCCGGCGCTTGGTGGCGACAATTCCGAAGCGCCGGTGCAGTTCGAGCGCCAGGGCTATTTCTGCCGTGATCCCGACTCCCGGCCCGGGCGGCTCGTCTTCAACCGCACGATCGGGCTGCGCGACAGCTGGGCCAAAGCGCAGGCCGGCAGCCGGTGACCCGCGAGCGGATAATTGAATTCCTCGAAGCGGCGAAAGACCGGCTCGTTCGATCGGTGAACTGAGGATTTCCCTCGACGAGCGCGTTGATTGGCGGCGCTACCGAGACTGTTAGCGGCGATCGACACGGTCAAGCCGGGCGCAGTGGTAACAGTCGGCGCTCCGTAGTTGCGGCGCTTTAACGACTGGATCCGAAGGCAAGCGGGAAAGATTTGATCGAAAAAGAGTAGCGCTCGCGGTGCTGCTGTGACCGGCTTCACAAGCTGGGCGGCGACCGGTCCGCTATCGTGAATGGGTCGCGCCTTGCCGCTCGCGACCGAGGGAGGCGATTATGGCACGCACGCGCCACGATGTATGGAAGCTCGGAGGAGATTGGAGCGATCCCCTGATCTGGTATGCGCGCGGTGTCCGCGCGTTGCAGCAGCGGCCGATCACTGACCGGACGAGCTGGCGCTTCCTGGCGGCGATGCACGGCATCGACCTGCAGCTCTGGCGTGCGTTCGGCTATCTCGCCGCCGGCGAGAAACTTCCCTCGAAAGCCGACCAAAATGCCTTCTGGAAGCAATGCCAGCACCAGAGTTGGTACTTCCTGCCATGGCACCGCGGCTACCTCGCGGCGTTCGAGGCGATCATCCGGGCCGCAATCGCGCCGCTCGGTGGCCCTGCGGACTGGGCATTGCCGTACTGGAATTACAGCGAGAAGACCCCGGCGAGGGCCGGCAGGATCCCGCCGGCCTTTCAGGCGCCGACGCTGCCCGACGGCACACCGAACCCGCTGCGGGTCGCGCGCCGTTACGGCGAGGACGGGCAAGGCAATGTTCAGCTCACGCAGCAGGATGTCTCGCTCAGCGCGCTGCTTGAGCGCGGTTTCGCCGGCGGCTCGGGGGGCGGGTCGCCCGGCTTCGGCGGCCCGAAGACGATCTTCAGTCACAGCGGCAACGTCAACGGGCGGCTCGAAAACCGGCCGCACAATATCGTCCATAGCTTGGTCGGCGGCGGGACACAGCAGAATCCCGGCTTGATGTCGGACCCTGACATCGCCGCGCTCGATCCGATCTTCTGGATCCATCACGCCAATATCGATCGGCTGTGGGAGGTGTGGCGGAAGCGCGACCATGCGCATGCCAACCCGACCGACGCCGCGTGGCTGACGGGGCCGGCCGGCCGAAAGTTCAAGATGCCGACGGTCACCGGCGAGAGCCATTCCTTCGCGGCAAAGGATATGCTGGATACCACCGCGCCAAACCTTGACTACGTGTATGAGGATGTGGCGGACCCGCTCGGCGGGGCCAACCCGCTCGCGGTGCGCATGGCGCGGCTAGCGGCGCCGCACAGGATCGCGGTGCCGGTCACGGCCGCAGTGGAGGCAAGCGTGGGTCAAAAAGAACAGGCCGAACTGATCGGTGCCAATGACGCGGAAGTGCAGGTCGGGGGTGGGCATGTCGAGACGCAGGTGCGGCTCGACCGGCGCGTCGCCGACAAGGTGCGGCGGAGCCTGCAGCCACAATCGGCATTCGCCGCCGGCGCGCCAAAGGAGCCCGACCGTGTCTTCCTCAATCTCGAGAACATCAAGGGCGCCAATGACGCGGCGGTGTTCCAGGTCTATGTCAATCTGCCGCCCAATGCCGATCCGGCCGCGCATCCGGAATGTCTCGCCGGCGCCGTCTCGCTGTTCGGCGCCAAGAAGGCGAGCCGCGAAGACGCCCCGCATGGCGGCAATGGCCTGACCTCGGTGCTCGACATCACCGACATCGTCGATGCGCTGCATCTCAACAATCAGGCTCTCGATCACCTCAATGTGCGCTTTGTGCCGCGCAACCGGATCGCGCCTGAGGACAAGGTTTCCGTCGGACGGGTCAGCGTCTATCGCCAGGGGCAATAAAATTGCGTCCACGCCTGGTGCTCGCGGCCGCGGCGACCGGGCCGTGGCCGCTGCTTTTGGCGGTGAGCTTATTGGGCTGGGCCGCGCTCATCGGCTCCTCGCACTCTTTCGCGATCTCGAATTATTGCGGTGCCGCGGCTGGCCAGTGGGATCTCGGTGCCTGGCAGGGATCCCAATCGCTGCTCCAATTCAACCCGCCGGGCGCTCTCGTTCCGCACTGGACGCTGATGCTGCTGGCGATGATGTCGCCGCTTCTTGCCGAGCCGCTGACCTATGTTTGGCGGCGGAGCCTCGCGAGACGGCGGCTGCGCGCGCTTACTGCGTTTCTCATCGCTTACCTCGGTGTTTGGGTGCTCGCCGGTATCCCCTTGAGCTTGGCGGCGATCGGCTTTCGTGAAGCGGCGGAATTGCGCCAGGCATGGCTTCCGCCGGCGGCAATCGCAGTCGCGCTGCTGTGGCAGCTCACGCCGGCGAAACAGACATGCCTCAACCGCTGCCACCGCCTGCCACGCCTGTCCCCGTTCGGGGTGGCCGCCGACCGCGACTGCCTGCGTTATGGATTTGTGACGGCGATCTGGTGCGTCGGCGCGTGTTGGGGCTTCATGCTGGTGCCGCTCGTTGTCGACGCCTGGCACCTATCGGTTATGGCGGCGGTGTCGATCGTGCTGATCGCGGAACGCCAGGCGACGCCCCGCCCGGCGCGTTGGGGCTTGCTGCGGCCTGCACTATAGCGCGCTGGCCCAGCGCTCACTTTTCCCCGGTGTAGGCGATCCGCCAGATCGTGCCGTTCGTGTCGTCGGCGACCAGGAGCGCGCCGTCCTTGGCGATCGCGAGCGCCGCTGGGCGGCCGAACACTTCGGCGCGCTCATTGCCCGATGCCCAGAAGCCGGTCGCGAAATTCTCGTAATAGCCTTCCGGCCGCCCGTCCTTGAACGGCACGCGCACGATTTTGTAGCCGGTCGGTAATGAGCGGTTCCACGAGCCTTTGAACGCGACAAACAGGCTGCCCTTGTATTCGGCCGGGAACTGGTCGGCGTTGTAGAAGGCCAAATCGAGAAGCGAAGAATGCGCCTGGAACAGCAGATCGGGGGTGATCGTCGCGTCGACCTTGTCGGGCGCGAGCTGAGCAAATCCGGGCTGCGGGTGCTTGCCGATATAGGCGTAAGGCCAGCCGTAGAACCCGCCTTGTTGGACTCGGATGAGGTAATCCGAAGGGAGGTTATCGCCGAGCCCGTCGCGCTCCTGCACGACCGCCCACAATTCGCCGGTCGTGGGATGAAAGGCGAGCGCCGTCGCGTTGCGCGTCCCCGAGGCAAAGGTCGTCTGGTTCGAGCCGTCCGCGTCGAAGCGCTGGATCGTCGCCTTGGGCTCGGGCTCGACCCCGAGATTGCCGGATGAGCCGACCCCGACAAACAGCGCGCCGGTCTTCGGATCGATCTTCAGATCGCGGTTCTGGTGGCCCTGCGCGATGCCAAACACGCCCTTTTTGGTCAGCAGCTGCGCGCCATAGGCGCCGTCGACCGGCTTCCGCTGGTCGGGCGGCACGTCGGCGACCTTTTGCGCCGGCACCGGCCTCCCGGCGCGCATCGCGCCGACGACATGCGGCACACGCCAGATCGCGTCCTGGTCGGCAACGAGAAGCTCGTCGCCCCGCCAGGCGAGCCCATACGGCCGGTTGAGATCCTCGACATGGCGGTCGATCCAGCCCGCCTTGCCTTCGCCGTCGTCGCGCAGCAGCGTCAGATACCCCGCGCCTTGCTCGGCGACCAGAACGTCGCCATTGGGCAGCACCAGAAGGCGACGCGGGTTGACAAGCCCGGTTGCGAACGCGGTGGCCCTGAACCCCGGAGGCACTGTCGGCGCCTGCCCGGCATAGGGGATGATCAGCACCCGGTTGGTGACGATTGGGCCGGTCTTCGGCGCCGGCAGATCGTTCGGATCGATCCGGAAGCGATGGCCGATTTCGTGCTCGACCGCGAAATTCTGCGCCGCCGGGTCCGCCGCGGATCTGTCTTGCGGGGCGGCGGCCTTTTCCGCGCCGATCGAGGGGAGCACGAGCCCGAGCGATGCAACGACCGCAAATCCCGCCAGCAACGGCGTCAAGTTCCGCACCATCGCCTCCTCCCAGAGCCAGCCCTCTAAGAATTTATGACGACTATAGCCGGCCGACCCGCTCGCCGCTAACGCAACTCCGCCTTGCGGCCGGCGGGGGGCGAGAGGGCTGCGCGCAGCGGGTCTCTTCTGGTAGGTTCGTTGTCGCACCGCCTCAACCGGGAGGGCCCGCGATGAACGACACGATGACGCTGAGCCAACGCGCCGATGCGCTTGAACAGCGGATGAGCGACGAGCTCGACTACATCGTCATCAAGTCGCGGCTCTACAGCCTCGCCGACGCCGATATGAGCCCGCCGCCCAACGCCGGCGCACTGATGGCGAAGAACCCGAAGCTGCGGGTCTTGATGGGCGACGACCCGCGCCTGCCCGCAATGCCGGAACGGCCGACTTTGATTGATTTCTTTAGATACCGTTTCGGTCCCGCCGCGCATGTGCTGCAGAGCGCGCGCCACGCGGTCAATGCCGGGCTGCCCGAGAAGATGGTGCTCGCCTGTCTCCTGCACGACGTCTCGACGATGGGCTTTATCCGCGGCGACCACGGCTATTGGGGCGCCCAGCTCGTGGAGCCCTATGTCGACGAGGAAGTGACCTGGGCAATCCGTGCCCATCAGGTGCTGCGCTTCTATCCCGACGAGTCGGTCGGCTACGAGTATCCGCAATCCTACGTGAAGGCGTTCGGCGCCGATTACCGCCCCGACGCGTACATCGAGGAAGACTATAAGCGGATGCGCGACCACAAATGGTACATGTCGGGCCGAATGATCACGCTGCACGACATCTATTCCTTCGACCCGAACGTGCATGTCGAGCTCGAGGAGTTCACCGATGTGATCGGCCGTCACTTCCGCCAGCCGAAAGAGGGCTTGGGCTTCGACAACAGCCCCGTCGCGCATATGTGGCGCGCAATGATCCGCCCGGCAAAATACCTTTAGGGCAGCCGAAATACCTCTAGGACCGAGAAGACATAGCGCCAAAAAGAAACGGGCGGCTCGTGCCGCCCGTTCGCTTGATGCTTTGGCTGAAGCCTACCGGCTCAGCACGCGTAGTACCGCCGGTAATACGGATCCCAGCAGTTGCGCGGCGGGTAATACGGCGCCGCGGGATAATAGCCGGGCGCCGGCGCTGCCGGATAGGCGTAGCCCGGCGGGTAGGCGTAACCGTTGTAGTACGGGTTCGCCGCACCCGCGCCCAGCGCGGTGCCGACCGCGAAGGAGCCGAGGCCGATGGCGGCCGCTTCGCCGCCGCTGATCGCCTTTGCCGGCTTCTCGACGGCCAAAGTGACGCCTGCGACAACCGCAGCGGCCAGTGCGAGCCGTCCGGTTTGTCTGATGATGTTGCCGATCCGCATACCAATCCTCCGAAGCCGTCCAACGTCGCTCCCTTACAGCACGGCAATGGTTTAGAAAAGGCAAAAGAGGAAAAAAGCTGGGCATTGCGGCAACCGGCGGACGAGAGACATTCGCTGATGCCGCGCTACGCAAAAAACGCCGGCCTTTCCGCCGATTTGTTAGTACCGAACTCGCTTGTTGCGGACGCAAAAAGGGCGGAGCAGCGGCTGTGCCGCACTCCGCCCCATCGTTGCGCCAGAGAAATCAGTTATCGGCGCAGAATCAGCTAGTAGCCCCAGCCATACCCGTAATAGGGCGCGTACGACGTCCCATAATACGGGGCCGGCGTGCCGTAGTAAGAGTAGGACGAATACGCGGGGTAGCTATATCCGTATCCGGCATACGGATAGCCATAACCGTAGCCACCGTAATACGGATAGGCTGCCGCCGACCCGAGTGCCGTGCCAAGCGCGAACGAGCCTAGCCCGATCCCGACTGCTGCGCCGGTGCTGATTCCGCCATGGTGATGCCAATCTGCGTGGGCGGGAGGCGCCGCAAACGCCGCCGCCAACGCGACCGCACTTGCGAGGGCCAAACCGCGGCCGGCCTGCTTGGCAATAATGGTGTTGGCCATGTGTTCCTCCATGAAAGAGCCGCACCGGATCTCGGCCGCAACCGCGGTCCGGCGCGCATCTATGGAGAAAACGACCGCGGCAATTCCACAATTCCCGCCGCGACCCAGACGCGAATTACCCCGCGCGGGTTCCCGCCGCCTCTTTTTTGCCGAGAATCCGCTTATGGAGGTTGTGCACGATGAGGCCGGTCAACCGCTCGTCATGCATAAACAGGCGCTGGCCGATCGGGTAGGGGTCCTGCTGTGTAACCGGAACCCCCTCCTTGAGAATCTCCTCGGGGCTGGCGCCGCGCTCGACATGGCGCTCGACGAAGCCGACCCAGTTCTCGACGATCTGCGCCTGTTCTTTGAGATAGGCCTTGCTGCAGGGCTCGCCGTGCCCGGGCACGATGATTTCGACATCGAGCGCTGCGATGCGGTCGAGCGCGTCGAGCCATTCCCAGGGATCGCATTCCTGCAGCCAGCTGCGGCATTTGTGAAAGACGTTGTCGCCGGTGAATACGACGCCCTCCTCGGGCACATGCACCGAGGTTTGCGGCGCGGTGTGGCCGGGATGATGGATGATGTTGAAGGTGTGGTTGCCGACATTGAGCGTCAGCGTGTCGGTAAAGGTCAGGCTCGGCGGGTTTGAGGCGGGGTAATCGGGGTGCCCCACCAGCCAGACGCTGTCCGGGTCCATCTGCTTATAGCGCTCGCGCTTGTCGTCAAGGCTGCCGAAAGCGTTCAGATACCGGTCGAAGCATTCCTGCAGTTTGACCTGACCGACGACGGTAGTCTTTGTGAAGTAGGCATTGCCTGAGATGTGGTCGCCGTGCGGCTCGGTGTTGATCAGGTAGCGGATCGGCGCCTTTTCCTCGAGTTGCTCGCGCCAGCGCACCGCATCGATCGGCTGCTGCGGCGAGTCGATCATGACATAACCGTCACTCGTCTCGATAAAGCTCGGATTGCAGCCGGCGAAATAGATTTCGGTGAAGCTGTTGGGCCCGACCCTGCGCATAGGAACGCTCCAATTCCGGTATCACTGCAAGCGAAGAGAAGATGCGCTGTGAATTACGTCAAGCGAAGGCGCGCAGCCGCTTCCCGGTTTCCTCGGCGAGCTGCTCGACCAGCTCGGCCGCATTCGTATGTTTTGCAAGCGCTGCCGATTGCCCGCATGTCAAAGCCGTCCAGTCGTGCTGTCCGGTTTTGCCGAGCGGCCGGGTCAGGCTTTGTTGCGCCGGAACCGGAAGCGGCGTCAGGCCGGACTCGATCAGATCGTCGATGAGCTTGTTGCGGATGTACCGGCAAGCCCGGCCGCTGATGACATCGGTCACCACGGTGGAC
>JBKOVT010000269.1:0-27966 GCA_046724035.1 Pseudomonadota bacterium | reverse complement strand
CTGCCGGGGACGCCAGATTTTTCGCCAGTTTCTAAGGGGCACCAGCGGCTTGCGGCGGCGGCGCCGAAGACAGGCGCCCGCTGCTGTACGCTGATTTTCGACCGATTTCGCCCTCTCACCGTTACTGTGCCGTTGCTGGAGATCGGGGCTCGGGAAGCCGTCGCAACCGTGCTCGGCGGCGTTCGTGAGAGCGCCGTTACCTCGCCCGGCGACAGCAAAGCGGCAAAGGCGGCGGACTGGTGAAAGTCGAAGTCGTGACGCCTGTCGAGGAATTTGTCTCGAGCGATTTCTCGATCGTCGGGTTCGAATTGGGTGGGGGTGAAGGGCGGCTATACGTACGATATTAGCTGGACGTATAAATAAAATTGCCGCTCCCGATCCTCAGCACGGCCGTCAAGCTCGCAAAGCGTCGGTCCGAGCCGCTAAACTTAGACGCCCGGAATCGGCGCTGAGCAGAAGCTCTGTCGGAGCGCGGCTGCTTCCGGTTTTGCCCCGAAGCAGTCACTCAAGGTGGCATCCGGCAATGGCTGAACTGAGTGGATGAAGTCCTTCGCCGACGTGCGCTCCAAACATCGCGTTGACGTTTTTACAGGAAACTATCCTTTCCGGGCACGCTCCGGCGACGCCGAAAGTTTACAAGTTCAGATGAAGCTGAGATGAATCGCATAGTCGATCCCCGCCGACTCGCATTGGGCTGCTCAATCCACCACCTCGATCTTTTCCCAGCTCAGGTCGGGATCAAACAGCTTCGTCGCCGCCGCGATGGCCGCTGTCTGCGGCCCTAGATCCTTCTGGAACACGATGCCATCCTGATTCACTGCAAAGGACATGAGCCCCGACACCCCATATGACGCCGGCCACGCGATCAGGGCGAAACCACTCGCCATGCGGCCGTTGCTGATGTAGTTGCGTGCGCCCTCAGGGGCGTTCGGGCCCTGGCCCGTTAGGATGCGGAAATAATACCCTTGGTATGGGCGACGGCCTTGAGCGCTGGAATCTACCGGGTATCCCTCCTCTCGGGCTTCGGTAATCAGCGGCTCTAACGGACTATCTGGCATACCCTCCGCAGCGGGCCAATACAGGCCATTGTATTTGCCTGGCGCACTCAGCAGACGCTGTGCGTAGTGGGCCACACCGTTCTGCTCGGTGAAAGCGAAGAATGCCTTTTGTGCGTCAACGTAAGCGAGACAGGTGCCTATCGCGGCAATCTCGTTGCGGCCGATCCAGCGGTCGATCAGTTCCTGCGCGCCCGCTTCGGTGTCAAAATGCCAACGCCCGTCTGCCTGAACTAACGCGATCGGTAGTGGCCAATTATCATTGCCGACCTTGAGGATCATCCGGCCATCGACAGCAGCAATTTCATCCCGTTCGTCATAAGCTGCGACAAATTTCTGTCGTCTTTCTGCATCAGCGACGCGGTCCCCGGAGTTCAGCAGCTTGTCGCTGCCGGGACCAAGAATCGCTCGCAAATCTTCCAGCTTTTCAGCCCGCGCGGCATTCACCAATGCGGTCACTGCCTCGTCAACCGTCGCGAAGGTTTGACCGATCGTCGCGGCAGTCTTCGGTGCGGCCGGCACTGCGGCTGACATTGTCATCAGAGCGAAAATGATGGCAATGAATCGCGGCGCATAGCGTGTGGTCATCGTTATCATTTCCAACCTCCTCAGCGCCGGCCACCACGGCCACCGCCACCTCGGAAGCCACCGCCACCACCGCGAGAAAATCCGCCGCCACCAGCACGCGACAATCCGCCGCCACCGCCACGCGAAAATCCGCCGCGCCCTTGGAAGCCGCCCCGCGCCATCGCGTTTTGGTGTGAGGCGCGGCTCTGCGCACCACGCGCACCGAACTGGCTGGCGCGGCGACCCTCGCCGATGCCGCCGAAGGCGCCCGCGGGGCGCCTGATACCGCGTCCAGCCCCAGCCTGCTGGATGCCCCCAGGCCGTCCGGGTCCGCCGACTCCTCCAGGGCCGCCCGGCCGTCCGATCCCGCCAGGACCACCGGGCCGCCCAATTCCACCGGCCCCGCGGGGCCCGCCAATCCCTTCTGGGCCGCCTAGGCTCTTTGGAACATTCACGGCGCTACGCGGCACCTGCACATTGCCTCGCCCGATGGCATTTGTAGGCAATCCGGTCAACCGCGCCGGCGCGCCCACCGGTCCGCCCGGGGGCCTCATAGCTCGCCCCCCTGCCGCGCCGCCGGAGCGCCAAGTCCCGGAGCCGATCTGCGCACGGCCGGCATTGATGCTGTTGTAGCGCGAAGCGTTGATGTTGATGTTGCCGTTGCGCCAGCCGGCGCCCGCCCATCCCCACAAACCGCCGACGATCGCCGCACCGGCTGCGAAGGCAAGCCCAGCGCCCCAAACGTATCCCGGGGCGTAGGCCGCAGGATAATAGGCTTCCGGCGGCGGAAGGTAGACCGGCGGTGTCTCCGGATAGGGCCACTCGCCATAAACATTGGCCGGTTGGTACACCGGAACGTAGACGGTCTCGGAGCCCGCCGGCTCGATGATGACGGTCTCCTCCCGGACGACGACGCGCTGCTGTTCGGTCGTCTTGAGACTGCCGGCCTTCTGGGCCTGACGCCTCAGCCGTTGGATCGCATCGAGGACGGCTGCTTGCTGGTGCGTCACCGCATAGCCGAGCTGCTGCATCCAGTCTAGATGCCCGTTCAACATCGCGACGACCTGCGGAAACGGCACCAACGATTTGACGCTCGGGTCCCAGCTCTCCTTTTCCAGCGCTTTGACCAATTCGTCGCCCTTCAACTTCTTGTTGTTGTCATTCTCGAGCCAGCGCGCCACCGCAACGACCTGCAGCGGGTAGGTCGATGCCATCAATATCTGGGTCAGCAGCTCGTCCGGGTAGAGCGCGATTGACGCCAGCATCGCGTCAAGCTGCGCGACATTGAATTCGCCGGTAATCGCCGCAGTGGCGGCGGGCAATTTTGGTTGTGCCAGCAGCTGCGGCGGTGGTAGTGCCAAAGCAATCGTCGTCACGATCACCACGCCGCGAACGAAATATTTCGCAGGCGAGCACCGTGACGCACTTAAAAATGTACGAGCGATTGCGTCTTGTTGCGCGAGGTGTTGAGCGGCCACATCACCTTTGCGGATGCGGCCGAAGTTAAACATGGTCATGACGCCTCCCGCACTGTGGAGCGTCACCCGGAGTTAGTCCGGTAGCGCCATCAATCGGAAGAATCTCATAGCGCTGTCGTCGCCCTTGCCGAACCATGTCGCGTAGAGCTTCGCGAATTCCTTAGATCGATAAAGACGGCTCAGCGTGCGATCGACAAGGAGCCGGAAGTCATCATCGTCCCTCCTGAGCGCCAGGGCGAATGGTTCGTAGGTAAAGAGGCGATCGAGCACATCCTGCGAGCTGCTTTTTCGCGCGGCCTCCAAAAGAATCGCTCGATCCGCGAACAGAACGTCGGAGCTCCCATTGAGCACCCGTTGAATGCCGTCCTCATAATTATCGACGGGCGCCACATTCACGGCGAAATTGAATTCCTTCATACGTCCCGCGAGCCAACTTTCGCTAGTAGTCCCTTTAACGACCGAGAATGTCTTCTTTTCGAGAAATGTCTTGGCCGGCGCGCCCCGCCAAACCGGGTGCGAGGGCGGCGGCGCCTCGGCCAAGATGTCCCGCAACGCCGGCTGCGCATCGGCGCGCAGCATCGCACCAATGCCGCCAGGGAAGATCGGGATCGAGAAGGCGACATCCTTGCGCCGCGCCAATGTCGCCGAGTCCGCTCCGCAAAGCAGATCCAGCTTGCCTTGCTTGAGGTCGTTGAAGCGATCGTCGATCGTGACCGGAACCCACTGAACATTCAGAGTGGAGAGGCCAAGCTCAGCCTTTACCTGATCGGCGATCTGCTGACATAGCGCAACCGAATAGCCGGCTGCGTTGTCGGAACGATCCCGATACGAAAATGGCTGAACATCCGTCCGATAGCCGAGCGTGATCTTGCCCTCCTGTTTGACGCGATCGAGCGTGCTGCTGGCCGCCGAGGCTGGTTGCGTGCCGGCCAGCAAGATGTGCCCGAGCAACAGGGTTGCAAAGCCGAAGAAGATCCGGGCGCGGCGCCGGCCACCGGGCTCCAGAGGGGCGCGTTGCATATCGTGTCTCCTGTCGCAGCGATCGTTCAGGCGGCTCTAGCTCGTGGACTGATCGCCAACTGGGTCGAGGTGAAGCGGGGCGCGATGAATCCCCAGATGACGAAGGCGACGGCCGTCACCAGCATGCCACCGAGCACCGCATCCTTGCCCGAGGCATAGATTGCATAGGTGCTGTACAGCATCGCAACCAGAGCGACCGCGACATTAAGCCGGTACTGAAATACGCTTATATCGGCTGACTGCATCATGACGATCAGCGCCGACAATGCGATGATGTACGGAATGACATTCGTCACGACGGCGAGGCTCACCAGGGCAGAAAACTGTTCGCTGAGGCTCGGCGAGATCGTCGACAGCGCCATCGCGGATTGCACGATGCCCAATACGACCATGCCGGTGATGGGTGCGCCCATTGAGTTCACCTTCGAGAAGAAGGCCGGGAACATGCGCTCGTCGGCAGCCGCCTTTCCGGTCGCGGCAATCGTGAACTGCCATCCCAGCAGTGAGCCGAGGCAGGCAACGACGGCAAGCCCCATGATGATAGAGCCGATCGTGGGATTGAACATATGGGCGTATGCGGTGCCGAATGGGCCCGTCGATTTCGCCAGTTCGGGGTTCGGGACAATCCCTTGTATGACCGTCGTCGACAGGATGTAGATGACCGCCGCCCCGAGCGTGCCGAACATGCAGGCCAGGGGAACGTCGCGTTTCGGGTTCTCGACGGCGGCCGAATTCTGTGCCGCCGATTCCATGCCGAGAAAGGCCCACAGCGTCAGGGAAATGCTGGAGCCCATCCCTTCGAGGAGGCTCAGCCCTTTGGGGTTCCACGCCGCCGCAAAAACATCCGGCTTGAACCAGAACCAGCCGATCAACGACAACACGCCAACCGGGATGATGACACCCCATACCGTGACCGAGCCGATGCGGCCGGTCACGCCCGGACCGCCGAAATTCGCCACCGTTGTGAGCCACAGCAGCCCGATCACTCCGATGCAGGTGGCGACCGGGCCTGACGACAGCCACGGCATAAACGATGCCAGATATCCCACCGCGGAGATCGCGATTGCGACATTGCCGATCGCCAAGGAAAGGAAATACAGAAAGAACACCAGGAAATAGCCCGACTTGCCGTAGGCGTCCTCGGCGTAAGCCGACATTCCACCCGGCCGTTGATTGAAAAGGCCGGCCTGCGCAAAGCCATAGGCGATCGCCATCGAGCCCAATGCCGTCACGATCCAGGACAGCAGCGATATCGCACCGACTTGCGCCATGTTGGTCGGCAGCATGATAATGCCGGAGCCCATCATGTTCACGGCGACGATGAAGGTCAGCTGGACCAGGTTCATCCGCTTGACTTCTGGCGGCGCCTGCATCGGGCGGTCTCCTTTCTTTGGCTTGCGACGCTCACTCGCGAACGGCGTAGGTGTAGAATTTGATACGGCCGTCGATCCGTTCCTGGTACACGCCCTGAACCTCGTAATTGAAGCCCGGGAAGCGGTTGAAGGACTCCTGAAAGGCGAGGAAGTAATCGAGCATCGGCTGCGCTCTCTGATCCCACCGCTCGCCGGGGACGATGACACCGATACCGGGCGGATAGATCAGCGCGAGCGTTGCGGAAATCCGGCCCTTGATGTTTTCGAGCGCAACATAATCGACATCGTTGCCGACGAGTGCCGCGTAAGCATCCTCAGGCGACATCGCGAGCTCGGGGAAGCTCGACGCCCGAAAGCATAGGCGCTGCAGCTCCTTGATGTTCGCTTCTCGGTAAAAGCGATGCATTTCGTTGCAGATCCGCCGCAACGTGTAACCGCTGTATCGCTCGGGATGCGCGGCACAGATGCTGGGCAAGACCTCCGCGAGCGCTGCATCGCGATCCCACAGGTTCTTGAAATTCACCAGCCTCGCAATGAGCGTGTTGAGCTTGCTTTCGTCCTCCGCGGGGGTCATCAGAAAGAGGACGCTGTTGAGATCGCATTTTTCGGGAATGATCCGCTGCTCGCGCAGATAATTGGCGACAACCGTCGCCGGCACGCCGAAATCGAGGTATTCGCCCGTCTCGCGATCGATTCCCGGGGTCAGCAAGGCGAGCTTGTTGGGGTCGACCATCGCATAGCCTTCGGCATAGCCGGAATAGCCGTGCCAGGTCCTGCGCGGATGGAAGTTCCAGCATTGCTGCTCGCGCTTGATAATCTCGGTCGGGATGTCTTCCCAGGCTGTCTCGGTTAGGTCGTCTGTGAACTCCGATGACTCGATCGTCACGACATCAGGCACAAACGGGTCGAAAAACCATTTTTCATCGGCGGAACGGCCGGTGCGTTCATATAAATGGCAGAACTCGCGGAGCTTTTTGCGCGCATCGATCCCCAACTCGATGCAGCGGTCCCACAGCATCTCGCCGGCCTTGCCCTCATGGACCTTGGCATTGACGTCGAGGGAGGCGAACAGCGGATAGAATGGCGAGGTGGAAGCATTCATCAGAAAGGATTCGTTGAAGCGCTTGTGCTCGATAAAGCGCTTCTGACCCTTGATGTGCTCGTCCCGCTTGTGGATCTGCGACGCCTGCGAGAAGCCCGCGCCCTGCTTATGGACCGATTGGGTCGAAAAGAGGCCCGGCATGTCCGGGTTTAGTTGTTCGAGGCGCATCGGGCTGTGGCCCTCGAACAGCGGGTGAAACGCGTTGTAGCCGATCCACGCCTCGTCCCAGAGCACGTAGTCGCAGAGGTGACCGATTTTCTCGAGCACCTTGCGCACGTTATAGACGGTGCCGTCGTAGGTAGCGAGCTGGATGCAGGCCAGCCGGAAAGGACGCTCCGCGGTAAACCGCTCCGGGTCTGTCACGAGCGGGTTCCTGCGGATTTGTTCCCGCAAATAAGTCTCGTCCCAGGCGTCCCAATCGACGGCCCCGATCATCCCGAAAGAGTTGCGCGCCGTCGGCAGAAAGATCGGGGTGGCGCCCGCCTGGACCAGCGCCCCCTGGTGCAACGATTTGTGGTTATTGCGATCGAACAAAACCAAATCACCGCGCCGTAGCACTGCGTTGGCGACGACCTTGTTCGACGTGCTCGTGCCGTTCAGCACGAAATATGTCTTGTCCGCGCCGAAGACCCGGGCGGCGTATTTCTGCGCCTCGGCGGCGGCTCCCTCGTGGATCAGCAAATCGCCGAGATCGACGTCGGCATTGCACAAATCGTTGCGGAAGACGGTCTCGCCGAAATGCTTGAAGAAGAGCTGCCCGGCGGGCGATTTCCGGTAAAATTGCCCGCCTTGATGCCCCGGGCAATCGAACGCGATATTGGCTTCGCCGTCATAGGCCATCAGACCGCCAAAAAAGGGCGGCAGTAGCGAGAACCCGTATGTCACGACGCTTGCGACGACCTGCTTGGCGTAAAACGCCGGCGTCTGCTGGCCGAGATAGATGTAGCCGTCGACCTCGCCCGTGAGGTTCAGTACTGCGAGGTCGGCAATGCGATGCGAATCCGCGAGCGCCCAGAGCGGGATATGAAAGCCGTTAGCGCGGACCGAGCGCGCCAGCTCGCGGGCTTTTTCGAGCCGCTCGCCATCCACTAATCCGATATAAGCACCGACCGCGGCATCTTCCGACACGTCACGGTCAAAACTGTCGGTGACCTCGACTTCGAAATTCTGCGCCGCGATATGATCGAGAAGCTGCCGCGTCTGCGGGTTCGTCTGGTCGACGATCGCGACGACCTTCAAGAATTTGTGAAACGGGATCGGGATCGTCGGCGCTTTGATGTCGCGTGGGATCATTGGGCAACTCCCGTCGCGACGCAGTCGACGAGATAGCGTCGCCCCGGGTTCGTCGCCTCGAATCGCAGCCCATGAATGTCGGTCTCGAAGCCGGGGAAGCGTTTGTCGAAGTCGCGTGCGTAGAGAAGGTAGTCCTGGATCGATCGCGTGGCCGCCGTGATGCGCTCGCCGGGCATGATCAGCGGGATCCCGGGCGGGTACGGCACCAGCATCACGGCCAGCGTCCGGCCCATGAGTTCGTCGATCTCGACACTCTCCACCTCGCTGCGCACAAGGCACCCATACGCATCAGCCGGCAGCATGGCCATCTCGGGTAGGGTCGTGTACATGTCGCGCTGCGCCCGCGGCAGCTCGTCGTCCCGATAAACCCGGTGCATCCGGTCGCAAAGCTCCTTGAGACCCATCGTCGCGTAGGCGTCGGGGTGCGCTTCGACCAGTGACGGCAGCACGCGAATGAGGGCCGCATCGCTATCGTAGAGCTCCTTGAAATTAAGAAGCTCGGTGACAAGGGTGCTCCATTTACCGCGGGTAATGCCCATCGAGAACAGCACTAGAAAGGAATAGAGGCCGGTCTTTTCGATCTCAATGCGGCGAGAGGAGAGGAACTTCGTCACCACCGCGGCCGGAATGCCGTGGTCCTGCATGTCGCCGGCCGCCGACAGGCCCGGCGTCAAGATCGTGACCTTGATCGGGTCGACCAGGACGTGATTTGCGGCAAGGCCTTCAAAGCCATGCCAGCGGTCGCCTGGCTTGAGAACCCAGCTCGAGGTTGCCTGGACGGGATGATTGGCGATCTCGTCCGGCTGCCACACGTCGAACCACCACGAGGCTTGCAGCTGCTGCCGTATCGCGGTCATCGCACGGCGGAAGCCGAGCGCTTCCTCGATCGTCTCCTGCACGAGGGCTCTGCCGGCAGGCTGCTCCATCATGGCTGCCGCAACATCGCAAGACGCGATGATCCCATATTGCGGCGAGGTCGAGGTATGCATCATGAACGCGTCGTTGAAGCGAGGCATGTCAACCCGGTTCGCGCCACCGTGCTTGAGATGGATCATCGAAGCCTGCGAGAACGCCGCCAGGAGCTTGTGGGTGGATTGAGTCGCAAAGGTGATGGAGTCCTGCGGCGCTGCCGCTGACGATGACGAGATCGCGTGAAAGCCGTCGTAGAATTCGTGAAAATTGGCGTAGGCGTACCACGCTTCATCGAAATGCAGCACGTCCACGGCGCCGCCAAGCGTCTGCTTGATGACGTCCACGTTGTAGCAAAGACCGTCATAGGTGGAGTTTGTCATCACCATTAGACGAACCTTGCCGTTCGTCTGTGCCGCCAGCGGATTGGCGGCGATCTTCGTGCTAACGGATTCCGGCGTGAATTGCTCGCGCGAGATCGGCCCGATGATGCCCAGCCCATTGCGCGACGGCATGAGATAGATCGGCGTCGCACCGGTCATGATGAGGGAATGCAGGATCGATTTGTGGCAGTTTCGGTCGCAGAGCACGAGGTCGCCGCGATTCACCATCGCATGCCATACGATCTTGTTGGCGGTCGAAGTGCCGCCGACGACAAATAGCGTCTCATCCGCGCCGAAGATGCGCGCGGCGTTGCGCTCGCCGGCGGCGATCGGCCCGGTGTGATCGAGGAGCGACCCGAGCTGCCCGACCGACACGGAAATATCGGAGCGCAGCGTATTCTCGCCAAAGAACTGATAGAACAGCTGGCCGACCGGGCTCTTTCGGAAGGCGGTGCCGCCGCCATGGCCGGGCGTGTGCCAGGAGTAGCTGGCATGCAGCGTGTAATCCATCAGAGCCTTGAACATCGGCGGCGGCAGACGGTCGAGATACAGCTGCGCCGAACGGGCGATCGCCCGGGCGATGAATTCGAACGAGTCCTCGAACAGCCGCATAAAGGCGTTCGCGTGCTTCAGCACGACTGGCGGCACCATCTCCGCGGTCGTTTCGTCGCCGAACAGAAAAATCGGTAGCCGGTCGTTACGCCGCCGCTTTGCGGCGAGCACCTGCTCGAGAATCTGCCAGCGCGTTTCCTCGGCCTCGACACCGTCGACGGAAACCAGCCAGCACGCTTCGTTATTGGCGACATTCACGAGCCGCCGCGCGTCGTCGTAGCTGAGGCCGGCGACGACCCGAAATCCTTCCTTCTCTATGGCGGCCGCGAGTTGCCGCATGCCTCGGCCCGCAGCACGCGGGCCGTCATAGTCTTCATCAATGATGGCCACGGGAAATGCTTGCAGAAAGTCCATGGTCCGCCCGTATTCTCCTCGGATCGCTGCCTTCAAGGCATCCGCGGCAAAAGATCGGCGGTGCCACCATCCACGCATTGACCCAAATCAACCGGCGGCTATCGCTTTTGAAATAGTCCCGCGTAGCCGCAATGACCCCCACCGGCCCGAAAGGCGGGTCTTGGGTTTTAATCGCAAGGCAATGTCGTGGATGCTGTGGTAACCTCGTTCGTCGCTTTCGGGGTGATCGTCAGCGGGGCGGTTGCGGGTCTCCTGCTGTCCAGGGTGTTGCCCGAACGATACCTGTCTGATCAGACAAAGGACGTCGTCAGACTGGGCGTGGGCCTGATCGCGACGATTGCGGCTCTCGCGCTTGGTCTGCTGATCGCGGCGGCGAATGGTTCGTTTCAGACCCAGCGCGGCTACATTCAGCGCATCGCCGCCGACGTCATTTTGATAGATCAGCTGCTGGCGCAGTACGGGGCGGAGGCCAACTCGGCGCGCGAGGAGATCCGAAGAGCCATCGGTCCGCTGGTCGACCGTGTCTGGCGCGAGGATCAATGGTTGGCTGCGTATCAACGGCCGCTCGAACCAACCTACTACGGCCAATTTAGCGCCACACGGATCATGCAGCTCGCACCGCAGAGCGATATTCAGCGCATAACCAAGGACCGAGCCATAAATATCATAGCAGATTTAGCACAGACCCGATTCCTGTTGTTCGAACACTCCGGTGGTTCGTTGCCTCTTCCCTTCCTAATCGTGCTGGTCTTTTGGCTATCTCTGATCTTTGCCAGCTTTGGAATTTTCGGGAGCTCCAATCCAGTCTCAATTGCTGCCCTTGTCATGTGTGCGGCGGCGGCATCCGGAGCGCTCTTTCTGGTTCTCGACCTGAATGAGCCATTCACGGGTCTGATGCATATCCCAAGTGAATCTTTGCGTAACGCCCTCGCGCCTCTCTGAGCGCAAATGCGCCGTGCTCGCGACGGTCCTCCCTGCAGCTGGCGAAAGGCACCCTACCGATGACGATTAGAGAAGCCACCGGATATAGGTCGGGCGGTTGAGCTTCGGGGCGGGGGCACAGCGTCGATGGTCCGCCCGAACACTTCTACGCAAGGTCTTTGACCTAGATCAACGGCATCGCCTCGAAGCTCCGCGATAAGTGTGTCGGTGTGCGCCGGAAAAGGCACGCAAATCATGACACGGGGCCACGCATGGCGAGGACATTCGGTGTCCATTCGGAAGTTGGAAAGCTCCGAACAGTGATGGTCTGCCGTCCGGGCCTCGCACATCAACGGCTGACTCCGGGCAATTGCCATGACCTGCTCTTCGATGACGTCATCTGGGTGCAGGAAGCGCAGAAGGACCATTACGATTTCGTGCTCAAGATGCAGCAGCGTGGGGTCGAGGTCCTCGATTTGCACGAGCTGCTGGCTGAGACCTTGGCCGATGCCGAGGCGCGCTCTTGGGTGCTCGATCGGCGTATCACAGCCAACAGCGTCGGCTTGGTCGTCTCGCGTTCCGTGCGTCCCTGGCTCGACGAGATGCCGACAAAGCAATTGGCCGAGCACCTGATCGGCGGAATTGCCATCGAAGACCTGCCGAAAAGCGAGAACTCAGCCTTGCTGCTTGAGGTGCTGGGCGGCACATCGTTTCTGATACCGCCGATACCGAACACGCTGTTTCAGCGCGATCCGTCGTGCTGGATCTATGGCGGCGTCAGCTGCAACCAGATGTTCTGGCCGGCGCGCAAGCCCGAGACCTTGCTGCAGCGTGCCATCTACAAATTCCACCCGACCTTCAAAGAGGGCGACTTCAAATTCTGGTTCGGCGACTCCGACGAGGAGTTCACCGGCGCCAGCATCGAAGGCGGCGATGTCATGCCGATCGGCAAGGGCATCGTTTTGATCGGCATGGGCGAGCGGACGACGCATCAGGCCGTGGGCCAAGTTGCAAACGCGCTGTTCAAGGGAGAGGCGGCGACCCGGGTCATTGCTTGCGTCATGCCGAAAAGCCGCGCGGCGATGCATCTCGACACCGTGTTCAGCTTTTGCGATCGCGATAAATGCACGGTGTTTCGCGAGGTCGTCGACCAAATCGCCTGTTACAGCGTCTATCCGACGGGCGCAAGCGAGCCGTTCGAGGTACGACCCGACAATGCGCCACTACTCCAGACCGTCACAAACGCCCTCGGGCTCAACGCGCTGCATGTCATCGAAACCGGCGGCAACGCGTGGCAGGCCGAGCGGGAACAGTGGGATGACGGCAACAACGTCGTCGCTCTCGAGCCCGGCGTCGTAGTGGCATATGACCGCAATACCTACACAAACACGCTGCTGCGCAAAGCCGGCATCGAGGTGATCACGGTTCGCGGGTCTGAGCTCGGCCGCGGCCGTGGCGGCGGCCATTGCATGACCTGTCCCGTGTCGCGCGACCTCGCCTATTAACGAAAGCACTGTGTCGTCAGGAGATCTCGCATGAGTCTTAACCTGCGCAATCGTTCACTCCTCACCGTGCAAGATTTCACGCAGCGCGAATTTTTCTACCTGCTCGATTTGGCGCGCGACCTGAAGCGGGCGAAGTATGCCCGCACTGAGCAGGAGCATCTCAAGGGCAAGGAGATTGTCCTTATTTTCGAAAAGTCGTCGACACGCACCCGCTGCGCGTTCGAAGTCGCGTGTTTTGATCAAGGAGCGCATGTTACCTATCTCGACCCGGCGGGTTCCCAGATCGGGCACAAGGAGTCGGTCAAGGATACTGCGCGCGTACTGGGACGCATGTACGACGCCATCGAATTTCGCGGTTACTCGCAGGATGCCGTCGAGGATCTTGCGAATTACGCCGGCGTGCCGGTCTTCAACGGCCTGACCGACGAATATCACCCGACGCAGATGCTGGCCGACGTCATGACGATGCGCGAGTACAGCGAGAAGCCGCTGCACGAGATCAGATACACCTATGTCGGCGATACGCGCTCGAATATGGGGCATTCGCTGATGATTGTCGGGTGTCTCGTCGGAATGGATGTCCGGATTTGCGGGCCTAAGTCGCTGTGGCCCGCGGAGAGCTATATCAACATCGCGCGCGACCTCGAAGCCAGGTATGGCGGCCGGCTGACCATTACCGACGACCCGGAGGAAGCCGTATCGGGCGTGGACTTCATCCACACCGATGTTTGGGTGTCGATGGGCGAGCCGAAGGAGGTCTGGGCCGAGCGGATCAGGCTATTGAAGCCTTATCAGGTCGACATGAAGCTGATGCGGGCAACCGGCAATCCGCGGGCGAAGTTTATGCACTGTCTGCCCGCTTTTCATGATTTGGAGACCAAGGTCGGCCGCGATATCCACGAACAGTTCGGCCTGACCTCGATGGAGGTCACCGAGGAGGTGTTCGACTCCGAAATGAATGTCGCCTTCGAGCAGGCCGAGAACCGGATGCACACGATCAAGGCCATCCTCGTCGCGACTCTCGGGGACTGAATCATGCGCATTGTCGTGGCGCTTGGCGGCAACGCGCTACTAAGGCGCGGGCAGCCCATGACGGCGGAAGCGCAGCGCGCGAATGTCCAGATCGCGGCTGCCGCGCTCGCCGAAATCTATCCCGGCAACGAACTGGTCATCACACACGGCAATGGGCCGCAGGTGGGGCTGCTCGCCCTGCAGGGCGCCGCTTACAATCCCGAGGAACTCTACCCGCTCGATGTGCTCGGCGCGCAGACGGAGGGCATGATCGGCTATATGATCGAGCAGGAGCTAGGAAACCTGCTGCCATTCGAGGTGCCTTTCGCGACGATCTTGACAATGGTCGAGGTCG
This sequence comes from Pseudomonadota bacterium, assembly GCA_046724035.1. Taxonomy (GTDB): domain Bacteria; phylum Pseudomonadota; class Alphaproteobacteria; order ATCC43930; family CGMCC-115725; genus DATARH01. Next base: position 14,028 of record JBKOVT010000269.1, on the reverse strand, counting down.
ATCCCGCCGACCCTGGTTTCGCCTTGCCGACCAAATTTATCGGCCCGGTCTATTCGGAGAGCGAAGCCGAGCGGCTCAAAGCCGAAAAGGGCTGGGTCATGAAGCGGGACGGCGACAAATGGCGAAAAGTCGTCGCCTCACCCCACCCCAAGCAGATCTTCGAGGTACGGCCAATCCGCTGGCTTCTCGAAAGAGGCACGATCGTCATCGCGGCGGGTGGCGGCGGCATTCCGACCGTCTATGAGCCTGGCCGCAAATTGCGGGGCATCGAGGCCGTCATCGACAAGGATGTCTGCTCGGAATTGCTCGCGCGTCAGCTCGATGCCGACTTCTTCCTGATGGCCACCGATGCCGAAGCCGTGTTCCTCGATTGGGGGAAACCAACCGCCAAAGCATTCCGGCAGGCGAACCCGAGTGCGATGCGCGACTACAGCTTCCCCGCCGGATCGATGGGCCCGAAAGTCGCGGCCGCCTGCCATTTCGCCGAGACGACGGGCAAGGCGGCGGCAATCGGCGCGCTGAAGGATCTGGCGGCAATCCTGCGCGGAGAGGCTGGCACAACAATCACCAATTCAGCACGGACGCTCGAATGGGCGGCTGCCTGAGCGGCATTCGGACCACCTTCGAGCGGTTCGACGTGCCGCGCCCGCCAAGACTGGAAATTGACGAGGGGGCGCTTAACATGTCTCAGTCGAGTCTTCGACGCGGCCCGGTTACGGCAGTCGTACTAAGCATGATGTTCGTTGCGGGCTTAGCGATGGCGCCGGCGCGCGCGGAAGAGCCCGAAAGCCCAGGCAGCGCCACAAACCCGCAGGCGACGGGTCCCCTGGCGACGCCGCCGCCGACATTGCCGGCGTCGAATGTCGTCGATACGAGCACGTTCGCGGGCTCGACAAAAGACCGCCCGGCTTTTCGGCTGCTGCCGCAATTTGTCCCAGGATCCGAGGATTGGTCGCGGCCCTATGCGGACATCCTCGATGCTGAATACAACAAATGGCTCGCCTTCAAGAAAGGCATCAGCGAGCAGTACAACCTCGACTTCGGCATCGATTATTCCTTTTACCCGCAATGGGGGACGAAGGGGCAGCCGGTCTATGCGAACGTTTACTATCCCTATATGAGCTGGAAGCCATTCAAGGACACGCAATTCGGTTCCGGCGAGTTCAACATCGTCACCTCGCACCAGGCCTATTTCAGCCATCAGAACACCAGCAGCCAGGCGTCGCGGCTTGGCTTAATCACGTTCCCGAACGATTGGACGCGCGACAACTTCGCGTGGTCGACGCTCGTTTACACGCATACCTTTCCCGGTCTAGTCAGCTGGCTGTCGCTGACGATCGGCCAGTACAACCTGTTTTCGTTCGACCCAAATGAATATGCCGCCAACGCGCAAACCAGCTTCATCAGCTATTCGTTTGCGCAAACCGCCACGCAGACTTTCCCGAATGCAGGGCTCGGCGCTTACGCGCGCGTGAAGGATCCAAATGGCCAGTTTAATTTTGCCGTCGGCGGCCAGGGCGGTACCGATCTCAACGGCGGCTCGCTGACAAGCAGGGGCATCGAGCAAGGGCGGATGGTGAAATGGGGCAACGCGCAATGGACTCCAAAATTCCCGAGTCTCGGCGACGGTATTTACAGCCTCTTGGTCTATGAGCAGCCGTTTGTCCCGAACGTTAGCGGCCGCTCGACGGGCATCTCGCTCAGCATCTCGCAGGATCTGACCGACAGGTACGGGGCGTTTCTCCGCATCAATAATGCCACCGGCTCTGATATCCCAATTCGTACATCTTACGCGGGGGGCTTTGTCTGGAACAACCCGATCCGCCGCAACCGCTCCGACCAGGTCGGCGTGGCCATCGGCTGGGACAAAACCAACCATGGTTTGGTCGGAAGTACCGGGGTCCGCGACGGCGAGTGGGTCAGCGAGATCTTTTACAAGGCGACGATTTTCAAGGGAATGCACATCACGCCGGATATTCAGGTGTTCTGGAACCCGGCGCTTGCGCCACATGCCGACCCTGAAGCGGTTTTCACCGTACGTACCACCATCACCTTCTAGAGCTCACATCGATGGCCGATGCTTCAGAACCCGCGGCGACAGAAAGCACGCACCCGCCATCGTTTCTCGATGCCTGCATACCTGTCGCCGCGCTGATCATCCTTTTGGCGATGTCGTATCTTTTTTTTGGCGACAAGGCGGCTCAAGGACCGAATCAGATCGCGTTACTCTTCTGCGGCCTGATCGCGAGCGGGCTTGCGGTAAAGAACGGCGTATCCTGGTCCGGCTTGCGCCAAGCCACCATCGACGGGATTGCATCCGCCTTACCGGCCATCTTCATTCTGTTCGCTGTGGGCGCGCTGATCGGGACTTGGGCCCTAAGCGGTACGATCGTCACAATGGTGTATTACGGGCTGCAGGTGCTGAGCCCCAACTACTTCTATGCCTCGGCGGCATTGATATGCGCGGTCGTTGCTACGGGCATCGGCAGTTCCTGGACCGTTGCGGGGACGATCGGCATTGGGCTGATCGGCATCGCAAACAATATGGGGCTCTCGCCGGAGATCACGGCCGGTGCAATCATTTCGGGTGCCTATTTCGGTGACAAGGCATCGCCGCTCTCGGATACGGTTAATCTAGCTGCGGCCGCGGCGGGCTCCGATCTGTTCGAGCACACGAGAGAGTCGCTGTGGACATCGGTACCGGCGCTCGTGCTGGCGCTGATCGCGTTTGCACTGTTGGGGCGACCTGGCGATTTCGACGCCTCGGGAACCCTGTCGGGTCTCAGTCAGCATTTTGTAATCACCCCATGGGCGCTGTTGCCGCTCGTGCTCGTCTTTGGGCTGGCGATTCTACGCTTTCCACCGTTCGTCACGATCTTCGCGGGCGCGCTGTTCGGCGGCGTTCTGGCCATGATTTTCAATGCACACCAGGTCTTGGCCTTTGCGAAGGACCCTTCGCTCTCCGCGCCGCTCGCCGCGATAAAAGGTATCTGGTCTGCGCTGGCTACCGGCTATGTCTCGAGCACCGGTCAGCCGGAAATCGACAAGCTGCTGTCGCGCGGCGGCATGGAATCGATGCTCAACACGGTCTGGCTGATCATGACGGCGCTTGCCTTTGGCGCCGTGCTCGAACATGCAGGTCTGCTGAGGCGTTTAACCCAGGGGGCAATCAGCGCGGTGCGATCGACCGGGAGCCTTGTTGTGGCGGTGGTCGGTACCTGCATTGGCTTGAATGTGATCGCGTCCGATCAGTACATCGCGATCGTGTTGCCGGCGAGGATGTTCCGGGCGGAGTTCGAGCGGCGCTGTCTCCTCCCGGTCGCTTTGTCCCGCGCGGTCGGCGACTCAGCGACCGTGACATCGCCGCTGATCCCATGGAACAGCTGTGGCGCATATATGGCGGCGACCCTCGGGGTGTCGACGCTGAGCTATGCCGGCTTCGCCTTTTTCAGCCTGCTGAACCCCCTTGCGACGATCGCGATCGCGCTACTTGGCTTCCGGATGCGCCGACCCGAGGCCACCGAGGCGGCTGTCACACCCGACCGGGCGGCTTAATCTGAGAATTCTGGCTGTCATTCGCATCACGACACGATGGCTGTGTTGGCCCCCCGGCGGAGAAAAGGAATACGGCCGCGCTAGAGCGCACATAGGAAGAGTTAACTCTGCCATGCGTCGTTCGGCGGAATAACTGAGCTGCCTGAGGGAATGCTCGATTCGCGTCCGCGCCGATGACCGCTATCGGCGCTGAGCGGAAGGCCATCTTGAGATCAGCTGCTTCCGGTTTCTGCCCCGGAGCCGACCTTCACGAACGTGCTAAAAACCGGCTGAGTTGGGTGGAAAGCCGACATTAAGCCAGCGTCCGATTTCGGAACGTGACCCATCTCCGGCTTTAGTGGCGCAAATTTGCTGTGCTGCACAAGAACGCCCACCCTTGTTCATGTGCTAAAGTCCCCCTTGCCAGATAGGGGATGCCGATGAGGCGGCGGGAATTTATTACGTCTCTTGTGAGCACGATCACAGATCGATCGCATTTTGAAGGGAGCCAAGCCGGCGGATCTGCCATTCGAGCAACCTACGCTGTTTCACCTCAGCATCAATCTGAGGACAGCTAAGGCGCTCGGCCTCACCGTGCCGCCATGGCTGGTCGAACGCGCCGACGAGGTGATCGAGTAACCACGACGACTTTGTTCAGGCACGTTGCTGCACCTGCTCAGGTCTGGAGCCGGCACAAAGCCCCGGTCGGTTCGAACCTTCCGTTTTGGTTCGAATCCCGCGCTTCATTCCCTCATGTGCGAATGACTGCAATCGGCGCTTAGCGGAAGCGCTGTTAGAGATCGGTAGCTTCCGGATTTGCCCCCAGACCGGACTCTCGTTCGACTCGAAATGAGGGTCAGCACGGGTGGAAAGCGGAAGTCCGCAGCCAGTCAAAGTTAGCTCCGGCTTTTCCGGCTCAGGATTGCTAAGGGCGAAAGTGGTTGGGCTCAGGTGAGAAAATCGGATGTCCGCCTAAATAGGACCGTTTGATTGGTTCAAGTAATAAACCGTCTGGTGCATCGGCAGCGGTGAAATGTGCAGTACCCCACCGAACGGCTGCTCTAATTCGAGGATCATTTCAACGGCGCCAGCAACGGCTATTGCGCACATAACTAAGGTCAAGCCCGATATCAAATTGTGTGGCGCAAACAGCCCAAAACTGGCGAACAGCAGGCACAGCCAGAACACGACGAGAGCAACGAATGCCTTTGGAGTGCCCTGCCCAGCCTCTTGGCCCAGGAGCCAGTGCGTATTGCCGATCTTTGCCGCATGCAATAGCGCTTGCTGTAGAAACCATTGGCGACGGGGATCGGGCGGACGCAACTCGAGCATCAGATACTCGACCTGCTGAAGCACTTCGTATGTCGATTCATTGTCCATGTGGACATCTTCGAGACTCTGGGGGAAAAGATCATTTGTCTTCCGCTCGGCAAACTGAAGCAGCTTTCCACGAGCCGGGTCAGCCTCCGGCCCATACAAGCGGAGCATCTGATCCAACCGCAGGATGTCGGCCGAGAGCGTTGTAACTTCCCCGCTGCGAGCAATGAACGAGGTGTTGGCGTTCGAAATCAGCAGCCCCAGTACGAGCGCCGAAATCGTACCAACTACCGCCATTGAGACGGAGACGAGGCTCTTCGTCTCATCGTTCAGGTGGTGTGCCGGCAAACGGCGCCGGGTCTCCCAGCCGGCGAATGCACCTCCGACTAGTACCGCAAAAATGATTAGCCCGACGATCAGCGGCGAAATCGTCACCGGATCAGACTTTCAATGATTGCCGGGAGAAGTGGCAACCGTTTCAAGGCAGCGCTCGTTGATCCAAGTCAACGAGGCGACGGATGACTGGCAAAGCTATTGTGACAATTTTGGGACCACTTGATCCGGCTCAATGCCATTGATCTTCGTCGGTCTGTGATTGTGATCTGTGCGTACCGACTGATGCGATGATGCTCACGATCAATGGGCGACCGATAGCGTTCGATGAATATCGCCGGAACCGCCGTCGTCGGTCCGCGAGGCTGGTATCGTTGACCTGTTGGGCAGCGCTGATCGCAGCGGCCGGCGGTGTCTGGCTGCTGACCTAAGGGTGGTCCTTGTGACCGCGCCATTCGCACTTGCACCGGAGCACACCGGGCGTTGTGAGGGTGAACTTGCCCCCGCTCCCGTTGCTGTCGAGCCGCGGCGAACGCGAACCGGGTTCAGCTTGGCGGAGGTGATCTTCAAAGCCTTGTGCCTGCTCACCACGGGCTTGTTCATTGTCGTTTTCGGAATCGTCGGCGTTTCTCTCGGCGTCTTTCTCTACCTCATATACTGAGCGCGCTCATGTCCTGGTCCGGTCATTGCGTTCAGCTCGGCCGGCATGCGCGTGTGATGACTCCTCGGTCCAATCCAGTGATCAGCTCGCGGCGAACCCTGAACTCGATCGTGGAGTTCGCGAAGTCGTTGCCCACCGGCTCACAGCATCCGCCGAGATGGGCTGCCAGGAACGCCTCGGCTATGGCCGTAAACGAACTGCGGCTTTCGGAACGGCCACGGCCGTGGCCTTCATCAGAATAGTACACATAAGTCGAGGCACCGAAATGCGATCGGCCACCGCCGTTACCGGGCGCGCGTCGCTGATCGAGTCGATCGGTGCTATCCCGGGCGCGCGGAACGCAATCCGTATGCCGTCCGGGCTAATCCGCAGGCTGGGGCTCTCATCTGCAGCTCGCAAAAGGGGTCCAGATTGGTTGGGCATGAGCCGGACCCCGTTAAATAACTGAGGCGCGGACAAGGTCACAACCATCCGGTGCCCCACGACCTGCTTGATAAGCCGTGCAGCATAGTTGGCGTCGGCCCGCCTAAAAAAGCGGTTTCGTGCGATTCCTGACGCGGGTCCGGCCGGGCTTCGATAGCGGACATCGGTTCCGAGCGCGCAGCGAGTCCGCGGCTTCGCCAGCGGCGATGTTGGCGTTCAACCTCATGGTGCCGGGATCAGGTACAGCACTGATTGGATTCCGGCCGCGCTTTCTTGGCGGCTTCCGTTCCTGCCCCTCCATAGCTGCCGTTCGCGTGGCCACTCAAGATCGGTTCATTCAGGTAGAAAGCGGACGCTAGCCGTTTCGGCCTCAGCGAAGGCGTCCCTACAGAATGTTGGGCGAAAAAGCCAAGGATCGATCCCTTGGCAACCGCATTGCTTATCGTGACTGCGCTGTTCATTGCGCGCGGTCGGCACAACTCAAAAAGCCCTCGGGGCGGCGCGCACATCCAAACGCCAAGTCCCGATGCTCCTAATACTGCGGCATTGCGGTAGATCAAACGGATCCTGATTACACCGCTTTAGTCATGTGTTCCCGACAGGGTGTGCTTCACCGAAGGCAGTCTGACCCCATTGGTGCTCGGCCTGACCTTCCGAGCCAGGGTGCTGATAGATGGATTCCACGCAGTGCACACCAATGGCGAATTCGAACCGCGCAATTGGGGAACCGATCAACCTGAACTTTGGGCGCTGGTCTTGATCACGGGGGTGTCGTGATCAAGCTCTCCAAATAAGATTCGCGGCCGCCCCTTTCGAATCATTCTGCTCTGGTGGGCGCGCCTGAATGATGGACGGTTTGTTGCAATGACTCTACGACAGGCATTGTCCCTAGACGCTCTGATCGAACGGGCCCAGCGCAGCACTGGGTTCAACGATTTCGGTGATACGCCGTTTCGAGCGGGGCTGAAAATTTTCCTACGCGCCTGCGCCGAGGAGGCGGACCTCAGCTTATTCGGTCGGCTCGGGACGCGCTGGGATATCGGACGCCTTCTGTCCAATCTGCTCAGGTTGTGTCACGAAGAGCTGCGGACCCCCGAAATCCTCGAACAGCGAATCGAACGGCCAATTTTTATCGCCGGCTTGCCACGGTCAGGCACGACGTTTCTGCATCAATTGCTGGCAGCTGACGAGGGCAATATGGTGCCCCGGGTGTGGCAGCTGATCCATCCCTATCCTACACTCGGGAATGACGCAAAGAACGATCGACGGCGCTCAAGAGTTGCTCGCCAACTCCGCCTTTTTCAGGTATTGGCGCCTGGCTTCCGCCAGATGCATCCAATCGGTGCCGACTCGCCGCAGGAATGTTCGGAAATTACCGCACACGTTTTTGCGAGTTCGCGCTTCGATACAACGTATTCAGTGCCAAGTTATCGGCAATGGCTCGACCGCAAGGGTCACTTCGATGCCTTTCGATTCCACAAGCGCTTTCTGCAGCATCTACAGCATCAGACCGCTCGCTCCGGATGTTGGGTATTGAAATGCCCGGACCATGTGTTCGCGTTAGACGAAATTCGAGCGGTTTACCCGGATGCTCGGTTTGTGTTTGTCCACCGTGATCCGCTTCAGGTGATAGCATCGGTCGCTCGCCTGACGGAAGTTCTAAGGCGGCCATTCACGAAACACCTCGATCGGGCAGCCCTGGGTCGGCAGGAGATTGAGCGGTGGTCCCTAGGGGCTGAGCTGATGATCCGAGCTGCCGATAAGCAACCGTTCGCCGAGCCAATCTGTCACATACATTATCGCGATCTCACGCGCGATCCCGCCGGGACCTTGGCGAAGCTTTACGATCACTTCGGCTTGGCACTCAAACCCGAGTTGGCTCGGCGCATTGAGCAACTCGTGGAAGCAAGTCCGAATGGGGGGTATGCCGTCAATCGATACCGGTTTGACACTTATGAGATTGATCCCGCTGCCGCACGAGAACGGTTTGCGAGCTACACTGCGCGTTTCGAGGTTTCGGCGGAACATAAATTGATATCCGACGAGCACCGAGCAATTCCTGCACCGTATTCGAAATCTTTGACGCCCGAACCCGCCGACTGAGGTGTTCGACCGGCGACCACCCCTTAGTGATCCTTTGCTCCGGAGGTTGCGCCAAACGGCCTTCGGACCAATGCAGCCCTAAAGCCTCTTGCTATCTGCGAGATCTCGAACCGAAATCCCTCAGCCCACTGCCAGACGAAAAGCCCGGGCACCCCGATAACAACGTCCCGCAGACGCTTAGCGATGGCGATCATCATGGCGGTCTCTAGAGGTAGCCCAACGAGCTTACCAACCACAACGACGGCGATTTCCTGTACCCCCAGCGCGCCGGGGACAAAGAAGCCAGCACTTCGGCCGACCATGCTCAAGCTTTCGATGATCACGCATTTTGTGGGGCTGGCAGGCTGGCCCAATGCAGCCAGAATCAACCAAATCTCGCCTGCTCCAAGCAACCAGCTGCCGAAGTGCAAAAGTCCGGCGGTAAAAAGCGCGCGTGGTTGCCGATGGAGCCTCATCAATTGATCATGCAGCCTTGCCTCTATTAGTGGCAAAAATCTAGGCCACCGGCGGGCCAGCGTCGAAATCCCAAGCTCTATAACCCTCATACCACCGATCCGCTGTGCCGTCACAAATGCGGCAGCGATCAAAATGGCGAGCATTAGAGTGGCCGCCGCCCGGTCCAGAATGCGCGCTTCTGGTACGGCAATGAGGAGAAGCCCAAAACCCAATGCCGTGAAAACGATCTGGCTGATTATCTCCATTGTGGCGTCGACGGTCAGACTGGCGCTCGCGACATCCAGCCTAAGGTCAGCGCGCGTAGCAAGCCGAACGGCAACAAGCGCCGCTCCTACACCCGAGACAGGGACAAGGGCTGCGACCGAGACACGGATCCACCGGATGCGGAAAAAAACCCAGCGGGATGGACAAGGCGCGTCGATAAGACGACGCCAAGCACAGCCGCATCCACCCTGTTGGACGAGATGAAGCAGGGCAACAGCGGGCACGCACCAGCCGCTGAGCAGCAGTGTCAAGTCAGGGCCCGTCAAAGTGTTCCAACCAAGGAAAAACGCCGCCGCAGCACCGGCCAGCGCCAATCCGGTGCGCGAGAGAGACCAATCCACACGCCTCGATCGATCATCAGCAGACAGCTTTCGCGCAATTCAGGTACGTTCGGGATGTACCACAGCTATGCCTTGAACAAGGCGAGTAGGTTGATGCAGATCAAAGCGTTGGTGGATGCCGAACTCCGAGCATCCGGTCTGGGTGTCGTGCACGCCAGTCAATCCTGAGGCACCGGGTAGCGAACGGAATCGCCGGACTCATAAACCGATGACGACCAACCGCGAACAGTCGTTCGTGCATCGCCCTGGCGTCGATATATTTGCACGTTCATCCGTGCCGTGCGTCGCAGTCTCCAACGAGCTACGATGCGATGCTCAGTTGCAACCATCCGAAGCCTCCAATCAAGCTGGCTCTCCGGCGAGCATTATCCGGCGGAAATACTATGATGCGATGTTACCATCGTTAAGCCTGCCGAACCGTACTCGGGTGCGATTAACCCTCGATTTGATGGTCGGCATCCCCTTCTTATTCATGCTTTGGGGAGTCGATGAGTTACGAGCGTCGCCCGCGCGCATCGCGTCGGTGTTCCACCGGGCGGCGATTGGGAACCGTCGCGAGAAGCGCCGGAAGAAATACGAAAGTAGCGAGTAGCGTGAAGAATAGGCTGGTTAAGAGTAGCCAGCCCATGCTCGCCGTCCCAGGATGCCGGGACAATGCCAACGAGCCAAAGGCGGTTCCGGTCGTCAGGGCTGAGAACAGAACCGCTCGCGCTGTTGCCGAGCCTAAGATCGCCTTCTGCCCAGCCCGCCAATTCATGACGAAGTAGATGTTGAACGATACGCCAACGCCAAGAAGAAGCGGCAGGACAATGATATTGGCGTAGTTTAGCGGTAGGGGGATCATTACCAGCACGGCTACCGACAACAGCGCCGATATCAAGAGCGGCGCCAGCACCAGAGCCGCATCAACGATACGACGCAACGCGATCATCAGGATGACGGTAATCGCAACCAGTGCGCCTATCGCGGCGGTTCGAAACGCGTCGACAATCGTTGTGCTGGTCGCTACGACGGTTGGCGCGGAGCCGGTCACGTCCGGTGCCACAGCGGTAACATCGGCCACAAATTTCGCGAGCCCTTCGCTATTGCGCACCTCAGGTTTTGGGACTGCCTGGACCCGCGCTCGTCCGTCCGGAAGGAGCCAGTCTCGCGCCAATTCCCGAGGAAGGGACTGCAAGCTCACGGGAGATGCGTCGAGCGCATTGCGAAGCCGATCGAGTTGCATCGGCAAAAACCGGGTGAGCGATTGATCAACATCGTGTAGGACCCCGTCTGGCGCTGAGGCCAGCCGGCGCAAATCGTCCACTAAAAGCGCAATGACCCACCCCCTTGGCAATTCCGAGAGCTTTGACTGGATTTGGCTCAGGGCGGTTCGTACTGCGCTACGAATCTCCTCAGGCTTGGGGCTCTCTGGGGTCGATTTCGGCTCAAGAGTCACGCGTAACAGATTGCGAGCGTCGGCAATCAGCGCCAGCTTCGCGGGCTGATCGGCTGGAACGAAGCTGTTGATCGACAATGTGCCAGAAACTAGCGACAGGTCGCGCAGCCTCTGCGACACGATCACCGCTCTCGCGGCGTCGGCCGCGATGATGTCTGCCGTAAAAGGGTTCGCCAGCGGCGACTCCCGCAGATCTTCAAGCGTCCGCATCGCTTCGGTGGTTGCGTCTTTGGTGTGCAGTGGATTGGCATCAAAGGGCAGTCGCGCTAGCAGAGCGATCCCGAGCGCAGCCGATGCCCCGAACATCACCAACAGCGACCTGCGCAGCCGGCGGATTAAATGATCCAGTGGCCTAGCCCAGGTCAGGCCGATTTCCGCGCCATCCGGCGATGGTCGAAACAGGCTGATGAGCGCTGGAAGGAAGCTGACGGTGCAGATAAATGCGATCAGCATACCGACGCCCGCGATTAGCCCAAGTTCGGCGACACCGCGAAAGTCCGTCGGCACGAACGCAAGAAATCCCGCGGCCGTTGCCGACGCAGCCACCAAGATCTGTCCGCCCGCACGGCGGCCGGTCTCGGCCATAGCAACAGCAAGATCGGCGTGCATCTGCCGCATCTCGCGGTACCGCACAGAAAACTGGATCGCGAAATCGACCGCGATACCGACGAAGAGGATCCCGAAACCGACTGAGACCAAGTTCAGCGTCCCGACGGCGATTGCGGCAAAAGCGAGCGTCAGCGTTAGCCCGAGCGCCAGGGTCAGCAGGATCGAAACAATGAGCCGCCAGGAGCGTACCGCTAAGAAAAGCCAAAGGGTAATCAGCAGGACGCTGGCTATCATTCCCTCAACGACGCCTTGGGCGACCGTCGAGAACTCCTCGTCGGCCAGGGCTACGCTTCCCGTAATGCGGACGCGAGCATCACCGGATTTGACGAATTCCAGTTGGCTCGCCGCGCTGCGCATGGCCCGGCTTGCCGCCCCTCCTGGCTCGAGCCGGGCGTGATCGAGCCTGGGTTGCGCCAGCACGAACTTGTAAGGGCCCGCACCCTCCGCAAGATCCCCGGCCAACAGCCGGGTCCAGGACAGTGGATGTGGATCACCAGCCAGGGACGCCGCAATGGCATTGTGGAATGCCAACAGCGCTGTCCGATTCGCCTCCTCGAATTCGGCGCGCTGTTGCTCGGTTCCTGCGGCCACAAGGCTGAGCGCCGCGAATAGACCGCGCGCACTCATATCTTTAGCTAACTCGCCCAGGAAAGGCTGAGCATCGATAATTCGGTCTAGCGTCGCCTCGAGTTTGCTCGCATCGAGGAATAATAGCCCCTCGGTGCGAAAGAAGGGTAATCCGTCAGGACGCCGCACTGACTCAAAATGGGTGCGATCTGCGGCTAAAGCGGTGGTGAGCTGATCGGCCGTGAAATCGGCCGCTTCGGGTTCGCGCGCGTCGATGACGGCCACAAGCAGATTTTGAAACTGCGGAAACTCGGACTTGAATGCCGCCGCGCGCTGCCGCCAGGCCAGGTCTGCCGCGAAAAGGCGTTCCGTCTCAGAACTCAGACCGAGATGCCCGGCTGCATAGCCAAGAGCAAGGGCGGCAAGTGCAGCGCTGATTAGGACCACCGTCCATGCGTGCCGTCGGCAATAGTTGATCACCCCGACGAGGGCACGTTGCGTTCGCATCAGAGGACCGCGCGCATCAAATATCGGTCACAAGCAGGCATAATCGCCGGTGCCCTAAGGTAGCGGCTGCCCGCCGGACATTTCCGCTGTCTTTTTTTGCAAGCGGTCCAGCAGCGCGGGACCGCCGCCGTTTGTGAGCGGCGTTCGCATTTCCGAGCGTTGCACGGCCACCCGGCTGATCGAGCCATCGGCCAGCACGTCCACCACTTTCCAGCTCCCGCCGACCTGCCGCAAGACATAGTCGAGCCTGTGGGCCTCACCGGCCGCCGGCACGATCCGCGTTTGCACGATCTGGTCCCCGCCGGTGGGAACCGAATTTGGCTGCACCTCGAAGCGCTGTCCGGAAAAGGTGTCGAAGTTAGTGACATAGATCGCGATCGTGTAGCGCCGAAACGCCTCTTTCAATGCGGATTGCTGCTCTGGGGGCAGTGTCGCCCAGCGTGGCCCGACTGAACTCTCAAGAATGCCGTCGAGATCGAATGTCCGAGCGATAACTGACGCAAGCATGTCATATCGCTGTCGGAACGGTGCCGCCTTGCCCGCTTTCATGACCGTCTGCAGCGCTGTGTAGAGCTGCTCGATGGGCGCGGTCGTCGCTGACGCACCTGAGCTGTGATACGCGCCCAGCGACGCGGCGACGCAGAAGAGCGCAACGCCTAATATGACACGGCGGCCTATCAGCGATGCTGAGCCGGCTTCCTGGAATGAGAAAAATCCATTGGCATGAGATCGGCCCTGCATCGGCGGTCCATACCTTCAATTTCCTCGACAATTATGGCCTGAAAGGTTGTCCACGGCCAACACGCGTTCAAGTTGAAACCCCCGTTGAGTCGATAACGTGATCTGCAATGGGCTTCCCCAAAACCAATTCGGGGGAGGGGGATCATGAGCTCGAATGCGGGTTTGCAGCTGTTACCCGCTGCGTCGGATCAGGTATTGCGTTACTCGGGGATCGCAGGGCTTTCCATGCTCTCGTGGATAATGGCGATGATTGCCGTCAGGGGGCTGGGAAACCTTGGAATGTAGTTCCTCTCGGCCCATTGGGTCCGTTAACGAGAGGCATCATGGTCCGGTTCTCGAGGCTCAAATCGCTGTTTTACCCCAAAAGCATTTATTGCCTTCTGTTTGCTGTTGCACTACTCGGTGCGGCTTCCTTGCGCGCATGCAGCGTCCGCTGTTAGTGCACCAATCGAAGAGCTCAATGACCGCTTTCTTCAGGTCATGAAGGCCAGCAAGACGATGCAATTCCAGCAACGATACGCTGTGCTCGCACCGACGGTTAAACCCACCTTCGATCTACCATTTGCTCGTGCAGAGCGCGATTGGCGCTCACTGGGTTTCGTTGACGGCAGAACAGCGTACCGGCCTGATTGAAGCCTTTGAGCAGTACGCCGTTTCTCTATGCGCGGCCTTTTTTGATGGTTATTCTGGTCAGCGTTTTGAAATCGTGGGGGAGGCGAAGACCAGCACTGGTG
>JBKOVT010000110.1:0-5564 GCA_046724035.1 Pseudomonadota bacterium | reverse complement strand
GATACGCGGCGTCGCGAGCTATGCGCTGGAATTGTTTCGAGCCGTCCCGGCTCTCGATACCGTCTATGTGCCGATCGGCCTCGGCAGCGGCATCTGCGGCGTCATCTCGGCGCGCGAAGCTTTGGGCCTGACGACCGAGGTGGTTGGCGTCGTCGCCGAGAATGCGCCGACTTACGCGCTGTCCTTCGCCGCCGGCCGGCCGGTGCCGACCAACCGCGCCGACACGCTGGCCGAGGGGCTTGCTGTCCGGGTGCCGGACGAAGCGGCGCTGGCGATGATCCGGAAACACGTGGCGCGCATTGTCACCGTGTCGGAGGCCGAGCTTCGGCAGGCAATGCGCATCCTCTTTACCGACACGCACAACATCGCCGAGGGCGCAGGCGCGGCAACCTTCGCCGCCGCGCTGAAAGAGCGCGCCCGGCTTCAGGGGAAGCGCGTCGCGGTCGTGCAGTCCGGCGGCAATGCCGACCGCGCGCTCTTCGCCCAAGTCCTCGCCGAGCCCGAGGCGGACTGATTGCGCCGGCTCGGTTGACTCGGGCGCTGCGGCGCGGTCATCGTGCGCTCGCCGAATTCTGCCGTGCCGGGTGATGTAATGAGTAATGCCGATCTCGCCGCGACAATCGACGAAGCCTGGGAACAGCGCGAGAAGGTGTCGCCGCAGACCAAGGGCGCGTGGCGCGAGGCCGTCGCGGCGGCGCTCGACGGGCTCGATGAGGGAAAGCTGCGCGTCGCCGAGCCGGCCGGTGGCCAGGCCCGCGGCTGGCAGGTGCATCAATGGCTGAAAAAGGCGGTGCTGCTGTCGTTCCGCCTCAACGACATGGCCGAGATCCCCGGCGGTCCGGTCGATCCCGAACGCGGCCCCGCGAAATGGTGGGACAAGGTGCCCTCGAAATTCGCCGGCTGGTCGGCCAATCGCTTTCGCGACGCCGGTTTTCGCGCAGTCCCGGGCGCGATCGTGCGCCACTCCGCCTACATCGCGCCGAACGTCGTCCTGATGCCGAGCTTCGTCAATGTCGGCGCCCATGTCGGCAGCGGCACGATGGTCGACACCTGGGCGACGGTCGGTTCCTGCGCGCAGATCGGCAAGAACTGTCACCTGTCGGGCGGCGTCGGCATCGGCGGCGTGTTGGAGCCGTTGCAGGCCGAACCCGTCATCATCGAGGATGATTGCTTTATCGGGGCGCGCAGCGAGGTCGTCGAAGGCGTCATCGTCGAGCAGGGCGCGGTATTGGCGATGGGCACCTTCATCAGCTCGACGACAAAGATCGTCAACCGCCAGACCGGCGAAATCATCACCGGGCGGGTGCCGGCCTATTCAGTGGTAGTGCCGGGCTCGCTGCCCGGCCGCGCGCTGCCCGACGGCAGCCCCGGCCCGAGCCTTTATTGCGCGGTCATCGTCAAGCAGGTCGATGCGCAGACCCGCGCCAAGACCTCGATCAACGACCTCCTGCGCGAATGAACGACATCCCGGCCCCTCGCGCCGCGCACAATTGGGCGGTCGATCCGGTAGCGCTTGCCGCCGAGCTGATCCGCCGCCCGAGCGTGACGCCAAAGGATGAGGGCGCGCTCGGCATCGTCGCATCGCGCCTCGAGCAGCTCGGCTTCACCTGCCACCCGCTGACCTTCAGCGAGGAAGGGCCAAACGGCGAGACAACCGACCCGGTCGACAATCTCTATGCGCGCTGGGGTAGCAGCGGGCCCAATCTGTGCTTTGCCGGCCATACCGATGTCGTGCCGACCGGCGCCGCCGATCAATGGTCGTTCGATCCGTTTGGCGCGGCGTTGCGCGAGGGCGTCTTGTGCGGCCGGGGCGCCGTCGACATGAAGGGGGCGATTGCCGCTTTCATCGCCGCCGCCGAGCGGTTCATCGCGACGCGCGGCCCCGATTTCTCCGGCTCGATCAGCCTCCTGATCACCGGCGACGAAGAAGGCATCGCGGTCAACGGCACCAAAAAGGTGCTGGAATGGCTGAAGGCGCGCGGCGAGACGCTCGATGCCTGTGTCGTCGGCGAGCCGACCTCGGCGACCGAGCTCGGCGACATGATCAAGATCGGCCGCCGCGGCAGCATGACCGGGCGCCTCACGGTCAGCGGCGTGCAGGGTCATGTCGCCTACCCGCATCTCGCCGACAATGCGGCGCACCGAATCGTCGCGCTGTTGCACGCGTTGACCGCGATGCCGCTCGACCCCGGCACGCAGCACTTCCAGCGCTCCGGATTGCAGGTCACGACCATCGATATCGGCAACCCGACAACAAACATCATTCCCGGCGCGGCGCGCGCCACCTTCAACATCCGCTTCAACGATCTGTGGACGAGCGACAAGCTCAAGGAATGGGTCGCGAAGCGCCTCGCGCTCGCGGGCGGCAATTATCATCTCGAATGGGCGGTCAGCGGCGAGGCCTTCCTCGTGCCGCCCGGCAAGGTCAGCGATTGCCTGACGCAAGCGATCGCGGCGGTGACCGGCCGCGCCCCTGAGCTCAGCACGACCGGCGGCACCTCCGACGCGCGCTTTATCCAGGCCTATTGCCCAGTCGCCGAATTCGGCCTGGTCGGCGAGACGATGCACAAGGCCGATGAGCGCGTCCCTGTCGCCGATATCGCGCAGCTCGTCGCGATCTACGAAGCCTTTCTCGACCGCTTCTTCGCCACCTCATGACCGCCCCGGCGTGGGTCGAGGTGCAGCTGGCGGTCGGCGGCGCCTTGAAGCTGGCGCGCGGCGATCCGAGCGGGCTCGGCTTTTTCGACACCTCGATCGAGGGATTCTGGCGCTCGTTCCGCGCCGGCGTAATCTGCTACCCGTTCTTCCTGATCCTGCTCGCTTTTCGCGTTTCGGCGGCGCATTGGGCCGCGTCCGGCATGCCGCATATCGTTATCGTCGAGACGATCGGGTATGTGATTTCCTGGGTCGCGTTCCCGCTAATCGTGTTGCCGCTGACGCGCTATCTCGGCCGCGAGAACCGCTTTATTCCGTTTATCGTCGCCTATAACTGGTCGCAGATCCCGCAGACCGCGCTCTTTGTGATTGTCGGCGCCGACGCGGCCACCGGTCTCTTCCCGACCGGTGTTGCGCAGATCGTCGATTTCGCCGCGGCGGTCGCGGTGCTCGTCTACGAGTGGTACATCGCGCGGGTCGCATTGCAGGTGTCGACGAGCCAGGCGGTGCCGGTCGTCTTGCTCGATGTCGTGCTTGGCGTTGTGCTGAGCCGGGTGACCGAGAGTCTTTACTGATCCTCGCGATACTCGACCGCGACTAAGGCCAGCCCCTCGGCCGGCGCGGTCGGACCACCGGCGCGCCGGTCGCGCGCCGCAAGCGCCGTCGCGACGTCTTCCGGAGACCACTGCCCGAGCCCGACCAGCTTCAGCGTGCCAGCCATGTTGCGCACCTGGTGATGCAGGAAGGATCGGGCGCGCGCCGCGATATGGATCTCCTCGCCATCCGTCGTGACATCGAGAACATCGAGCGTCTTGACCGGCGATTTCGCCTGGCACAGCGAGTCGCGAAAGGTCGAGAAATCGTGGTGTCCCACCAGATGCCGCGCGCCTTCCTGCATCGCCGCGGGATTGAGCGGCGGCGCGACATGCCACACCCGGCCACGCTGCAGCGCGGGCGGCGCGCGCCGGTTCAGGATGCGGTAGAGATAACGACGGTTGCGCGCCGACAGCCGCGCATCGAAGCCGGGCGGCGCCGGCGTCGCCTCGATGACACTGATCGCATGCGGCCTCAGATGGTGATTGATCGCGCTGCGGATCACTTCGGGATCGGCCTCGCGCGCGAGATCGACATGCGCGACCTGCGCCAGCGCATGCACACCGGCATCGGTGCGCCCGGCGCCGAACACGGTCAGCCGTTCGCCGCAAAACCGCTCGAACGCGGTCTCCAGCGCCTCCTGCACGGAGAGGCCGTTGGCCTGGCGCTGCCAGCCGACAAGGCCGGTCCCGTCATATTCGATCGTCAGCTTGTAGCGGGGCATGGCAACAGGGTCCCAGCCGGGATCGGAAAGCCGCGCAGGAAGGCGTCGGCGTCGAGCGCCGCGCGCCCGGGCCGCTGCAGGCAGAGCGGATGAAAGACGCCGCTGCCGCAAGCGATACCGAGCCGGTCGTCGATGATGGTGCCGGGTGGCACATTGGGGGCCTGCGCTTCCACTGCGGCGCGCAACACCCGGATGCGCTCGCCGCCGCCGCTGAACCAAGCCCCGGGCGCCGGGGCGAAGGCGCGCAACCGGCGCTCCAGCGCATCGGCGGGCTCGCGCCAATCGAGCCGCGCCTCCTCGCGCCGGATCTTCGGCGCGTATGTGACGCCCTCTTCGGGCTGCGGCCGCGCCATCAGAGTGCCCGCCGCGACCCCGTCCAGCGCTTCGAGCATCAGCCGCACCCCGAGCTCGGCGAGCGTTTCGGTCAATTCGCCGGCATTCGTTTCGGGCAGGATCGGCACCGGCTGCTGCAACAGGATCGGCCCGGTATCGAGCCCCGCCTCCATCTGCATGATCGTGACACCGGTCTCGCGATCGCCGGCCAGGATCGCGCGCTGGATCGGCGCCGCGCCGCGCCAGCGCGGCAAGAGCGAGGCATGCACATTGAGGCAGCCGAGGCGTGGCGCCGCCAGGATCGCGGGCGGCAGGATCAGCCCATAAGCGGCGACGACCGCCGCATCCGCGCCGGTCGCAGCGAACTCCGCCTGCGCCGCTTCATCGCGCAGGCTGGCGGGCGAGCGCACCGGCAACCCGAGCCGCTCGGCCAGGAGCTGCACCGGCGAGGATTGCAGCCGGTGGCCGCGTCCGGCCGGTCGCGGCGGCTGGGTGTAGACCGCGCGCAGCCGATGCCCCGCCGCGACGAGCCCGGCGAGGATCGCCGCCGCAAAATCCGGCGTCCCCATAAAGACAAGATCGAGCGGTCGGGTCATCGCCGGGACTATATAGCCCCCAGCCGCCGGCAGCGGGCGCTGCAGACTCCCTCCCCCGCTGGCGGGGGAGGGTTGGGGTGGGGGCACTGCATCGCTAAGCGGGCTGGAGCGCGCGGCTGCGCTTCGCCTTGGCGAGCTTCTTCAAGATCATGCCGCGCTTCAACGTCGAGATGTGATCGACGAACAACACGCCGTCGAGATGGTCGATCTCGTGTTGCAGACAGGTCGCGAGCAGCCCCTCCGCCTCGATCTCGCGGATCTCGTTCTCATGGTCGAGATAGCGCAGCCGGATTGCCCGCGGCCGCGCGACATCGGCGTAATGCTCGGGGAGGGACAGACAGCCCTCATTGGCGATGATCGTCTCGTCCGAGCGCCACACGATCTCGGGGTTGGCGATGCGCATCGGGTTCGGCTCTTCGCCCTCGCGCGCGACATCGACGACGAGGACGCGTTGCGCCGCGCCGACCTGCGGCGCCGCCAAGCCGATGCCGATGGCGTGGTACATCGTCTCCAGCATGTCATCCATCAGCCGGCGCACCTTCGCGTCGACCTTGGCGACCGGCTTCGCCTGGATTTTGAGCCGCGGATCGGGCGCGGTGATGATCGGCAACAAAGCCATGCCGCGTAGGTAAGCGGCACTGCCCCGAGGGTCAACACTCACG
>JBKOVT010000378.1:0-6565 GCA_046724035.1 Pseudomonadota bacterium | reverse complement strand
CCGATCTGATCGGCTGGCTGGAAGCCCGCGCGCTCTGGGCCCGCTTTGGGCTGTAGCCGGCGTGACCGGCTTGCTTGACCCTGGGCCTCCTCGACCCTAAACCTCGGCGATGTTCGGCGGTTTGTCTCGTCTTCTCCTTCTTGCGCTGGTCGTCATCGCGGTGCTCTACGCGATCCGCCAGTTCAACAAGCTGCGTCAAGAGGTGCGCCGCGAGGTGCCCCGCCCCCGGCCAGCCACCCAGCGCGCGTCACCGCGACAGCAGTCGCAAGCTGCGGTCCAGGATCTGATTGCCTGCCCGGCTTGCGGCGCCTATGTCGCGGCAAACGCGCGCGGCTGCGGCAAAGCCGGCTGTCCGCGCCCGGCGTGAATTAATGCCGTCAAGGTCCGACACCAGCTTTCAGGGCCTGATCCTGGCGCTGCAGCGCTATTGGGCGGAGCAGGGCTGCATCATCCTGCAGCCCTATGACATCGAGGTCGGCGCCGGCACCTTTCATCCCGCGACGGCATTGCGCGCCTTGGGACCGGAGCCGTGGCGCGCCGCTTATGTGCAGCCCTCGCGGCGTCCGACCGATGGCCGCTACGGCGAAAACCCGAACCGGCTGCAGCATTATTACCAATTGCAGGTCATCCTCAAGCCGGCGCCCACCGACAGCCAGGATCTCTATCTGAAGAGCCTAGCGGCGCTCGGCATCGATGCATCGCAGCACGACATCCGCTTTGTCGAGGACGATTGGGAGAGCCCGACCTTGGGCGCCTGGGGGCTCGGCTGGGAGGTCTGGCTCGACGGCATGGAAGTCAGCCAGTTCACCTATTTCCAGCAGGTCGGCGGCATCGAATGCGACCCCGTCTCGACCGAGCTGACCTACGGGCTCGAACGCCTCGCGATCTATGTGCAGGGGGTCGAAAGCATCTTCGATCTCGATTTCAACGGCGCGCCGGGAGCGGGGCGGATTACGTATGGCGATGTGTTCAAGCGGGGCGAGCGCGAATTCTCCGCCTACAATTTCGAGCGCGCCAACACCGAGATGTTGTTCCGCCATTTCGCCGATGCCGAAAGCGAATGCAAAGCATTGCTCAACGTCGATGAGGGCTCGGCGAACCGGCCGGCTTTGCCGTTGCCGGCGTACGACCAATGCCTGAAGGCCAGCCACCTCTTTAATCTGCTCGATGCGCGCGGCGTCATCAGCGTGACCGAGCGCGCCGCCTATATCGGCCGCGTGCGCGCGCTGGCGAAAGGGTGCTGCGACGCGTGGCTCGCTGGCGCGAGCGGCTGAATGGGCGAATTGCTGCTCGAACTGTTGTCGGAAGAAATCCCGGCGCGCAT
The DNA here is from genome assembly GCA_046724035.1 of Pseudomonadota bacterium. Lineage (GTDB taxonomy): Bacteria > Pseudomonadota > Alphaproteobacteria > ATCC43930 > CGMCC-115725 > DATARH01. The sequence goes on along the minus strand of JBKOVT010000378.1, from coordinate 5,241 downwards.
GCAGCGCCGCGCGATCGAGGATTTCAAGGCGCTTGTGCGCGACAAGCTCGCGGCCGCGGGAATCCCCGCCAAGAACGTGGGCGGCACCGTGACGCCGCGCCGACTTACATTCTTCGCCGACGGCATTCCCGAGCGGCAGCCGGACCGCAGCGAGGAGCGGCGCGGGCCGCGCGTCGGCGCGCCGCAACAGGCGCTCGACGGATTCTTGCGCGCGGCGGGCTTGCAATCGATCGATCAATGCGAGGTCCGTGACACCGGTCGGGGTGCATTCTATTTCGCGATTATTCAGAGCGCCGGCCGTCCTGCCGCCGAGGTGCTTCCCGAATTGCTGCACGCGGCGATTGCCGAACTCCCGTGGCCGAAATCGATGCGTTTTCCGGCCGCGCCATTGCGCTGGGTGAGGCCGCTAAACTCAGCCCTCTGCTTGTTCGATGGTGCGATGGTCAAGGTCCCGTTGGACGGCGTGCCCGTTGGCGCAACGACGCGCGGGCATCGCTTCCTATCGCCGGACGAATTTACTGTTAAGAACGCCTTCGATTATGTCACGAAGCTCGAAGCGGCTTATGTCATCATCGACCAGGATCGCCGCCGCGACATCATCGCCACCGGTCTCGACCGCCTCGCGCGGAAAGAAGGCGGGACGGTGAAGCCCGATCGCGACTTGCTCGATGAGGTCACGGGGCTCGTCGAGTTCCCGGTCGTGCTGATCGGCGCGATCGACGAGGCCAGCATGGCATTGCCCGCCGAGGTTCTCGCGACCGCGATGCGCACACACCAGAAATACTTTTCGTGTCTCAAACCGGATGGAAGCCCGGCGCCGCGCTTTCTGTTTGTCGCCAACAACAAGACTCCGGACGATGGCAAGACGATCGTCGCCGGCAATGAGCGCGTGTTGAAGGCGCGGCTCGCCGACGCGCGCTTCTTCTGGGACCAAGATCGCAAGATTCCGCTCGCTTCACGCCTCGAAGCGCTCAAGGACCGCGTCTATTACGAAAAGCTCGGCAGCGTTTACGACAAGGTCCAGCGTATGGAGGCGCTTGCCGAGGTTCTCGTGCCGCATGTTCCGGGTGCCGATGCCGAACGCGCCCGTCGCGCCGCGCTTCTCTCGAAAGCCGATCTGTCGACCGGCATGGTCGGCGAGTTTCCCGAGTTGCAGGGGGTCATGGGCCGCTATTACGCGCTGAATGACGGCGAGGACGCGCGCATCGCCGATGCGATTGCCGATCACTACAAACCGCTCGGCCCAAACGACACCTGCCCGACTTCACCCGACAGCATCGTCGTCGCCCTCGCCGACAAACTCGACGCGCTCGCCGCGTTCTTTGCAATCGGCGAAAAACCGACCGGCTCGCGCGACCCATTCGCACTGCGCCGAGCGGCACAGGGGATAATCCGCCTGATCCTCGAAAACCGGCTACGGTTGTCGCTGCACGATGCTTTTGCGCGAGCCATATCCGGGCGAGCCGTCGAGTATCGCGGTCCGGTTTTCGATCTCCTCGAATTCGTTGCTGATCGGCTGAAGGTGCATTTGCGCGACCGTGGCGTACGCCACGACCTAGTCGCGGCGACCTTTATCAGACCAAGCGAAAGCGGAATCGCGTCAATCCGGACTTACGACAGTGATCTCGTTCGACTGCTCGCGCGCGTTGAATCCCTCCAGAAATTTTTGGATACGGAAGACGGCGCGAATTTGCTGATCGCTTATCGTCGCGCCTCCAATATCGTCGAAATTGAGGAGAAGCGGGACGGACGGTCGTACGACGAGCCGGTAGATGCAGGCTGTTTCCGCCAACCGCAAGAGGAAGCGCTTTACCAGCGGCTCAGCGGAATGAGGAGCACCCTTGAGAGCTTCCTGCGTCAGGAGGCGTTCGGTCGTGTGATGGAACGGTTGGCGACGCTTCGCGCGGCGGTTGATGAATTTTTCGACAAGGTCACCGTTAATACCGACGAAAAGGTCATCGTAGATGGCCGAGAGGTGAGCGTGCGGGAAAACCGGCTGCGCCTGTTGTCGCGTATCCGCGCGGTGATGAACCAGGTCGCCGATTTCTCCCAGATCGAGGGGTGACAAGCCCATGACGGTGACAAGCCCATGACGGGCAATGGGGCGACCAAGGGCGCGAAATGGGTCTACCGCTTTGGCCGCGGCGCCGCCGAGGGCAAGGGCGAGATGCGCAACCTCTTGGGCGGCAAGGGCGCGGGGCTCGCGGAGATGGCCAATCTCGGCCTGCCGGTGCCGCCCGGCTTTACGATCACGACCGAGGTCTGTACCTATTTCTACGCGCATGACGAGAGCTATCCGCCCGATCTGAAGGAACAGGTCGCTGCCGCGCTGGCCGAAGTCGAAGAGGCGATCGGCGCCAAATTCGGCGACCCGAAAAAGCCGCTGCTCGTCTCGGTGCGATCGGGCGCGCGCGCCTCGATGCCTGGGATGATGGACACGGTGCTCAATCTGGGCCTGAACGACGAGACCGTCGGCGGCCTCGCCAAAAACAGCGGCGACGAGCGTTTTGCCTATGACAGCTATCGCCGCTTTCTGCAGATGTATGGGCAGGTCGTGCTCGGCATCGAGCACCACCATTTCGAGGAATTGATCGAGAACCACAAGATCGAGACCGGCGCGGTGCTCGACACCGAGCTCGGCGCCGATGACTGGAAGACGATTGCCGCCAATTTCAAGGAGGTCGTGCAGAGCGAAACCGGCAAGCCGTTTCCGCAGGATGCGCATGAGCAGCTGTGGGGCGCGATCGCCGCAGTGTTCGGGTCGTGGAACAATCAGCGCGCCGTCACCTATCGCCGATTGCATAACATCCCCGCCGAGTGGGGCACCGCGGTCAATGTGCAGGCGATGGTGTTCGGCAATATGGGTGAGGATTGCGCGACCGGCGTCGCCTTTACGCGCAACCCCTCGACCGGCGCCAACGAGTTCTACGGCGAGTATCTCGCGAATGCGCAGGGCGAGGACGTCGTCGCCGGCATCCGCACGCCGCAGCATCTGACGATCGCCGGGAAGCAGGCGAGCCACTCGGAACTGCCGGCGATGGAAGAGGTCATGCCGGAGGTGTTCCGTGAACTCCTCAAAGTGCGCGGCATCCTCGAAGACAAATACCGCGACATGCAGGACATCGAGTTCACGGTCGAGCGCGGCAAATTGTGGATGCTGCAGACCCGGACGGGGAAGCGCACCGCCCAGGCCGCCTTGAAGATCGCGGTGTCGTTTGTCGAGGAAGGCGTCATCGGCCGCGACGAGGCGATCCGGCGGATCGAGCCGAATTCATTGGATCAGCTGCTGCACCCGATGCTCGACCCGAGCGCCAAGACGACCGTTTTGGCGCATGGCCTGCCGGCCTCGCCCGGCGCGGCCTCGGGCAAGATCGTGTTTTCCGCCGACGAGGCCGAGTCGCTCGCGAGCCGCGGCGAAAGCGTCATCCTCGTGCGCATCGAGACGAGCCCCGAGGACATTCACGGCATGCACGCCGCGAAAGGCATTCTGACGACCCGCGGCGGCATGACGTCGCACGCCGCGGTTGTCGCGCGCGGCATGGGGCGGCCTTGCGTCTCGGGCGCCGGCGATCTCAGGATCGATTACGCCGCCCGCACGATGGCGGTGCGCAACCATCTCGTCCATGCCGGCGATTTGATCACGGTCAACGGCTCGACCGGCGAAGTTATCCTCGGCGAAGTACCGACAATCGAGCCGCAATTGTCGGGCGATTTCGCGACCCTGATGGGCTGGGCCGACGCGCTGCGCACCTTGCGCGTGCGCGCCAATGCCGAGACGCCGGCCGACGCGCGCGCGGCGCGCAATTTCGGCGCCGAGGGGATCGGCCTCTCGCGCACCGAGCACATGTTCTTCGAGGCCGACCGCATCGGCGCGATGCGCGAGATGATCATGGCCGATCAGGAGCGCGGCCGGCGCGCCGCGCTCGCCAAACTGCTGCCGATGCAGCGCGCCGATTTCGCCGAGATCTTCCGAATCATGAGCGGCCTGCCGGTGACGATCCGCCTGCTCGACCCGCCATTGCACGAATTCCTGCCAAAGACCGACGCCGAATTCGACGAATTGGCCGAGCTCTCCGGCAAGAGCGTCACCGAAGTGCGCCAGCGCACGCACGCGCTCTACGAGGCCAACCCGATGCTCGGCCATCGCGGCTGCCGTCTCGGCATCACCTACCCCGAAATCTACGAGATGCAGGCCGTTGCGATCTTCGAGGCGGCCGCCGCGGTCATGCACGAGACGGGCGAGACCGTCGAGCCCGAGATCATGATGCCGCTGATCGCGACGAGGCGCGAGCTCGACATCCTGAAGGAGATCGTCGACCGCGTCGCGCGCGAGACGATGGAAAAATCCGGCACCACGATCCCGTACTCGGTGGGCACGATGATCGAATTGCCGCGCGCCGCGCTGCTTGCCGGCGAGATCGCCGAGAGCGCCGCCTTCTTCAGCTTTGGCACAAACGATCTGACGCAGACCGTCTACGGCATCTCGCGAGACGATTCAGCGAGCTTTAGCAGCGCCTATCAAAAGCTCGGCATTTTCGAGCACGACCCGTTTGTGACGCTCGACAGGGCGGGGGTCGGCGAGATGGTCAAGATCGCCGCCGAGCGCGGCCGCAAGACCCGGCCCGACATCAAGCTCGGCATCTGCGGCGAGCATGGCGGCGATCCGGCCTCGATCCAGTTCTGCCGCGAAGTCGGGCTCGACTACGTGTCGTGCTCGCCCTATCGCGTGCCGATCGCGCGCCTCGCCGCGGCGCAGGCCGAGCTGACAGGCGATGCGGGGGCATCGACCGCATGAAACAAGTGCTCGCATTGGCGGCAATTCTCGTGCTGTCGGTCGCCGGCATTGCCGCAGCGCAGGCTCAGACCACGCCGATGCCGGTGCCGCCGCCGGTCAGTCCGGCTATGCCGCAACCACCGGGCTCAGCGCCGTCGCCGATCCTGACGCAGCCCTGGCTGTTGCATCAGCCGTACGGACGCGCTGCCGCGCCCGTCTCGCCGCCGGCAACAACGGCGCCGATCGATCAGCAGAAGATGCAATCCTACCGCAGCGATCTCTTAAGCCAGCAGCGCGCGCTCGACCGGCAAGGGGTCAGCCCCGGCTCGCCGCAATATCGCGACATCCAGCAGCAGCTCCAGCAACCGACCCGATAAACCTTCTCCCGCTATGCGGGAGGGCTTTCCTGAGCGACCTGCATCCAATCCGGCTGCATCGGGGTGAGCGTTGCACGGCCCGCCGAAAGC
>JBKOVT010000042.1:0-31665 GCA_046724035.1 Pseudomonadota bacterium | reverse complement strand
CCCGGAATGGCTCGCCGGGATGGCGGAATTGCAGGGCCACACCGAGGCGCATCGCGCGGTTTACCGGCGCATTGTCGAGGCTGTCGCGGTCCCTGCCGCGTTCGCCGGGCTGCGCATCGACGGCCGCCTCGTGGCGCTTGCTTATGGAGCCGTCAGCGACGGGCTCCTCTGCTACGAGTCGGTCGTCACCGATGCGGCGCGGCGCCGCCAGGGTCTCGGCTGGCGCGTCGTCGCGAGCGTAGCGGCCTGGGGGCGCGCGCAGGGCGCGCGCGGCGTCTGCCTGCAGGTCGAGGCAAGCAATACCCCGGCACGCGCGCTTTACGACCGCTTCGGCCTCACGACCGAACTCTACCGCTACGGTTATCGCCGGCAGCCCGAGGCGGCCGGCTAGCCGCCTTCGAGCTTCGGGATAAAGAAAACCTCGCAGCCCGGGCGGATTCTCTGGAAATAGCCGGGCGCATCGTGGATCTCACCGTCGATCGCGACGGTGGTCTCCTCCTCGAGGTGCTCGCCCAGCCCGGGATAGAGCTGGTCGAGCGCCTTGATGATGTCGCGAAGGCTCTTCGCCTCGATGTCGAATTCGCGCTTGCCGGCGGTGTAGCGCCGGCTGAACCCGCTCGACAGGACGACCTTCGCGACGCTCACTGGCGCTTCTCCTTGCGCTCCTGTGTCAGTGCGAGGGGCCGGCGAGGACGAAGCAACCTCGATCCGACGTAGTCTTTTACGGCTCGGGATTGCTTCGCTCCGCTCGCAATGACGGCTGCGGCTAATCCGCCGCGAGCTTTGGCTGGGCCGTTTCGATCGCGGCAGTCAGCTTTGGCGGCGACATCGGCAGCTCGGTCATCCGCACCCCGACCGCGTTCTCGATCGCATTGGCGATCGCCGCCATCGGCGGGCAGATGTTGACCTCGCCCACGCCCTTCACCCCGTAGGGATGCGTCGGGTTCGGCACCTCGACGAGGAGCGCTTCGATCATCGGCAGGTCCGAGGCGACCGGGCAGCGGTAGTCGAGGAAGCCGGCGTTATCGAGGCGGCCCTTCGGGTCGTAGATGTATTCCTCGTTCAGCGCCCAGCCGATGCCCTGCACGACACCGCCCTGGATCTGCCCCTCGACATAGGAGGGATGGATCGCGCGGCCGACATCCTGGGCCGCGACAAAGCGCAGGATCGTGACCTTGCCGGTCTCGGGATCGACCTCGACATCGCAGAACTGCGTCGAGAAGCCCGGCGCCTGGCCGCCGGCATTGACCGAGGCCGCCGCGGTCAGCGGGCCGCCGGTCTGCGCCGCCTTGGCGGCAATCTCCTTCAGCGACATCGGCTTGAAATCGCCGACATTGCTCGAAGCCGGCTTGGCGTTGCCTTCTTCCCAGACGACGGCGTCGACATCGACGTCCCAGATCATCGCGGCACGGGCGCGCAGATCGTCGACCAGCTTCTTGCAGGCATCGACGACCGCCATCCCGGTCGCGAAGGTCACGCGCGAGCCGCCGGTCACATGCGTGTAGCCGACCGAAGCGGTGTCCGCGACGATCGCGCGCACCTGGTTATAATCGACGCCGAACGTCTCGGCCGCCATCAGCGCCATCGACGCGCGCGAGCCGCCGATATCGGGGCTGCCGGTTGCGACGAGGATCGTGCCATCAGCGTTGATCTGCACCGTCGCGCTCGACTCGCCGCCGCCGTTGAACCAATAGCCGGAGGCGACGCCGCGGCCCTGATTGGGACCGAGCGGCGTCTTATAGGCGGGGTGGTTCATGACGGCTTCGAGGGTCTCGATATAGCCGCCATGGGCGAGCTTCGGCCCGTAAATCATCGGTGTGCCGGGACCGGCGGCGTTCTTGCGCCGCAATTCGGCGGGGTCCATGCCGATCTTCTTTGCCAGCATGTCCATGACGCTCTCGACCGCGAATGCCGAGATCGGGGAGCCGGGCGCGCGATAGGCCGCCGATTTCGGCCGGTTGCACACGACGTCAAAGCCGACCGAACGGGCGTTCTCGATCGCATAGGGCGCGAAGGCGCAGAGACAAGCGTTCATGACCGGCGAGCCCGGGAAGGCGCCCGCCTGGAACTTGAAGATGCCGTCGGCGGCGGTGATCTTGCCGTCCTTTGTGACGCCCATCTTGACCCACATCGAGCCGCCCGACGTCGGACCGGTCGCCTTGAAGACTTCGTCGCGGGTCATCGTCATTTTGATGGGGCGCCCGGTTTTCTGCGACAGCAATGCCGCGACCGGCTCCAGATAAACCACGGTCTTGCCACCGAACCCGCCGCCGATCTCGGCCGGCGAGCAGCGCACGTCGCCGACCGGCTTGTTCAGCAATTTCGCGGTCAGCGCGCGCACGACGAAATGCCCCTGGCTCGACGACCAGATCTCGGTCTGCCCGTCGGGGTCGACCCGCACGCAGCAGGCATGCGGCTCGATATAGCCCTGGTGCACCGCGGCGGTCTTGAACTCCTCTTCGACAATCACGTCGGCCTGGGCCCAGCCGGCATCGAGATCGCCGATCTTGAATTCGAGCCGCTTCGAGATGTTGGAAGGCTTGGTCGGGGTGGGCTCGACCCCTCGCGTGATCATGTCCTCGAAGAGGAGCGGCGCGTCCTCTTTCATCGCCTCGTCGACATCGATGACGTGCGGCAGGACCTCGTAATCGACCTCGATCAGCGACAGCGCCTCATCGGCGGTGGCCGCGTCCATCGCCGCGACGGCAGCGACCGCATGCCCCTCATAGAGCGTCTTCTCGCGCGCCATGATGTTGCGGGTGACATGCCAGAAATTGACCGCGACGCGCTCCGGGCCGATGTACTCGAATTTCTGTTCGGGGAAGTCTTTCGCGGTGATGACCGCCTTGACCCCGGGAAGCTTCTCGGCCTTCGAGGTATCGATCGAACGGATCCGGGCATGGGCATGCGGCGAGCGCAGGATCTTGCCGACGATCGCCCCCGCCATCGTGTAATCGGCGGCGTACATCGCCCGGCCGGTCACCTTCGGCACGCCATCCGGACGTATCGGCCGCGTGCCAACCCATTTGAAACCCGTTACGATATCGTTCACGGCGCACTCCTTCGCGTGTCTAGAACCATTGGCCAGAACCATCGGCCAGAACCATCGGCCAGAACCATCGGGCTGGCTCTTAGAGTCGCGCGGCGGAGCCGCAAACACAAGCCCTTACAGGGCGCCCGGCGGCTCGCGGCGGGGCTCGCGACAGGTATTCGAATTAAGCATGCCTCGACTTTGCGCGAACAGCCTTCGCGCTGCTGCCGAAAATGTGCCAATATGATGGCAACGGGTTGCGAGCATCAGGAAACCGTCTTGGAAAAGGATCGTAATTTTCGCCCGAGGCGTCGGCGCGCCTTCGACGATCACGACTATGAACCGCCGCGCGATTTTGGCTCTCCGCCGCGCTTCAGCAGCAGTAGGCCGCGTTTCGACGAAGTCCCCTCGGGGCCGCCAGTTCAGGCGGTCGTCAAGTGGTTCAAATCCGAAAAGGGCTTCGGCTTTGTCGAGCTGTCGGACGGCTCGGGCGATGCGTTTTTGCACGCCTCGGTTCTGGGCCGCCTCGGCGTCATGGAGGTGCAGCCGGGCGAGACGCTCGAAGTGCGCATCTCGCAAGGCCAGCGTGGTCCGCAGGTGACCGAGGTGCTGAACGTCGACAGCAGCACCGCGACGCCGACGAGGCCCCGGACCGGGGGTTTCCGCCCGAGCGAGCGGCCGGTGTTAGAGGCGACCTCGTCGGAGAACGGCACCGTCAAGTGGTACAACGCGACCAAGGGCTTCGGCTTTATCGTGCGCGACGGCGGCGGCAAGGACGTGTTCGTGCACGCCTCCGCGCTGCAGCGGGCCGGGCTGACCTCGCTCAACGAGGGACAGCGCGTCATTGTCGATATCGCCGAGGGCTTTAAAGGTCCGGAAGCCGCCGCCATCCGCCTCGCCTAGCGGCGCCTGGCATTCACGCGACGAGCTGCACGACCCCGTCCTCCGGGGTGCGGCCCTGCGCCCGGTATTGCCCGATCTTTTCGAAGAGCGGCCGGTCCGAGCAGAGATAGAGGACCGCGTCGCTCGGACCGCGATTGATGTGCCGCCGCCACAGAAAATTCGGGACCACAAAAAGATCGTTGGTCCGCCACTCGAAACGACCACCGGCGAGTTCGGTCGTGCCTTCGCCCTCGAGGACAATGTAGAAGGCGTTCGCGGTTTCGCGCTTCCAGCCGGTCGCCTCGCCCGGCCGTAGCAACTGGGCGCCATAGTCGAGCGTCGGAAACACCGAGGCGCCGGTCGCCGGGTTTACGAAGCGCAGCGTGATACCTTCATAGGGATCGCCGGCCTCGCCGCGCAGCCCATCTAGCGCGGTGCGGATATCGCTGCCGCGGTAATGGAAGACAGGGCTCGTCTCGTGCCCGATGCCGCGCCGGTGCGACACAAAGCCGGGCAGAATGCCGCCCCTCCCGTAGACCCGCTCCGAATAGCCGTCGTGGTGCATCGGCTTTTGGGCACGGGCATTGCCCTCGCGTTCCCCCGGGAAATCCTCGTCGATCCAGCTGCAATCGAGAAATTCCAACAGCGGGAAATCGAGGATGTCGGCCCACACCACCGGCGTCGCGCCGTCATTGCCGTGGTCGTGCCAGGTGCCGTTCGGGGTCAGGATCAGATCGCCCCGGCTCGCGACGCAGCGCTCGCCCTCGATCGTCGTGTAGCCGCCATTCTCGGAGAGGATGGTGCGGCTCGCGTTCGGCGTGTGCATATGCACCGGCGCCACATCGCCCGGATTGTAGATGGACACCGCGCAGCGGGTCGTGCTGGCGACCTGCAATCTTCCGCCGAGCCCGGGATTGACCAGCAGAAACTGCTGCCGGTCGGCAAACTCGATCGGCGACACGTCCGCGGTTCGCGCAATCTCGCCGATGCGGTCGAGATAGGGGCCGATCTCCCGCCAGCGCCAATGATGCGGCGCGGCTTTCATCTGGTTGGCGCCGACCCGGCCTTTTGCCAGCTCGCCGCCCGGCTCCAGCCCGCCATCGTGGAACCAGGGCCGCTGCGCCGGCGCGTTGGCCTGGGTGCGCAGCCAGATGTGCAGGCCCGATCTCTCGGCCTCGGCGTTCAGCTGCTCCATGGCGGCGCGCGCCGCCGAATTCAAAGCCTCAGCCGGCATGGCCGACCTCCCGTCCTTGACCGCCGGAGATTAACACGCTGGATCACATACCTGGAGGAAGGCCGCGAATCGCCGGGGATCCGTGTCGGGTAGGTTTCGACGTCGAAGCGCTCGGGGCGAACGTCGTAAAGCGGGTCTTAACACGCGGCACGGCATCATAGGGGGAGAGGGCTTTCATGCCCCGCTCGCGCCACGATTTCCTGTCGAGATCCACCGCATGACCCAAACCGCCGCACAGACCCAGGACGCGACCCAAGACCTCGACGAAGAGGCGATCGCCGCGGCCTTGGCGCGCATGAAGCTCCTCCCGCCGGGACAGAAGGCCCGCTGCCAGCCGCTGCCCGGCGGCGTCTCGTCGGACATCTGGCTAGTCGATGTGCCGGGGCGGCGGCTCTGCCTAAAGCGGGCGCTGCCGCGGCTCAAGGTCGAACAGGTCTGGGAAGCGCCGGTGCGGCGCAATTTTTATGAATGGAACTGGTTTCGGGTCGCCGGGCGTGTCTGCCCCGACGCGGTACCGCCGATGGTTGCCCAGGACGCCTTGGCCGGCCTCTTCGCGATGGAGTACCTCGACCCGTCGCTGTTTCCGGTGTGGAAGGACCAGTTGCGCGACGGGAATGCCGATCCCGCGACGGCCGAAGCGGTTGCCGAGCGCCTCGTCATGTTTCACAACGCCACCGCCGGCGATCATCAGATCGCGCGCATGTTCGGCAGCGACGACGATTTCACCGCGATCCGCCTCGAACCCTATTTGCTGACGGCCGCGCAGGCGCACCCCGATCTCGCCGCGCCGCTCAAATTCCTCGTGCAGGAAACGCTCGGCATGAAGCTCGCGCTTGTGCATGGCGACGTCAGCCCGAAGAACATCCTCGTGGGACGACGCGGTCCGGTGTTTCTCGATGCCGAATGCGCGTGGTATGGCGATCCAGCCTTCGACCTCGCCTTCTGCCTCAATCACCTGCTGTTGAAGTGCATGCTGAATCGACGCGCGATCACCCGCTTCCTCACCTGCTACGACCGGTTCGCCGAAACCTATCTGCGGGCGGTTAATTGGGAATTGCGCGACGAGCTCGAACCACGCGCGGCGTGCCTCCTGCCGGCGCTTCTGTTGGCACGAGTCGACGGCAAATCGCCGGTCGAATACATCACCGAGGAAGCCGACAAGGAGCGGGTGCGCAAGGTCGCCCAGTTTCTGTTGACCGAGCGAACCGAGCGGCTCGAGACGGTGCGCGACGCCTGGGCGGCGGAACTCTGAACGGTGGCGGAACTCTGAACGATGAGTGACACCCGCATCGCCGGCCTGCATGGCCGCCGGGTGTGGGACTCGCGGGGGCGCCCGACCGTCGAAGCGGAGGTGCGGCTCAGGGGTGGCGCCATCGGCCGGGCAATCGCGCCAGCCGGCGCCTCGACCGGCTCGGGCGAGGCGATCGAATTGCGCGATGGCGGCGCGCGGCTCGGCGGGCGCGATGTGCAGCATGCGGTCGCCGCGGTCAATGGCGAGATCTCCGCCGCGTTGCAGGGACATGACGCGGCCGACCAGAGTACGATCGACCGCCTGCTGATCGCGCTCGACGGCACACCGCAAAAGCGCCGGCTCGGCGGCAATGCGCTTGTCGCGGTGTCGATGGCGGCGTTGCACGCCGCCGCCAACGCGGCCGGCCATCCACTCTACGCGTATCTGCTCGGCGACGCGGCCGAGGCGGTCATACCCTTGCCCGAGATCCAGATCTTCGGCGGCGGCGCGCATGCCGGGCGGCGCGTCGAGATCCAGGACTTCATGATCGTTGCGCCGCAAGCACGCAATTTCGACCAGGCGCTCGAATGGACGGCGGAGGTATACCGCGCCGCCGGCGTGCTGTTGGAAGAGCGCGGCCTCTTGCAGGGTGTCGCCGATGAGGGCGGGTTCTGGCCGGCTTTCGACTCGAACGAGGCGGCGCTCGATACGCTGATGCAAGCGATCGAGCGCGCCGGCTTTACGCCGGGCCAGGAGATCGCGGTATCGCTCGATATCGCCGCCTCGGAATTCCACCAGGGCGGGTTCTACCAGCTGGCACGCGACAGCCGCACGCTCGACAGCGACGGCATGGCGGAGATGCTGATCCGCTGGCTCGACAAATATCCGATCGTGTCGATCGAGGATCCGCTCGGCGAGCACGACGGGGAAGGGCTGCGGCGTTTCACGGCTGCGGTTGGGCACCGGGTGCAGATCGTCGGCGACGATTTTCTCGTGACGAATGCCGAGCGGGTGACAAAGGCTGCGGCATTCGGTGCTTGCAATGCGGTATTGGTGAAGCCGAACCAGGCCGGCACGGTCACGGAAGCGAGGGCGGCGCTCGATGCGGCGCGGGCGGCCGGCTGGGGCGCAATCGTCTCCGCGCGCTCGGGGGAGACCGAGGATGTGACGATCGTGCATCTCGCGGTGGGGTGGGGCGTTGGGCAGCTCAAGGTCGGCTCCTTCGCGCGCTCCGAGCGCATGGCGAAATGGAACGAAGCCTTGCGCATCGAGGAGGCGCTCGGCCCCCGCGCCCGGTTCGCCGGAAAAGCGCCTCTGAAGCTGAATTCACCATGAGCCAGCGAGGCAGTGAGATAGGTTCAGGGACCGCGGCCGTCCCGGCCGCCCTTTGCGGGGGAGACGCCCGCGGTCCTTTTTGGTGCTCTCACTGCCTACCGTCTCGTTGTGAATTCATGAAGGGAGGAGAGGATGACGGACATCCGCAAGATCGTGACATTGCGCGAGATCGTTTATTCCGAGCTCGGACATAAGGCGGCGCGGCCGATCGTGCGCGCGGTCGGCATCGGCGTCATCCGCAACCCGTTTGCCGGTCGCTGGGTCGAGGATCTGCGCGAGTTGTTCGAGGCCGGCGCGGCGCTCGGCGAACGCTTGATGCCGCAGCTTGTCGAGATGCTCGACGGTCCGGCGGTGTCATACGGCAAGGGCGCGCTCGTCGGTGTCGCCGGCGAGATGGAGCATGGCGGCGCCTGCGTGCACCCGATGCTCGGTCGGCCGATGCGCGGCGCGATCGGCGGCGGCCAGGCGGTCATCGGTTCGAACGTCAAGGTCGCGGCGCCCGGGACCTTGCTCGACGTGCCGCTCGGCCACAAGGACGAGCCATGGTCGTTCGAGCATTTCGATACGATCACGGTGTCGGTCGCCGACGCGCCGCGGCCGGACGAGATCGTCATCGTCATCGCCATCGCCGATGGCGGGCGACTGCACAACCGGTGCGGCACCGCCCCGATCCGGTAGCGCGCGCTACTGCGCGGCGGCGCGGAGCTGGCCGTTCTGGCGCAGCGCGTGCCAGATCCGCTCGGGCAGCAGCGGCATGTCGATATGCCCGACACCGAGCGCGTCCGAAACGGCGCTGACGATCGCCGGCGGCGCGCCGCAGGCGCCGCCCTCGCCGATGCCCTTGACCCCCAATTCGTTGGACGGGTTTGGCACCGGGTTGAACGACACCTCGATCGGCGGCATGTCCTCGGCGCGCGGCATCGCGTAATCCATAAATGACGCGGCGAGGAACTGGCCTGAGTCCGGATCGTAGGCGGTGTGCTCGAGCACCGCCTGTCCCAAGCCCTGGCAGACGCCGCCCTGCACCTGTCCGATGACCAGAAGCGGGTTGATGAGGACGCCGCAATCGTCGACAGCGGTATATTTGACGACCTCCACGCGGCCCGTCTCGGCATCGATTTCGACCTCCGCGATATGCGCGCCGTTCGGGAAATTGACCTCGGTCGGGCGGCGGTAAAGACAGGTCTCGTCGAGGCCGGGGGTTTCGCCCTCCGGCAGTTTCGCCGGGTTCTGCGCGAATGCCGCGACGTCGGTGAGGCTCATGCGGAGATCGGTGCCGACGACCTCGAAGGCGCCGTTCCGGAAGGTGATGTCGGCGGCGGCGGCTTCGAGCGCGTGCGCGGCGAGACGCTTTGCCTTCTCGATGATTTGATCGCAGGCGCGCGCCGTCGCGACGCCGCCCATCTGTGACGAGCGCGACCCGCCGGTGCCGTTGCCCACCTTGACGAATTCGGTATCGCCCTGCCGGAAATCGATCATCTCGAACGGCACGCCGAGCTTCTGCGCGACGATCTGCGAGAATGCGGTCTCATGCCCCTGACCGTGGCTGAACGTCCCCATGATCAATTCGACGCGGCCATTCGATGCGACTTTGACGATCGCCTGCTCGGTCGGCTGACCTCCCGAGGCTTCGCAGTAATACCCCAAGCCGATGCCGCGCAATTTGCCGCGGCGGCGCGCGTCGTCTCGGCGCTTCTCGAAGCCCGCCCAATCCGAGTGCTGCAGCGCCTTCTCCATCGTCTCCTGGAAATGCCCGGAATCGATCAGGAGCCCGACGCGGTTCTTGTACGGCAATTGCTCGGGCCGGATGAAATTGCGCCGGCGGATCTCGTCGCGGCCGAGCCCCAGAGCGCGCGCGCCCTGATCCAACAGCCGCTCCATCTGATAGGCGATCTCCGGCCGCCCGGCGCCGCGATAGGCGCAGACCGGCACGGTGTTCGTAAAGGTGACGCGCACCGATAATTGCAACGTGGGGACGTCGTACACCGTCCCGGCGACGCGCGCGCCCGCCGCGGTGCAGACGCGCGGGCCGTTGTCGGAGAGATAGGCGCCGACATTCGCGATGTTCTCAATGCGCATCGCGAGGATCCGGCCGTCCTTGTCGAATGCCATCTCGCCATGCGTGGCATGGTCGCGGCCGTGCACATCGCAGAGGAACGTCTCCTGCCGGTCGGCGCGCCATTTCACCGGTCGCCCGAGCTTCTTCGCGGCGAACAGCACAAGCACCGATTCCGGGAAGGTCTTGCCGCGCAATCCGAAGCCGCCGCCGACATCGCGCGACACGACGCGGAGTGTCTCTTTCGGAACTTTGAGGACGTTGTTTGCGAGGCTGTTCTGCACACGGATGACGCCCTGGGTCGGCGAATAGAGCGTGTAGCGCTCGGTCGCGGGGTCCCAATCGCCGAGCGCGACGCGCGGCTCCATCGGGCTGCCGACGACGCGGTTGTTGACGAAATCGAGTGTTACGGTTTTGTGCGCCTTCGCAAACGCCGCCTCGACATCCCGACCGTCATGGCTCTGCCAATGGACGCACAGGTTGGAGCCGTGCTCCGGCCAGACCACAGGTGCCCCGGGGTCGTGCGCACGGGCGAGCTCGGTGATCGCCGGCAGCGGATCGTATTCGACCGCGATCAATTCGGCGGCGTCGCGCGCCTGTTCGAGGCTTTCGGCAACGACATAGGCGACGGGATCGCCGACAAACCGCACCGTGCCGCGCGCCAGGACCGGCCGGGTCGGCGCGAACATCTTGGTGCCGTCTTTGCCCGGGACGTCGACCTGCGTCGGGATCTCCTGGATGCCCTCGGCGTCGAGATCGGCGATCGTGTAGACGGCAAGCACGCCCGGCGATCCGTTTGCCGCGGCGGTATCGATCGAGACGATCTTCGCGTGCGCGTGCGGCGAGCGCAGCACATAGCCCCAGGCTTGGCCGGGGAGGTCGATGTCGTCTGTGAAATGGCCGGCGCCGGTCAGAAAGCGCTGGTCCTCGCGCCGCTTGACCGGCTGGCCGATGCCGAATTGCTCGATAGCGATGTCGCTGCCGTCCATACGGTTTCGCTCCGTTTTATTCGGGTACGCTCTGTTGCCCATTATGGCGCGTGAAGCGGGGGAGGCGAAAGGGAAGGGCCGGGCGGGTCTCCGCCATCCTTCGTGACGTCGCCGGTGATCAGCCGCGCGCCGCGCTGATAGGTCAGATAAGACCACAGCCAGTCGAGCGCCACGATCAGGCGGTTGCGGAAGCCGATCAGGAAATATATGTGCGCCCCGCTCCACACCAGCCAGGCGAGGCGCCCGGTCAGTCGCAACCAGCCGAAATCGACGACCGCCTCGCGCCGTCCGATCGTCGCGAGATTGCCGTAGTTGCGGTAGCGGAACGGCGCGGGCGCGGGCCGGCCGGCGAGGCGTGCTGTGATGACTCGCGCGACGTAGGCGCCCTGCTGCTTCGCGACCGGTGCGACGCCCGGCAAGGGGCCGGCCTTGCCCTCGACATGCGCGCAATCGCCGATCACGAAGATCTCGGGGTGACTTGGCAATGTCAGGTCGGGCGTGACGATGACGCGACCGCCGCGGTCGTGCTCGGCGCCGACCCAGTCGGCAGCCGGAGATGCGGCGACACCCGCTGCCCAGATCAACGTGCGGCTCTCGATGCGCTCGCTGCCGAGAGAGGCGCCGTCACCGTCGCATTGCGTGACGGCAATGCCGAGCCGCACCTCGACCCCGAGCCGGCTCAATGCCTGCGCGGCGCGCGCTGACAATGCCGGCGGAAAGCTCGGGAGCAGCCGCGGTCCGGCCTCGACCAGAACGATGCGCGCCGTCGCCGGATCGATGCGGCGGAAATCGCGCACGAGCGCTGCGCGGGCCAATTCGGCGAGCGCGCCGGCCAGCTCGACCCCGGTCGGGCCGCCGCCGATGATGACGAAGGTCAAGAGGCGCCGGCGTTCGGCTTCGTCGTCGCTGTCCTCGGCGCGCTCGAAGGCAAGGAGGATGCGGCGCCGCATCGCCCGGGCCTCCTCGATGTCTTTCAGCGGCATCGTCGCGTGCCGCCATTCGTCGTGCCCGAAATACGAGTCGCGGGCGCCCGTCGCGATGACAAGCATGTCGTAAGACATGCGCCGCTCGCCGATCAGTACGGTATGTCCCGCGCGGTCGATCCCGGTGACCGATCCAAGAAGCACGCGCGCATTCGATTGCCAGCTCAGGATGCCGCGGATCGGCCACGCAATGTCGGCCGGCGACAACGCCGCCGTCGCGACCTGATAGAGCAGCGGCTGAAACAGGTGATGGTTGCGCCGGTCGATAACGATGACATCGGCATTCGCCGCCGCGAGCCCTTTCGCCGCCATGAGGCCGCCGAACCCCGCGCCGACGATGACGATCTGCGGCCGCGCGGGTTGGGGGTTCCTCAAACGCAGAGCGCCGTCCGGAGCCGCTTACGCTAGCGCCTCCTCGGCGGCGGGGACGGTCTTCACCTCATGCGCCTGGAGACGAGGCAGGACCTCGCGGGCGAAGCGCTCGATCTGGTTCATAAACAAATCGTGCGGCAGGCAGCCGCGATTCATCGCGATCTGCACCTGGTTGGCGCCGGCGCTCTCCGCGGCGTCGATGATGCGCTGGGCGACCTCGTCGGCGGTGCCGAGCGGCATGTGCTCGGCCTGCTCCTCGAGCTGTTCCATCGTCAGGTTGCGGAATTCCGAGCGCAGATTCTGCGCCGCGCGCAAATTCTCCGGCCGCACGTAATCGGTCGAGGCCGCGCTCGCATAACCGGTCTCGCGCTGCTTGTCGACCTCGGTGAAATTGCCGTGACTGAACAGTGTGCGATTGAAATAGAGGATGTGCGGCCCGTATTCGCGCAACGCCTGCGCCTTCGAATCCGCGACATAGGCGGTGATGCCCAGCGACAAATGGTCGGGCGTAATGCGGTGGCCGGCCTTCGACAGGCATGTCGCGTAATAGCGGATGATGTCGTCGCGCAGACCGCGGGCGCGCCCGAGCCCCGGCGTGATCGGGATGTTGTGCCTGGCCGCGAACTCGATCGACTCCTGGCTGCCGACGATCGGCATCCAGATCGGCGGATGCGGCTGTTGCACCGGGCGCGGCCACAGCGCGACATCGTGATACGACCAGAATTTCCCCTGATAGGAGAACACCTCTTCGGTCCAGGCGCGGGTGATGATCTCGTAGGCTTCCTCGAAGCGGGCGCGAGATTCCGCCAAGGGCACGTTGTGCACCTGGTATTCGCGCGGGATGCCGCGTGCGAAGCCGGAGATGAGCCGCCCTTTCGACAGGCAGTCGAGCATTGCCAGTTCTTCGGCGAGACGCAGCGGCTGATGCACCGGCAACAGATTGCCGTAGATCAGGAGCTTCAGGTCCTTGGTGCGCTGCGCCGCTGAGGCCGCCATCAGATTGGGGCTGTTCATCAGCCCGTAAGGCGAGCAGTGGTGCTCGTTAAACCCGACCCCGTCATAACCAAAGCGGTCGAGCGCTTCCCAGGCGTCGAGATGCTCGGCGTAGGTGCGCTCGGCGGTGGCGGCGTCGAAATGCCGCTTCGCGAGCGGGTAGGGGAGCTCGGTCTCGCCGCCCTTCAGGTGGTCGAGATTGGCGTCGTAGGCGAGGAGGTCGAAGACAAAGACTTTCATTCGGCGGCCTCCATGGCGATCTGCGGGGTGCGGCCCGCGACGACTCCGAGAATGGCGATCGCCGCGGCCGCGATCAGCGACACGCCGCAGGCGCTGAGAAAGATTTGCGGCGGCGGCCAGCCGAGGCTCAGCATAAAGCCGCCGACCGCCGGGCCGGCGATGCCGCCGAGCCGGCCGATGCCGAGGGCCCAGCCGGAACCTGTCGTGCGCATGCGCGCGGGATAAAGCGTCGCGCAATAGCCGTTGATCCCGAGCATGCTGCCGATCGTCGCCGCGCCCGAGCCGAGGATCGCGATCAGGGTCAACCAATACGGCATCTGGACCAGCGCGAGCGCGCCGATGAAGACGATGCCGCTCAACAGGTTCAAGGCGAGGACCCGGTCGGAGCCGAAGCGGACGATCAGCGGCCCGAGATACAGGGTGCTCAGCACCGAGCCGAGGCCGCCAAGGCTGGCGGCGAACACCGCCTGCGCCGGGGTCAGTCCGCCGAGATGCAATACCTCCGGCATCCAATAGATCAGCAGATAGATGTCGAGCAGGTTGGCAAAATAGATGATCCACAGCAGCACGGTGCGCGCGCCATAGCCGGGCGAGAACAGCATCGCTACCGGGTTGCCGGTCGCGACATCGACGCTCTGCGCGCCGGTCGAGTGGGTCAGGTTGAGACGGGCCAGGATCGCGGCGCCGCGGCCGGATTGGGCGCCGCGCGCGATCAGAAAGCGCGGCGATTCCGGCAGCCAGATCGCCAGTATCGGAAGCAGCAGCAGCGGGAACGCGCCGCCGACGACAAAGATGCACTGCCAGCCGTAAATCGGCAGCAATTGCGCGACGATCTGGCCGCCGACAAACCCGCCGAGCGGATTGCCGCAAAACATCATCATGATGATTGTGGCGCGGTAGCGCTGCGAGCAGTAGTCGGAGGTCAGCCCGACCGTGACGGCCATGATGCCGCCGATCCCGATGCCGGTCAGGAAGCGGTAGATCACCAGCTGGTCGATCGAGGTCGAGAGCGCCGATACGAGCGAGAACACGCCGATAATGGCGGTGCTGACCAGCAAGGCCGGCTTGCGGCCAAAACGGTCGGCCGCCGGGCCGGAGGCCAAGGCGCCGACCAGGATGCCGACACTCGACATGACAAAGGTGATCGAGAACGCCGCACCCGGAACATTCCAGGCGTGCGTCAGCGAGGGCACCGCCATGCCGATCGCGCCGATGTCGTAGCCGTCGAGCGCCTGCACCAGCGAGCACAAGAGCGCGACGCGAAATTGCAGGCCGCCGAAACGCTGGTTCTCCAGCGCGGTTTCGGCGCGCGACATGACCTCATCGACCACGAATTCCTCCCTCAATCACCGGCACGATTAAGTGCCATTCCGTCAAAGACTCACTCCGCCGCGGGGCTGGCCACCAACTGCTCCGCGCGTTCGCCGCGAAACACGAGGAGCGCGGTCGCGATCGCGGCGATCAACGCAAAACCGCAGGCGCTCAGGAAGATCTCGCGCGGCGGCAGACCGAGCGACAAGAGCCAGCCGCCGAGCATCGGCGCCGCGATGCCGCCGAGGCGCCCGATGCCGAGTGCCCAGCCGATGCCGCTGGTGCGCATGCGGGCCGGGTAGAGCGCGCCCGCAGTCGCGTTGGCGCCGGTCTGACTGCCGATGATCGTCATACCGGAGAAGAAGATGACGATCGCCAGCAAGGCGTAAGGCATCGCGAACAGCGCGATCGCCCCGATGAAGATGACCCCGGCGGCATAATGCAGCGCGAGCGCGCGCTCGGGGCCGGAGCGGTCGATCAGATAACCGAGATACAGCACGGCGAAGATCGCCCCGAGATCGCGATAGCTCGAGGCGCGCGCGGCCTCGGCCGGGGTCAGCCCCGTCAAATGCAGGACCTGCGGCAGCCAGTAGGCGAACAGGAACAAATTCATCAGGCTGCAGAAGAAAACGATCCACAGCAGAATGGTCTGCAGCGCATAGCTCTTTCCGAACAGCATCGCGATCGGGTTCGCATTGGCGAGATCCAGTGCCGCCGCCGATTGCCCCGGCCGCACATCGAGGCGCTGGAGGAGCGCGGTCTGGCGCGGCGTCAATTGGCTCTTCGCCGCCAGAAAACGCGGCGACTCGGGCAGCCAGAACAACAGCGCGACGAAGATCAGCAGCGGCACAACGCCGCCGACGATAAAGATGCCCGGCCACCCAAAGCTCGGCAGCACAAGCCCGGCGACCTGGCCGCACAAAAAGCCGCCGATCGGGGCGCCGGTAAATGTCGCCATGATGACGGTGGCGCGCCAACGCTGCGGCGTGTAGTCGCCGGTCAGGGCCACCGTGCCGGGCATCGCGCCGCCGATCCCGACGCCGGTGAAAAAGCGCAGCACAGCCAGCATCGTCAGCGAACCGGCATAAGCCGTCAGCAGCGAGGCCAGGCCGAACAGCGCGATGCTGGCGAGCAACAACGGCTTCCGGCCGGTACGGTCGCCGATCGGGCCGGAGGACAGGGCGCCGACCAGGATGCCGATACTCGACCAGACAAAGGCGGTCGTGAAAGCCGGCCCCGGCAGGTTCCAGGCATGGGTCAGTTGCGGCACCGCGACGCCAATCGAGTTGATGTCGTAGCCGTCGCAGATCTGCACCAAGGTGCAGAGCGCGGCGACCCGGATCTGCAGCGGCCCGAGCCGCTGGTTTTCGAGGGTGTGTTCCGCGCTCGACTGGATCGCTTCGGCCATCGTTTCCTCCTCCTGCCCGGTTTTCCTTCGGCGGGTCAGGCCAAGCCTCGCACGCGTTCGGCCGCATCATGCCGAGGAATGCTGGCATTGCCTACTCTCGCCATCGTGGGCTTCCGGCCGAGAGCGCCGGTGAGCCAGGGGCGCCCGGAGCTGGAAGAGATGATGATCGCCGACCGGTTGCACGAGGAATAGCGCCGTGTTCGCTCTCGCGGCGGCTCTTCTTCGGCTACGGGGATACCGGTCGCGCTGGCGCGCGGCCTAACGCATACCGGGGCTTAGGGCCGGGTGGCGCTCCTGCCGGACGCCAGCCGATGGCGGCTGCGCGCGGCGATAAAAACGCGGAGCGAGTGCTATACGCGCTCCAAATTCCACCGCAGGGGTGGCGCGAGCTGATCGCGGTGCTGCCCGCCGAGACATGCGGCATACCAGGCCACGGCCGCTCCCAGCAGCAGCGAAACTGCTATGGAGAAACCCACGATAACCGCGCTCTGACGCGCCCTTTTCACCGCGAGCGTCGCCGCAGTAATCGCCTCGTCCACGCGACGATCGGCCTCGGCCTGAGCGATCCCGGTTTGGGTCGCGACCAAATGCGCCAAATATGTCCGGTCGTCAGGCTTCATGCCCTCTCGGCTCGTCGCGGTGAGCAGGATGCGGCTGGCCTCAGCCCGGCTGTACGCCAGATTGCCTTGATCGCGCCGGTCCGACCGAAACAGACGGTCGAGATCGTAAGCGATCAGGGCCTCCCCGGCGGTCGGGGTCTGGGTGGTTGCCGGCGGTACGGCCTTGGAGCTGATCGTGGCGGCGACCGCAGCGGCGATCAATCCGCTGAGCACGACGGCCAGTGCCCAAGAGAGCAGCCCATGCGAACCGTCGCGAAATTCCCGGAACTCGCTATGAAGGCCGGGCTCCCAGGTCTTGCGCAGACGGCCGGCCATGTAGCCGCCGAAGCCAAAGCTCACTAGCGCGGTAAGTACAAGGTACAGCCCAGACAACAGTGCCAAGGTTCTCGACGTGTCCCTCCACGTCGGCGCCGTCGAAGAGACCCCGAGGCCCAGAGACGCGCCGAACGCGATCAGGAGCAGAGAAAGCGCTGCTGCGACAAGCGCGCCGGCTATGACCGGGGTCCAGTGCACGAAATCCGTGCGAATTTCGACCGGCGTGGTGACCGTGCGCACCGAGGTTTCCATGGCCATAATCCTTATCGGCTTGCGTCGTCAGCGTAGGCCCAAGAACGAGAGAATGAACAAGATCACGACAATCAAACCGATCAGATAGATTAAGCCACCCACGATGGCCTCCCGCGTTTGCTACTCTCGCGGCAGGAACATCAAACCACAGGAAACGTTCCGGGCGCGCCCCGTGCAGATCGGCGGCTCCCGCTTTAGCCGCCCGCCGGTATGGGGCGCGGGCGTGTTGCTTTTCCGCGGCGCCTGGGCAAGCCTCATCCCTTCGAGGAGAGCCGGAGAACCCAGCGATGACGACGCGCCCGCCCGCCGAAATCGGCATGAGCCTCGATGAGGTCGACACCCCGGCCTTGATCGTCGATCTCGACGCGTTCGAGAGCAATCTGCGGCGCCTCGCGGAGCGCGTCAAAGGCAGCGGCGTGCGCCTCAGGCCGCACGCCAAGACACACAAATGCCCGGTCATCGCGCTGAAGCAGATGGAATTGGGCGCAGTCGGCGTCTGCTGCCAGAAAGTCAGCGAAGCCGAGGCGATGGTCTATGGTGGCGTCAAGGACGTCCTCGTGACCAACGAGATCGTCGGCCGCCAGAAATTGCGTCGGCTGATGGGATTGGCCGCCAGCGCGCGGATCGGCGTCTGTGTCGACGACCCGGCGCAAATCGCCGATCTCGAAGCCGCCGCGAACGAGGCCGGCATCACGCTGCCGGTGCATGTCGAGATCAACATGGGCGGCAATCGCTGCGGCGTCGAGCCGGGCGAGCCGGCGCTGGCGCTGGCCCGCCGCATCGGCGACATGCCGCATCTCACTTTTGCGGGGCTGCAGGCCTATCACGGCTCGGCGCAGCATCTGCGGACCTATGACGAGCGACAGAAGGCGATCCAAGGCGCTGTCGAGAAAGCCGCGGTGACGCGCGACCTGCTCGCCGCCAACGGCATCGCGTGCGACAACATCACCGGCGCCGGCACCGGCACCTTCGAGTTCGAGGCGGCGAGCGGCGTCTATACCGAATTGCAGTGCGGCTCATACATCTTCATGGACGCCGATTACGGCCGCAATCTCGACCGTGACGGCGCGCCGATCCGCGCTTTCGAGCCGAGCCTTTTTGTCTGGGCGACGGTCATGAGCCGGCCGACCGAGGAGCGCGCGATCGTCGATGCCGGGCTGAAGGCGCTCGCCTTCGACTCGGGGCCGCCGAATGTGTGGGACGAGCCCGCGGCCGTGTACGAGCGCGCCTCGGACGAGCACGGCCGCCTCGCGATCAAATCCGCCACCAACCGATTGAAGCTCGGCGACAAGGTGAAGCTCGTGCCGGGGCATTGCGACCCGACCGTCAATCTCTACGACTGGTATGTCGGGATCCGCGGCGACCGCGTCGCCGAAGTGTGGCCGATCACGGCGCGCGGCGCGGTGTATTAGGTCGGGCGGAAAATAGGGCAGAGCTTGAAGACGGGTCGCCTCTGACGGGGAGCCTGCATCCCCATGCCGATGCTATTCGGCAGGGGCCAATTCGTGCGGCGCGTCGTGGACGTGCCGCTCGCAATGCTGAGGCCGCGGTGGGCGGTCGGCGAGGATCGCGCCGCCATCGTCTTCCCAGCGCTGGATTTCGATCGGCGTGACGCCGTGGTTCGGCGATGCCGAGCAGACCGCTTGTTTCAGATAATCGAGTATGTGGGTCGTCATGTTGCGCTTCTCCATTCCTGTTGTGGCCGGGCAGGCACCGCGGCCGAGGTTTGAAAAGCGCAGAACTTGGAGGCGGTGCCTCTGACGGGGAGCCTGCGATCCCCGTAGCGTCACGTCAACATGCGGCGGTAACGCCGCTGCTGTTTCAGTATTTGGGCCGGTGCGAGACGGCCCATTTCCTGGCGTGCTCGATGGGCGGCAGATCCACGGTTGCCTGGCGGAGCTGCTGCACGGTAGGCAAGGCCTCCATCCGTTCGCGCCAGGCCTGCACGACCGGGAAGCTCGCGTACATCGTCTTGCCCTCCGGGGTGCGCCCGAACGAATAGGTGCTCGGCAGCAGGTAATAATCGGCAAGCGTCGCTTCGCCGCCGAGCAAGAACCCCTGACCGTGCGACAGCTGCCGTTCCACGACCTGCAGCCCGACCTCGATCTTGGGCGGCGCGTGCGCCACGACCTTCTCGTCGGACGGGATACCGAGCCGGGGGAACACGTTCCGCTCGTGCCCGACGTGATAGATCATGTACGGGTAGTAGTAGGAATTCACCGCGCTGATCCACTGGTGCATCCGTGCCCGGTCTTGTGGCGTATCCGGTTCGAGCGAAGGCGTCGGGAACAGCTCCTCGAGATAGGCGACGATCGCGCTCGTCTCGTAAAGCACGAAATCGCCGTGCTGCAGGATCGGCACCCGATCGAATGGATGCAGCGCGAGGTGCTTGGGAGAGCCCATATCGGGCTCAAGGTCATGGAAGGTGTATGGCACCTCCTTATGCATCAGCACGAGCTGCGCGATATGCACGAAGCTGCTGTGCGGGAAGCCAAACAGGGTGACTTCGGACATGGTTTTCTCCATGCCGCCGCCGGTCGGGATTCGCGGGGAATGAACGCATTCCGCCACAAGCTCTCGGCCCGGCGAGCGGGCGAAGCGCAGTGCTTGGGCGAATGCCTTGAGATAGCCGGGCGACTGCTTTAGGGCCCGACATCGAACCAGATAGGCGGAACCCCCGGCAGGTTCAACGGTCAGTTTAAAAATATTGCAGGAGCGGGCCGGCGGTGTGTTGGCGAGGGCGGCATGCTCGGGTTATACGGTAATGACTACATCAACGACCACGTCAACACTGGGGAGGTCGCCATGGCGAAAGGACAAAAACGCTCGAACCGCGAGGCCAAAAAGCCGAAGCAGGCGAAAACGCAAAAGAAGGGCGCCGCGACGTCCGGAGCCGCGAAGTCGCCAAAGAAATAATGCGGCATCTCGGCGATACCGTGCTCGTCTGACGGCGGCCTAGCCGCCCCGGCGCGGCCCTCAGCGGTCCGTCAGTAAAAGGACGGTGCCGTTCGCCTCCTCGGCAGGGACCGCGAGACTGCCGCCCGGCATTTCGTCATAGGCGATTTGCCACTGCGTCAGGTAGTCGGCGGTCGCGCCGCGGTCGGCGATCGCGAGTTCGAGCGCGGCGATGCCGGGGAGCGGGAAATCGGGATCGATGTCGCTCCCGGGATGCATCGTCGCGAAATCGTCCGGCGTCGAGAAGAGGAGGCGGTACGGGCCGGCGCGCACGCTCGCGACCGCGTCGGTCGTCGTGACCTCGTGCATCCCGAACAGCCGGTCATAGGCCGGCAGTAGCGGCGCGGTCTCCGGCACGAGAATGTGAATGCTCCGGAGCCCGGTGACGCCATTGGGATGGACGAGCCATTCCGGCCGGCGCACCAGTTCCGGCGTCAGATGACCGCACAGAAAGCAGTCGAGCGCGGGGGTCTCTTCCGGCGGCAGCGTCAACAGGCTGAAGCGGGGGACGACGGTGCCCTCGGGCAATTCGAGCTGACGGCCGAGCGCGCGCGGCTCCGACGGATGAAGGCCCAGGGCGCTGAGCGCGGCGGCCGCATCCTCGGCCGACCCGGCGGGCCGGAAGGCCACCGACATCGCGCCTTCCCGATGCCGGAGAAAGGTTTCGAGGCGGTGGGCGTAGTCGTCGCGTGCGACAAAGCCCAACAGCTCCAGGTAATCGCGCGCGAACATGATGCAGTAATTCGCCGTCTCCTGGCCGAGGTGGCGGCCGCGCGGCGTCAGCGTAAAGCCAAGCCGGGTCCAGCCCATGCGGGCGCGTTCGAGGTCTCGCACGCCGATGATGACGTGGTCGATGCCGGCGATCCCGTTGCGCATCGCTTCCTCAAAGCAGGGCCGGGAGGAATTTAACCACAGACCGATCCGGAGTGAGGGGAAAACCCGGTCTGACGGTTAGCCCCGCCTCAGCAAAACGCTTCAAGGACGCGGCGGCTTGATCTGCCGGGTGCACACCTCCCCCAATTTCGGTGTCCGAAAACAGTGCTTGCCCGATCGCTGAATGGGATCCACGCAGGTCATGCCGACGTTCGGGACCATGAAACAAATTTTGTCGGTTCGGCGCGTCGCAAAGCGGACCTGTGTCTCGCCGGCAATCACCGGATTAGGTTCGGCCTCGACCCCGACAACTTCTTGGGGCGGACGATCGGTTGTCGCGTGCAAGTCTAGGCTCTGCTGCAGCAGCTGCGCGAGTCGCTCGCCGAGCGGCTGCAGAGCCGGCACCAGGCTGCCTTGCACCTGATCGGCAATTGCCGATGGCGTCAGGTTCGCTTGCGCGATCGCTCCGTTCAGAAAGGAATCTCCCACCGGATTGCCAAAGGGCTGCACAGTGATGCCGGTAGTCGTAAAACTTAGGGTCCGGATCGTCGCGCGCAGCGAATTGGTTGTCTCGCCGGCGGCGGGCAGCGCAACGGTGATCTTATAATCGACCGTCAAGTTCGCGGGGGTGAGCGTAATGTCGTGTGGACCATCGGGCAGGAACGACTTGAAAAGAGTATTGAGCAAGTTCTGAGTCGAGCCGAAACACTTGATGCTCGATGTCAGCTGCGCGCGCGCCTGCGGTGCGCCGAGCGTGGTAGTTATGCGCAGAATTGCTGCCTCTGGAATGGGCTGCCAGGAGAAATGCAGCATGTTGAGGTGCAGCGGCAGCAAGTCGATACCAACATGCGCAACAAATTCGCATTGTGCACCGCCGAGCAGGGTCTCCACAGTCGCTCGGAAGAAATCTTTCACTTGTTCCGGCGCATCCATGCCGTCGATGCCTTGCTCGAAACTTGGGATGAGCCAGGTCAGCAAGCTCGCCTGACGACGTATATCGCGCCCGGGCAGGTTCTGCGGAATGCGCGCTGCCAAAGGTTGATCGATCGTGCCAAGCAGAAACGCAAGACCCTGCAGCCGATCCGGGTTGGCTTGGCCTTGCGTCAGTGCGGTGAAATCATGCCCATTGGCTGTCGCACAATTGTGCAGAAAGAATTCTTCGCCCTTGAAATGGTCGGAGCCTGGCTGAAGCGTCGGATCGCCGCATACTGAAATGATCGGTTCCAGAGCACGGAAGATCGCCTGGTCATAGACGATGTTGCTGCCGGCGAGACCGTCGCTGCGCTGATACCAGGCGCTTCCGCTACAGCCGCACAAAAGCAGCACGGTGCCGAGAAAGACCGCTCCGGCACATAGGCGACGCAACCGCATCGCGCGTAGCCGTGGCAACCGCGTCACAGCCTATGCGGGAACCTGAAGGATGGCGTTCTCGTAGATGCCGGCGCCCATCTCGCCGTCGGGGAAAATCCCGTGCGCCGCGATCCACGCGAAGGATTCCTCGTACACCTCTTTTGTGTAGGGCTCGAAGACGAGCCGCTCGCCCGGGCCCCAGCGCCGGGTGTCGATCTGGTCGCGGAAGCGCGGCGGAAATTCCTCGCGGTAATAATGGGTATAGAGGTCGGGCCGCAGATCGATGTCGCGCTGCGCCCGGCGGAGCGCGCGGAAATATTTGCGTACATCCTCGGGATCGGCGTCGCGGGTGACGAGCGATGCCATCATAAAGGTCGAGTCGATGATTTTCCTGAAGCCGAGCTGCTCCATGAAATAGTAGGGGCCGCTGAACAAGGAGGCGGCCGGCACCTGGCCGTCGATCAAGAGTTCCATGCGGCGGAACAGGAGGCCGTCGGCAAAGGACAGCTCGATGTCCTCCGGCTTCAGATACTGCTCCAATGCCTGGATCGTCGCGTAATGGCTGCCGGACTGATAGCCGACCGAGATCGGCACGCCGGCGAGATCGGCGGGGTGCTTGATGTCGGAGTCCGGCGGCACAAAGATGGCCGCCGGCGCCACCGAATAGGCGTGCGGGTAGAGCTTGCCGTGGCCGACCGAGGCGGCAACATTGACGGTCCAGTGGCAGGCGCAGCTGATGTCGCTGTCGCGGCCGCGCTCGAAGGTCTGGTAGGCGCCGATCTTGTCGCCGAGATCGTGGATCCGGCCGGTCGGGGTCGAGGAGAGCTGGTCGCGGAACTCGCAATCGAGCTCCTCCAGGTCGAAATAGCCCTTGTCGCGCGCCACCCATTCGTGGAGCCGCATATGCGGCGCAATGACGAATTTTCCCATGCCGTTCCTCCGATATTCGCCGTTCCGTCCTTAGACCCCGCCGGGCTCCAATTCGATAAACCGCGAGGCTTTAGCAGGAGTTTGGTGGTACGGCTTTGTAGTATACCACCGGGCCAAAACCCGCATGAAATTTAGGTACGGCGCGACAGATGCGGCAGGTGAAGTGGCTTAAAATCCTCTCTACCGTGAGCTGGGCAACGGGCCTTTCGGCGTGGTGCATCCTGGCATGGATTGAATCTTCGGCTTTGCATCAGCCGACAAGTCCCACTGCTATCTATCCGTATCCACATAACGTAAAGGGGAGGATCCGGTATTTCACGCCGGTCCAGCACCGTCTTCAATCGATCGCAGAACCCGGATTTATTGCCTCGGGCGCGTTTTTCTTCGTTTTTGGTGCGCTTTGGCTCCATTTAGATCGGCAGACCAAAGAACGGGCTGTTCGACGCGCGCTTGAGCGGGATGGAGACATCTAAGCCGAAAGAATTGAGTTGGTTGTTCCAGTCGTCATGGCCGCGCTTGACCCGGCCATCCACGAAAAGCGAGGCGTGGATGCCCGGAGTAAGTCCGGGCATGACGGTGAAGAGCGGTTTGCAGTCAGAGTCGATGAGGCGCTAGTTCACGACGGCGATCAGCTCGATCTCGACCATCGCCTCTGGCTGTGCGAGGCCCTTGATCTCGATCGTCGTACTGGTCGGGCTGGCGACGCCGATATAGCGCATCCGCACATCGCTGCACTTCGCGAATTCGGCGTAGTTCGTCACAAAGGTGTTGGTCTTGACGACATCGGCCCAGCCCGCGCCCGCCGCCTTCAGGCAGGCATCGAGGTTTTTGAAGGTCTGCTCCATCTGCGCGCGCATGTCGCCCGGGCCGACGATGTTGCCCTCGGCGTCGCGCGCCAATTGCCCGGCGATATAGATCGTCTTCCCCGGCCCGTTTACCGTCACGACATGCGAATAGGCCGGCTTGCCCTGCTGCATCCGGACATTCAGGCCGGCGGGCTGCACGCGGTCGATCTTGACGGGCATCGGATCCTCCCCGGATAGGCTTTCGGAAACCGATGCCGTAGCATCGCTACAGCGGAATGCCAAGCGGGGAGGGAGCGCGATGAAGACGGCAGCGGTCGCGGAGCATTACGGCAGCGCCGGGATCGCCGAGCGCGTCTTGGCCGCGTTGCGCGAGGCGAAGCGCGCCGATGCGCCGGTGACGCCCGACAATCTCGCGCCGTTCGACCATTTCCACGGCCGCGGCCTCGTCGCGACGCAGGAGATCGCGGCTCAGCTCGCGCTGAAACCCGGCGAGCGCGTCCTCGATATCGGGTCGGGCATTGGCGGTCCGGCGCGCTGGTTCGCGGCGACCTATCGTGTGCATGTCACCGGCGTCGATCTGACCCCGGAATTCTGCGCCGCCGCCGAGACGCTGAACGCGCTTACCGGCCTCACCGACCGTGTCCGCATTATTCAGGGGAGCGCGCTCGATTTGCCGGTGCCGGATGGCGCATTCGATGCGGCCTATTCGCAGAACGTCATCATGAACATCGCCGACAAAAAGCAATTCTATCGCGAGGCGTTTCGTGCGCTCCGGCCGGGCGGACGGCTGGCATTGTCGAACTTATGCGCCGGTCCCGCCGGCGAGCCCTATTTCCCGGCGCCCTGGGCGACGACGCGCGACACGAGCTTTCTCGTGAGCCCGGACGAGATGCATGCCGACCTGATCGCCGCCGGCTTCGAGATCGCCGAGTTCCGCGACATCACGCCGGCGATGCGCGGGGCGCAGCGCCGCACCGGCGAGCGCCTCGACAAGGACGACATGCCGAAGATTGCGGTCGACATCATCATGGGCGAGCGCGCTCCCGAGATGCAGCGAAACTCGATCCGCACGATCGAGGATCACCGCGGCATCGCGATCGAGGCGCTGGTGAAAAAGCCGCTCTAAAAAGATATTCTACAGAGCTGTCATTGCGACCCGCGGGCTTGACACGCGGGGAAGCAATCTGCTTGCGGGTTTGCTCAATCCGCTGGGGATTGCGTCGTCGCTCCGCTCCTCGCAATGACACGATTGTCCGGCGGGCGGCGGAGGGCCCAGAACGCGACGACACCGGCCGCGTAGGACACGATCGAGGCGATAAAGGCGACGCGGTAGCTGCCGGACAGATCGTAGATCCAACCCGCGCCCCACGATCCGACCGCCGACCCGACGCCGCTGCCGATCGTGATGACCCCGAGGATCGTGCCGAGCTGACGCCCTGGGAAAAGATCGGCGGTCTTGGCGGTGATCGCCGGGCCGCGCGCACCCCAGGTCAGCCCGAAAAAACAGGCGTGCAGCCATAACAGCAGATGCTGGTCGGGGCTCGTGATCATCAGCGCAAAGACGACGCCGATGATCGAAAACCCGTAAGCGAGGATCGCCGACCATTCGCGCCCGATGTAATCGGACAAGGTGCCGGTCACGACGATGCCGGGCACCGCGAGAAACGCACCCATGCCGAGCACTTCGGCGGCATAGAGCTTGTCGAAGCCAATATCGGCGGCGAAGGCAAGCTGGTGCAACGACACAAAAAAGCTGCCGAGCCCGGTGCAGAGATAAACGAGAAAGAGCAGCCAGAAATGCGGCGTGCGCATCGCCTCGCGCAATGTCCAGCCGCGCCCGAGGGGCTCCGGGTCGGCGGCTTGCGTCTCGTTCGGCACCGCACCGTCCTGCATTTGCGGTGGCGGAGGAGGGGCCTCGGCGCGGCGGAACAGCGACGCCAGCGGTAACACCAAGGCGCCCATCATCCCGGCCTGCACGAGATAGGTGCTGCGCCAGCCGATCAGCGAAATCAGCAACTGCACGAGGGGCGCCGAGAGACCGCGCGCGATGCCGTTCGCCGATTGCACGATCGAGATCGCCATGCCGCGCCGCCGCACAAAATAGCGCGACAGCATCGGCACAAAGACAACGAGCCCCAGGCAATTGGCGCCAAATGTCATGACGATGCCGTAGAGCAATACGATCTGCCACAGCGTGGTGACGAAGGCGCTGCCGAGAAGGCCCGCGACGAGCAGCCCGCCGCCGAGCAGCAACAGCCGGCGCGATCCCAGGCGGTCGACGAGGTAGCCGACCAGCGGCGAGCTGGCGCCGCCGACCAGTTGCGACACTGAATAGGCGATCGAGGTCTCGGCGCGGCTCCAGCCGAAATCGGCGATAAAGGCGACGAGGTAAACCGGGTAGGAGTGCATCAGCGCGGCGCTCAAGGTGAACGCGCCAAAGGCGCCGCCGAGCACGACCCAGGCCGGCCGAATACGTGCGTGTCGCGAAGGCTCTGCCGTCATTCCGGGGCGCCGCCGCGCGGCGAGCCCGGAATCCAAGAACACGGGGCTCGCCAAGCATGCTCGACGACCGAGCCAAGCATGCTCTCGTCCGTGTTCATGGATTCCGGACCCGGCCTTCGGCCGTCCCGGAATGACCGGAATTGGGGCGCAAAACCATATCGACGTGCGGGATGCCGTAATCGTCGTAGGGCGCGGAGGTCACAAGAAAGCCGAGGCTCTCATAGAACGGAGCGAGATAGGTCTGGCCGCTCAGCCTCACGGCATGGTCCGGGTAGTCGCGGCGGCAGCGCGCAAGCGCTTCCCGCATCAGCGCGCGTGCGAGGCCTTGCCCGCGTGCGGTTTCGGCGACCGCGACGCGGCCGATCTTGATGCGCTTCTCCTCGG
The DNA here is from genome assembly GCA_046724035.1 of Pseudomonadota bacterium. GTDB lineage: Bacteria > Pseudomonadota > Alphaproteobacteria > ATCC43930 > CGMCC-115725 > DATARH01. The sequence continues at coordinate 4,613 of JBKOVT010000042.1, read as the reverse complement.
CAAACGGGATCAATCGCAGACAGCCGGCGAGCGCGCCATCTATCCGCAGCAGCAGATGCTGCGCGCCCTGGTCGAGCCCGTCGAGATCGGGATAGGCGCAGCTTTGCTCGACGACAAAGATCGCTTGCCGAAAGCGCAGCAGCTCGTACAGCAACGCCGGACCCAGCTCCTCGAACCGGTACCATTGCAGGCTGACCTGATCGCCGGCTCTCACGCGCACCTCGCAATCCGACTATAATTCTGGGTCCCGAGGACCAATGATGATCCTGCCGCGAGGAGGGCCCCGATGGAACCGCGCGATTACGGCCCGTTCCCCTATACCCCGATCAATGACCGGCCAACGCTCAAATGGCCCAACGGCGCCCGGCTCGCCGTCTGGATCATCCCGAACATCGAATTCTTCCCGCTGAGCCGCGGCATCCCGGGGAGCCCCTACACGAGCCAGGCGCCGGTGCCGTCGGTGCGCGCCTGGGCGCAGCGCGATTACGGCAACCGCGTCGGCATCTGGCGCATCATGGATGTGCTGCAGAAATACGGCGTCCGCGCCAGCCCGACCTTGAACAGCGACATTTGCGATCACCATCCGCAGATCGTCAAAGCCGCGGTCGAGCTGGGCTGGGAGATCCTCGGCCATAACGAAACCAATTCCCTGTGGCTCAACCAGATGGAACCGGAGGAGGAGCGGCAATCGATTGGCCGCACGCTATCGAAGATCGCGGGATTGTCCGGCAAAAAGCCGCGGGGCTGGCTCGGCGCGGGGCTCGCCGAGACCTGGCATACGCTCGACTACCTCGCCGATGAGGGCGTGCAGTATGTCGCGGATTGGGTTAGCGACGATCAGCCGTTTTTCATGGATATCGGCGACGGCAAGCGGCTTGTCTCGATCCCCTATTCCTACGAGATCAATGATTCGCCGTTTCTCTATACGCGCAACGGCACGATCGACCAGTTCGTCGCGGCGATCAAACGCCAGTTCGATACGCTTTACGCCGAGGGCGCGCAGTCCGGCCGCGTCATGGCGATCTGCCTGCATCCCTATCTGATCGGCGTGCCGCATCGCATCGCCGGCCTCGACGAGGCGATCGGCTATATCGCCTCGCATGATGGCGTGTGGTTCGCGACCGGCGAGGAGATCGTGAGCGCCTGGCTCCAATCCGGCGCCACGTTTTGAGCAAAGCTGCAGGCGCGACCTTGCGTCCTTCGAGACGGCGCTTCGCGCCTCCTCAGGATGAGGTAAAATTTTGATGGCATTTAGAAAGAACCCCATCCTGAGGAGCCCGCGCTGCGGGCGTCTCGAAGGACGCGCGGCGCAGATCCAATGGACGCGCAGATGAGGTCGGTCGAACTGAATGGGCGGGAATATCGGTTGCCGGAGCGGCCGACGGTCGTCATCTGCGCCGACGGCTTCGATCCGGCCTATCTCGATGCCGGGCTCGACGCCGGCGTGTTGCCGACGATGGCGGCATGGCGCCAGCATGGGTTCTGCACGATCGCCGATGCGGCGATGCCGACCTTCACAAATCCCAACAACATGTCGATCGTGACCGGCACGCCGCCTTCGGTGCACGGCATCTCGGGCAATTTTGCGCTCGATCGCGAGACCGGCCGCGAGATCATGATGAACGATCCCGCGATGCTGCGCAGCGACACGATCCTGGCGCTGATGTCGCGAGCGGGCGTGCCGGTCGCGGCGATCACCGCCAAAGACAAGTTGCGGGCGATGCTCGGCCGCGGCCTACGCATTGGGGAGGGCGCCATCTGCTTTTCCTCCGAGCACGCGGATTGCTGCACCAAGGAGCAGCACGGCATCGCCGAGGTCGAGACGCTGGTAGGGCGCGCGAAGCCCGATATGTATTCGGCCGATCTGTCGCTGTTCGTGCTCGATGCCGGGATCCGCCTCGTCGAACAGGATCGCGCGCAGTTACTGTATTTGTCGCTGTCCGATTACGTGCAGCACGGCCACGCGCCCGACGAGCCCGAGGCACTCGCCTTTCACGAGGCGTTGGACGAGCGCCTCGCGCGGCTCGCCGAACTGGGCTCCGTCGTCGCCGTCACCGCCGATCACGGCATGAACGACAAGGCGCTCGAGGATGGCCGCCCGCATGTCCTCTATCTCGAAGACCTGCTGAACGCGCATTTCGGCTACCGCGCCGTGCGCGTCATCTGCCCGATCACCGATCCGTTCGTGCGCCATCACGGCGCTTTGGGCTCGTTTGTGCGGGTCTACCGCCGGGACGGCACGCCCGTCGCGACGATGCTCGACACGATGCGCGCGCTGCCCGGCATCGACCGGGTATTGACGCGGGAGGAAGCCTGCGCCGAGTTCGAATTGCCCTATAACCGCGAAGCCGATCTCGTCGTGACCGGCGACCGCAATACGGTCATTGGCGCGACAGCCGCCGAGCACGATCTCTCCGGTCTCGCCGGCCATCGCCTGCGCTCGCATGGCGGCTGCTTCGAGCAGCGCGTGCCGTTTCTGCTGTCGCGCCCGCTCAACGACGCCTTTCGCGCGATTGCCGAGTCCCGCAAGCTGCGGAATTTCGATATCTTCGACACCGCCTTGAACGGGGTCGTGCCATGAAGACCCGTGCCATCAAGACCCATGCCATAAAGAGCGGCGGAGCGCCGCGGGCGGTCATCGTCATCTGCGATAGTTTGCGCGCGGATCTGATCATGCCCGAGACGGCGCCGTTTCTGAGCGAGCTCCGCGAGCGCGCCGCCGCCTTCGCCGCGCACCGCAGCGTCTTCCCGTCGACGACTCGCGCCAGCGCCGCCTCGATCGCGACCGGCTGCCGCCCGGCGCGGCACGGCCTCCTCGGCAACACGATGGCGCTCGATGAGGGGGAGGGGCTCATTTGCCGCTCGGCGGGCGCGCCCGATTTTCGCGACCGCATACGGCGCGCGACGGGCCGCACCTTGCACGTCCCGACCCTGGCCGAGCGATTGCGCTGGCATGGCGAGAGTTCGGTCTCCTGCGCCAATGTCTCGCCGGGCGCGGCCTATTTCCAAGACCCGGACGGCCATGGCTGGGTACATCATTCGGCCGGCAGCTTCGGCCCGGGTCGCGTCGCGATCGAGGATCCGGCAAGCGCCGGTCTCACCAAGGGGATCGCCGGCGACCGCGCGATGACCGAGCGCTTCTGCAGCGATGTCCTCGAAGAGCGCGCCCCGTCCGTCGCGATCCTGTGGCTGTCCGAGCCCGACTATACCGGCCATCATGCGCCGCTCGGCTCGCCGCAGCATCTGGCCGCGATCGCCGGCGCCGACACGCTCGTCAAACAGGTGTTCGAGACCGTGCGGCGGCTCGACTCGACCGGCGAGGACATCCTCTTTGTGACCGGCTCCGATCACGGCATGGAGACGGTCGCCGATTCGATCGATCTGACCGAGCTGCTGATCGCCGCCGGGCTAAAAGACAGCCGCGAGTCGCGCGAGCTCGTCGTTGCGCCGAACGGCACCGCGGCCACCCTCTATTTCGCCGATCCCGCGGGCGAATTGGTCGGCCGGGTCGCGCGCTTTCTCGCCGGCGAGAACTGGGTCGGCGAGATGTTTGCCGGCGAGCGGCTGGCCGATGCCGGTTTGCCCACCGACACACCAATGCAGATCGCCGTCTCGCTCGCCGCCGAAGACCGGGAAAACCCGCACGGCGTCGCCGGTTATGCGCCGATTGTGCAGGACCCCTCGGACAATGAGAGCAAGATCGGCTTTGGCCAGCATGGCGGGCTCGGCCCGCACGAGCAGCGGCCATTTCTGATCGTCGAGGGCGGCGGCTTTGAGCGGGGCGAGCGCCGGCAGCCGAGTTCGCTCGTCGATATCGCGCCGACTGTCTTGCGGCATCTGCACATGGATCATGACGACATGGACGGCCGCGCGCTGCCGCATAGGGTTAGCGAGCGTTAAGGTACTGATATCGATTTCGGTCTAAGAACGAGACCGGCATTTTGCGCGAATGAGGGGGTTATGATCGATTTGCCCGATGCCAGCCGGCGCCGCCTTTTCGCCGGCCTTTCCGGCATCGTTCTCGTGGCCGGCAGCGCGGGCGCCGCTCTCGCCGCCAGGAAAGAACCAAAAGCGCCACCGCCGCCCCCGGAAAAGAAGGTCGGCGCGATCGAGGAATTGATGCGCCAGCACGGCGTGCTCCGGCGCGTACTCCTGGTCTATCGCCAGACCGCGGCGCAATTGCGCGGCGGCGGCAAGCTCGATCCGAAGCTGCTGCGGCAAGTCGCGCAGCTGTTTCGCGATTTCGGCGAAAATTTCCATGAGCGCATGCTCGAGCAAGCCTATGTATTTCCGACCCTCCGCAAGGCCGAGAGCCCGGCGGCGGCGCTGGACAATACGCTTGTCATGCAGCACGACCGCGGCCGCGAGATCACCGAATACATTCGGACGGTGACGGGCAAGGGCACGACGGGCGATGCCGAGGTGATGGCCCGCGCCCTCGACAGCTACGCCGTCATGTACGCCAACCATGCGGCGCGCGAAGACACGATCGTCTTCCCGGCCTGGCGCGAGGCGCTCTCCGACAAGCAGCTGCGCGAGATGGGCGAAACTTTCGAGGACATCAGGAATCGCCAGTTCGGGAAGGACGGCTTCGACGCGGCGGTGAAGACCGT
>JBKOVT010000166.1:0-9764 GCA_046724035.1 Pseudomonadota bacterium | reverse complement strand
CCAGCCCGGCCTCGATGTCGGGCGGCGACTGCTCGCGGGCGAGGCGCTGATCCACATCCCGGATATGGCGGCCCTGACATACGCTCCGGATGACCGGATCGGCCGGGCCGCCGTCGAGCTGGCCCGCGCCCGGACAATACTGATCATCCCGCTGCGCAAGGATGGCGCTCTGCTCGGCTATATCACTGCGCATCGAACCGAGGTGCGCCCGTTTTCGGAGAAGCAGATCGCGCTATTGCAGAACTTCGCGGCGCAGGCGGTCATCGCGATGGAGAACGCGCGCCTCATCACCGAGACGCGCGAAGCGCTCGAACAGCAGACCGCCACGGCCGAGGTTCTGGGGGTCATCAATTCGTCGCCCGGCGACCTCGCGCCGGTATTCGACGCGATGCTCGAAAAGGCAACGCGGCTTTGCGATGCGGCGTTCGGTACGATGCTCACCTATGACGGCGAGCATTTCGAGAACGTCGCCGTGCGAAACGTACCGGAAGCCTTCGCCGAATTTGCCAAGCCCGGCCATAAAATCGCCTTTGGGCCCGGCACTGGGCCGCACCGACTCCTGGCAGGCGAAGCTTTCGTTCACATCATCGAGGGCCAGACGGAGGAAGCCTACAAAAGAGGTGACGCCGCTCAGCGGGCGCTGATTGATCTCGCGGGCGCCCGGACCTGGCTCACGGTGCCTCTCAACAAAGACGACAAGCTGCTCGGCTCGATAACGGTGTTCCGGCAGCAGGTGCGGCCATTTTCGGACAAGCAGATCGCGCTCTTGCAGAACTTCGCGGCGCAGGCCGTCATTGCGATGGAAAACGCGCGGCTCTTGACCGAGACGCGCGAGCGCACGCGCGACCTGCAAGAATCGCTCGAATACCAGACCGCGACCAGCGATGTGCTCAGGGTCATCAGCGGCTCGGTCTTTGACCTAGAGCCGGTGTTGCAGACCGTCGTGTCGACCGCCATTCGGCTGTGCCGCGCCGATCAGGCCGTCATCTACCGCAATGTCGACGGCGAATACCGGTGGGCCGCGGGGGACTCGCTGGCGTCCGAATACGAGCGCATCGAGCGCGAAATCCGCATCCGGCCGGGTGTCGGAACCCTGGTCGGCCGCGCCGCTCTCGACGCCCGAACCGTGCATATCCTCGATGCCTGGACCGACCCGCTCTACGAGGCCAAGGAAGACGCGCGCATCGGCGGCGTGCATACGATGCTTGGCGTGCCGCTATTGCGCGATGGCATACCGATCGGGGTCATCGGTCTCGCGCGCCGACGCGTGGAGGCGTACACCGAGAAGGAAATCGAGCTGGTGCGAACCTTCGCCGATCAGGCGGTCATCGCGATGGAGAATGCGCGCCTGCTCGGCGAATTGCGCGAGCGCACCAACGAGCTGGCGCGCTCGGTCGAGGAATTGAAGGCGCTCGCTGAGGTCGGGCAGGAGGTCAGCTCGACCTTGGATGTCGGCGAGGTGCTGTCGACAATCCTGAACCGCTCGGTCGGGCTGACCGGAGCGGATGCCGGCGTCATCTTCCGCTATAGCCAGGGACGGCATGCCTTCCGGCTTGTCGAGGCGGTCGGCTGGGATGCCGGCCTGGTCGCGCAGGTCCGCGGCATGCGCATCGACGAAAACATGACCTTGATGGGCGAGGCCGTCACGCACCGCGCGCCGGCGCAGATCGCCGATCTCGGCGAGCGCCCGAGCAACGTCCTGCGCGACGCGACCTTGGCGGCCGGATACCGCTCGGTGCTGATCGTGCCGCTGGTCGGCGCCGACCAGATTTTTGGGGCCTTGCTGTTGCAGCGGCGCCGGCCGGGCGAGTTCCCCGAAGCGGCCGTGCGCCTCATGCAGACCTTGGCGGCGCAATCGGTATTGGCGATCCAGAACGCGCGATTGTTCGCGGAAATCGCCGATAAGAGCCAGCAATTGGCGCTGGCGAGCCAGCATAAATCGCAGTTTCTCGCCAATATGAGCCACGAACTGCGCACGCCTTTGAACGCGATCCTCGGATACGCCGAGCTGCTCGTCGACGGCATCTATGGTGCGGTCCCGGAGAGGGCGATGGGGGTGCTCGAGCGCGTGCAGAACAATGGCAAGCACCTCCTCGCGCTGATCAACGATGTGCTCGATCTGTCGAAAATCGAGGCCGGCCAGCTGGTCTTGACCTTCGAGGATTACGCGTTGCCGGACGTCGTGCAGTCGGTGGTCACCGCGACCGAGGCGCTCGCCAGCACGAAGGGCCTCAAGATGAGCGCGACCGTCGCGCCCGGCCTGCCGACCGGGCATGGCGATGCGCGGCGGCTGTCGCAGGTGCTGATGAACCTGGTCGGCAACGCCCTCAAATTCACCGATCAGGGCGAGGTCGCGATCGGCGCTCGGGCCGAGAACGGGCAGTTCGTACTGACCGTGCGCGATACCGGCCCCGGCATCGCGGCCGAGGATCAGGACAAGATCTTTGGCGAATTTCAGCAGGTCGATAATTCGAACACGCGCAAGAAGGGCGGCACCGGGCTGGGCCTCGCGATCTCGAAGCGCATGGTCGAGATGCAGGGCGGCTCGATCGCGGTCGAATCGGAGCTGGGGCATGGCGCGACGTTCCGCGTGACGCTACCGATCCGTGTCGAGCTCGCGGCCGACGAACTGACCGGTGAATTGATGGGGGCGGCATGACACAGCGCATTCTCGTCATCGAGGACACCGAGGATAACCGGCAGATCATCCGCGACCTGCTGACAAGCGCCGGCTACGAGCTGATCGAGGCGGTGGACGGCATCGAGGGGGTCGCGACGGCAGAGCGCGAGAAGCCCGATCTCATCCTGATGGACATCCAATTGCCGGGCATCGACGGGTATGAAGCGACGCGGCGCATCCGCATGCTGCCGGAGCTGGCGAAGGTGCCGATCATCGCGGTTACGTCCTACGCGTTATCGGGTGATGAGGCCAAGACGCGCGCCGCGGGCTGCGACGGGTACGTCGCAAAGCCCTTCAGCCCGCGCCAGCTGCTTGCCAAGGTGCGCGAATTCCTGCCGTGAGCTTGCGGTGAAGCCCTGTGCGTGAGCCGCCGCTGATCCTCGTCGTCGACGACGTGCCGGATAATGTCGACATCCTGCAGATGCGGCTCGAAAGCCAGGGCTACGAGGTGATCACCGCCGGTGATGGCGAAATGGCGCTGGCGATCATCCGCGACAAGCTGCCCGATCTCGTGCTCCTCGACATTATGATGCCAAAGCTCGACGGCATCGCCACGGTCAAACAACTGAAGGCCGACACCGCGCTGCCCTTCACGCCGGTCATCCTCGTCACCGCGCGGGCCGATGCGAAGGACGTCATCGCCGGGCTCGAAGCCGGCGGCGACGATTATCTGACGAAGCCGGTTGACCAGGCGGCGCTGATGGCTCGGGTGCGCGCGATGCTGCGCATCAAGGCATTGCACGACACCGTCCAGGAGCAGGCGCGCCGGCTCGAAGACCAGGCGGGCGAACTCGCGCTATGGAACACCGAGCTGGAGGCCCGGGTGCAAGGCCAGCTCGGGCAAATCGAGCGCATGGGGGCGCTCAAGCGCTTTCTCGCGCCGCAGCTCGCCGAACTCATCATCGCGCGGGGCGAGGACAGCGTGCTGCAAAGTCACCGCCGCGACATCGTCGTCGTATTCGGCGATCTTCGCGGCTACACGGCCTTTGCCGAAACCGCTGAGCCCGAAGAGCTGCTCGACCTGTTGAACGCATACCATGCCGCGGTCGGGCCCATCGTCACGCGCTCGGAAGGCACGCTCGACCATTTCTCCGGCGACGGCATCATGGTGTTCTTCAACGACCCCCTGCCCTGCCCCGATGCCGCCGAGCGCGCCGTGCGCATGGCGATTGATATGCGCGAGGCACTGCTGGAGTTGCAGACGGACTGGAAAAAGCGCGGCCGCCAGATCGGCTTTGGCCTGGGCATCGCGCAGGGATACGCGACCTTGGGCCAGATCGGGTTCGCCGAGCGGATCGGCTATACCGCGATCGGCACGGTCTGCAATCTCGCGGCACGGCTCTGCGCCGAAGCCAAGGACGGTCAGATCCTGATCAGTCAGCGGCTCGCCGCCGCCGCCGAAGGGATCGCGCCGCTGGAAGAGATCGGCGATCTCGCCCTGAAAGGGCTCAGCCAGGCCGTCGCGGTCTATAACATCGCCCGGGATTAGCCATCAGCCGCGCAGGGTGCCGCCGGTCGCTTTTTCGACCGCCGCGACGAGGCGCTGCGAGAAGGCGTCGATCTCGGCATCGGTCAGGGTCGCTTCCTGCGGCTGCAGGGTGACGGAGATCGCCAGCGATTTCTTCCCGTCCGGCAAACCCTTGCCTTCGTAGACATCAAACAGGCGGATCTCCGAGACAAGCTTGCGGTCGACGCCGCGCGCGGCGCGCAACAGGGTCTCCGCCGGCAGATCGCGATCGACAATAAACGCGAAATCGCGCTCGATCGGCTGAAACACCGATAGTCTCAGCGGCGGCTTCCCCCGCCCGGCTCGCGGCAGCGGCACGGCGTCGAGAAACACCTCAAACGCAGAGACCGGCCCTTTGACGTCGAACGCGTCGAGAATGTCGGGGTGCAACTCGCCGAAATTGCCGAGAAGGCTCGGGCCGAGGCGCAAAACGCCGGCGCGGCCGGGGTGGAACCAGGCGGGCGGATCGGCCGCGGTCTGGATGTTGTCGATCGGCGCGCCCATTGCGCCGATCGCCGCCAGCGCATCGGCCTTGGCGTCGTAAAGATCGGGTTCGCGCGGCGGCTCCCGCCAATCTCGTGGCCCAAGACGGCCGGTGCGCAATCCGGCCGCGACGGTCAGCTGCCCCTCGGGCGTGTCGTCGCGGTAGGCGGGGCCCAACTCGAACAGCGCCACATCGGGGAAGCCGCGATCGGCATTGCGCCGCGCCGCTTCGACAAGACCCGGCAGGACGGACGGGCGCATCGTGTCGAGATCGGCGCTGATGGGATTGACGAGACGCAATTCCGGTTTGTCGCCGCCGAATAACTCGGCGACGCGCGACGAGATAAACGAGAAGGTCACCGCCTCGGTGAGGCCGCGGGTGACGAGCGTGCGGCGCACGAGTTCGGCGCGGCCGCGGCGCGCATCGATCGCGGGGCGCGAGATCACGGTCTCGCGCGGCAACGGCACCGCCGGGATCTCGTCATAGCCTTTGACCCGCAATACCTCCTCGACGAGGTCGGCCTCCCCCACGATATCGCCGCGCCAAGATGGCGGCTCGACCCGCAGGCTGCCGTCATGTTCGGCAGCCTCAGAAATCGAGCAGCCCAGCGCTTCGAGGATTTGACGGCTCTCGTCTGGGGGGACATGCAATCCGCCGAGTCCCGCGAGACGCTCGGGCCGCAGCCGGTATTCGCGATGCCAATCCGGCTCGGCTCCGGCGACGACGATATCGGACGCCTCGCCGCCGCAAAGTTCGAGGATCAGCCTCGTGGCGATTTCGAGCCCAGGGCCGACAAAGGCCGGATCGACGCCGCGCTCAAAGCGGTAGCGCGCATCGCTGATGATCTCCAGCCGCCGCCCGGTCGCGGCGGTGCGGATGGGGTCGAACAGCGCCGCCTCGACGAACACCTCGGTCGTCGCCTCAGTGCAGCCGGTCGGCTCGCCGCCGATGACGCCGCCGAGGCTCTGAACTCCGTTCTCATCGGCAATCGCTGTGATCTCCGGATCGAGTTCGTATTCGCGGCCGTTGAGCGCCAGCAGCTTTTCGCCGGGACGCGCGAAGCGCACGGTCAGATCGCCCCTGATCTTCGCCGCATCAAACACATGCAGAGGCCGGTTCACGTCGAAGGTCAGGAAATTCGTGATATCGACCAATGCAGAGATCGGGCGCAGACCGATCGCCTCGAGACGGTCGCGCAGCCAGCGCGGGCTCGGACCGTTTTTGAGGCCGCGGATATGCCGGCCGAGAAATAGCGGGCAGGCTTTGCGGTCCTCGATATGGATCGCGATCGGCGAGCGGAAGCGACCCTCAACCGGTGTCGTATCGAGCGGCTTCAGCTGGCCCATGGCGGCCGCGGCGAGATCGCGGGCAATGCCGCGCACACCGAGGCAATCGGCGCGGTTCGGCGTCACCTTGATGTCGAGAACCGGATCGTCGAGACCGACGAGGCTCGCATAAGAGGCGCCGACCGGCGCGTCTGCCGGCAATTCGATAATGCCGGAATGATCCCCGCCGAGCGCCAGCTCTGCCGTCGACATCAGCATGCCGCGTGAGGCAACCCCGCGGATCGTCGATTCCTGAAGCTGTGTGCCGGTCTTCGGGATCACGACACCCGCCGCGCCGAACACGCCTTTCATACCGCTGCGCGCGTTAGGCGCACCGCACACAACTTGCACATCGCCCTTCCCAGCATCGACACGGCAGACGCGCAGACGATCGGCATTGGGATGCGGCTCGGCCGAAATGACGCGGGCGACGACAAATCCCGCCAGCGATGCGGCGCGGTCTTCCATGCTTTCGACCTCATGGCCGAGCATGGTCAGCCGATCGACCAGCGCCGAGAGCGGCGCCTCGGTCACGAGGTGCGATTTGAGCCAGGACAGCGTCGTCTTCATGCCGCGCCCCCGGCCATACTCCCCGCGAGAGGGCCGCGCACCGGTGACGGAATGTCGAGCGGCAGGAAACCGTAATAGCGCAACCAGCGCAGATCGGAATCGTACATCGTACGTAGATCGGGGATGCCGTATTTCAGCATCGCGACACGCTCGATACCCATCCCGAAGGCAAACCCCTGATACTCGGCCGGGTCGATGCCGCAATTGCGCAATACCTGCGGGTGGACCATGCCGCTGCCGAGAATTTCGAGCCAATCCCCACCGGCGCCGATCTTTAATTCGCCACCGCGGCGTGAGCAGCCGATATCGACCTCGGCCGACGGCTCGGTGAAGGGGAAATAGCTCGGCCGAAAGCGGACCGGCAGATCCTCGACATCGAAAAAGGCGCGGCAGAACTCGATCAAGCAGCCTTTCAGATGGCCCATATGCGTCGCGCGGTCGATGACGAGCCCCTCGACCTGATGGAACATCGGCGAATGCGTCGCGTCGTGATCGGCGCGGAAGGTGCGGCCCGGGACGATGATGCGGATCGGCGGTTTCTGCGCCAGCATGGTGCGGATCTGTACCGGCGAAGTGTGGGTGCGCAGCACGAGCCGCGAGCCGTCCGGCCGCGGTGGGAGATAAAAGGTGTCGTGCTCCTGCCGCGCCGGATGCTCGGGCGGAATGTTGAGCGCCGTGAAATTGTAAAAATCCTCCTCGATATGCGGCCCCTCGGCGAGGACGAACCCCATCTCGCCAAAGATCGCGACGATCTCGTCGACCGTCTGGCTGATCGGATGAATGCGCCCGGTTTCGCCGGTCTGCACCGGCAAGGTCACATCGGCGCGCTCACCGGCAAGCTGCGCGGCGCGCGCCGCGCGGCCGAGCCGCTCGCCTGCTTCGGCGAGCGCCGCAGCGATCGCATCCTTGACGGTGTTTAGAGCGGCGCCCGCTTCGCGCCGCGTCTCGGGCGTGAGCGCGCCGAGGCCGCGCATCAATTCGGTCAAACGGCCGCGGCGGCCGAGCGCGGCGACGCGGATTTCCTCGAGCGCCTCGGGCGAGCCCGCTCGGCTGATCTCGCCGAGGACCCCGTCGCGCAAGCGGTCTGCTTCTTCCATCAGCGAATTCCCAAAAAGAAAGGGGCCGTCATGCGGCCCCTCCGGTCACAACAACTCTCTGGGGGCCTCAGCGCATCCCAGCCCCGGTAAATCGCGCAATGAGCCAAAGGCCTCGCATCTCTCAGGCGGCCTTTGCCTGGGCGCCGTCGAGCGCCGACTTGATTTCCCCGACCACCGCCGCAAAGGCCTCCGGCTCGCGGATGGCGATGTCGGACAGCACCTTCCGATCAAGCTCCAGCCCGGCGAGTTTCAGCCCATGCATCAATTGCGAATAGGTCAGCCCGTGCTCGCGGGCAGCCGCATTGATGCGCTGGATCCACAGCCCGCGGAAATCGCGCTTTTTGTTGCGGCGGTCGCGATAAGCATAGCGCAGCGCCTTCTCGACCTTTTCGAGCGCGATGCGGTAGGCGCTGCTGTTGCGGCCGCGATAGCCCTTGGCAAGCTCCAGAACCTTTTTGTGACGGGCATGCGCCGTGACGCCGCGTTTGACCCTGGCCATGGCTCAGCCCCGCAAGTAAGGCATGTAGGTCAGAACGAGGTTCGCATCGCCCTTTTCGAGCGTCGTCGTGCCTCGACGCAACCGCTTTCCCGGCTTTGACTTGCTAATCAGCCGATGGCGCTTATTGCCCCAATTGCGCTTGACCTTGCCGGTCGCGGTGCGGCCGAAGCGCTTTTTCGCGCCGCTCTTGGTCTTCAGCTTGGGCATTTCCAATCCTTGTTCGAGGTTGCGGCGGCGAGGCATGCCCGAGGGCGCCCTAGCTCCTCTGCAGAGGGGGCGCGGCCTGCCGCCGATTGAAGGCGCGGGTTATAGCGGCGCCCCCTCGCGAATGCAAGGCGCGCCCGCCCCGACAGCGATTCCGCTGCGGCGTCTTTCTTTCAATTTTTCCGGATGTAGGGAGAAGTGGGACTTCGATCGGGATTGGTCAAGGGGCCCCGGCTTATTCAATCTCAGGACGAGACAGTGCCGGCGACCGCGACGCCTTTGGAAGCCGCGGCTCGGTTCCTCATCAGGTTACGCCGCACCAGGATGCGGAAGACCGCATATTGTAAGAAAAACGCCGCGATCTTTGCGCCGGCCGCACCGACCGATACGAACCAGGCCCAGGTCGCAAAATCGGCGTAGAGCGCGATGGCGATATTCGAGAGTCCGATCGCTGTCAGCAGAGCGGCCCAGGCATAGCCTGCAATCACTGGCACGTTCTCTGGCAGGTTTTGCCGCGCGATCTCCGGCAAATAGCGGATCATCCAGCCGCGCCGCAGCATCACGGCGGCGACCGCGAAATGCGCGATGCTGGGCTTCAGCATCACAAAACGCGGGCTTTGCGTCAGGATCGATGCGCCGCTGAGCACGATGACGAGAGCCAAGCTCATCCACTGCATCGGCTCGATATGCCGGCCGGTTTGCCAGAAATAACCGAGCTGGACGAAAGCCGCGGCGATGGCGATCGCCGCCGCGGCTATGAGGTTCCCGGTCGCGAGATAGACAAACAGGAAGAACAGCGCCGACAGGAAATCGCTGACGAGCTGCGAGAGGGCTTGTCTCATTGCGGTTTGTCCTTCGATCGCCCGCCCGCCGGCGGCAACAGGCTTTCGAGGTGGGTGACATAGGCGAGGAGCGCCTGGCGTCCCCGGTCGGTGAGCGAATAGAGCGTCTGCGGCCGGCGTGCGACGAAGCGCTTTTTAACCGCGACATAGCCGGCGTCCTCGAGCTTGCGCAGATGGATGCTGGCATTGCCGTCGGTCGTCTTGATCGCGGTGCGCACCGCCGAAAAATCGGCCGTCTTGGCGCCCGCGAGAAAGGCGACGATGGCAAGCCGCACCCGGCTGTGCAGGAGTTCATCGATGGCCGCATGGTCGTAATCCGTCATCGCCGGAGGCGCGCGCCCCGCCGCAGCAACACAAGGCCGGGGCCGGCGAGCAGCAGTAGCATCAGCGCTGCCGATACCGGCAGAACCTCGACCTGATGCCGCAGCGCGAAGAGCGCCACTTCCCCGAGCCACCAGGCCACCGCGATCCAGCGCAGCCACGGCAGATTGGTCATCCAGGCCGTCGCGAAAAACGCGATACCCATGACCCCGGCAACGATCGGGTCGAGCCAGCC